>JANOPQ010000189.1:0-35572 GCA_031421935.1 Bacteroidota bacterium | reverse complement strand
CCCGTCGGGGTTTTGGTTATTTTTAATTTGTTTTTTTTATAATCATGTCACCCATTCTGGGTTTGATTGTAGTTTCTTTATAGATTATTCTTGTTTAATAAATCTTTGAGAACCCTGTGAAAACTTTGTGCAATTAGTGGTCAAAGAGTCTTTAATTCAGATTAAGATTTTAATTCTATTAATCAATACCGTTTGCCACGGACGCGGAGACACGGAGGAGCACGGAGGGATTACGATTCAAAAACTTCCAATAATAATATATTTCTCAATAACTTAAAAAAATAATTTCAATGAACCCTGTAAAAAACTTGGGAGGGATAAATATATTTACAGAGAATTTATTTATCGCTTCCGATAGCTATTGGGATCGTTTTAATTCGCATTTCGCATAAATTTCGCATTTCGTGTTCATTCGAATTTCGCATCAATTACGCATTTCATTTTACAAAAATCCCGTTACCCATTTAATAGCTCCAGCATTAACTTTTCCACTTCTTTTGAATTCCATTTGGATTCGATGTTGTCGAGTGCCATTACTTTTTTCATGATGGATTCTTGGCGTTGACCTTCGCGCAGGGCTTCGCTGTAGCGGATATCGGGAGAGAATGTAACCATGGTGTAGAGTGGAATCCACTTTTGTGGATACTTGGTGCTGAACCAGGCTTCGATTTTTTTCTGAAGAAGAAATTCCTTTTGTCCTACTTTATCACGCATCTCGATAAAATTCGCGAGCGCCAAATCTGCAATGGCATCACTATCGGGTTTACGCGATACTTCAAATTCGTGGAAGATCGTTTTCCAATCTTCACCGTGTGCATCCATGAGTTGATCGAGCACCACACAATCTTCAAATCCGCAATTCATTCCCTGTCCATAAAACGGAACGATAGCGTGTGCTGCATCACCTACCAACAGTAATTTATCATCGTAGCTCCAAGGGAAACAACGAATGATACCGAGTGAAGCTGTGGGATTTTCAAAATAATCGGTTTTCAATGAAGGCATCAAGGGAACTGCATCGGGAAACGTTTTCACGAAGAAGTCCATCATCTTTTCTTCGGTTGTGAGCGAGTTAAAAGAATATTCGCCATCAAAAGGAAAAAACAAAGTGCAAGTAAATGACTTATCCATATTCGGTAATGCGATTAACATGAAAGAACCGCGCGGCCAGATATGAAGTGCGGTAGGATCCATGGCGAATTCGCCAGATGGTGTAGCTGGAATCGTAAGTTCCTTATAACCGTGTTCGAGGTACTGCTGTGAATATTGAAATCGATCGGTAGATAATTGCAATTGAAGTCGAGCTGCAGAACCAGCTCCGTCAGATGCAATTAAATAATCCGAATTAATTTCAGATTGACTTTGGGTTTCGAAATGCGTAAAAAACGCTTTTCCTTTTTTCAAATCGACACCTGTACAAGATTCGTTGAAGAAAATTTCCACGCCATTTTTTTCGGCGAGGTCCATCAACACACAATTTAATCCGCCGCGAGAAACGGAATAAATAGCTTGACCTTCTTTTCCGTAAGGTTGATAGCTTAATGAACTATCGACGCCATGCATGATACGCCCATTCATAGGCAGAGCTACTTTACGTACTTCATCGGCGATCCCTACTTTCTCCAATCCTCTCCAACCTCTATCGCTCAATGCTAAATTGATAGAGCGACCTGCGCTAATTCGATTGGTACGTAAGTCGGGGCGACGTTCGTACATAGAGACTTTATAACCGCGCTTTGATAGATAGATGGAAAGCAGTGATCCAACTAAGCCAGAGCCGATGAGCGTGAATTTTTTCATAGTGGTGGTAAGAGGTAAAAGTAACGAAAAAAATCGTAAGAGAAAGAAATCATCTACCTATTTTAAACTTATTATAGAACACGGATGACACGGATTATTATGATTTACACGGATTGTTTTTCGGCAAATAAAAATTTTATTCTTAGAATGGTTAACTTGAGTTTCACAATTCTGATCCCGATAGCTATCGGGACTGAATTCTGAATTGTGTTGATCGCTTACAAAGCGGATTTTAATATTTCTCCAAATCGCCAAACATCCATAAAGGAATTATATAACGGTACCGGAGCTACGCGAATTACACCTTCTGTTCTTCCTTCTTGATCAGGTTCACGCCAATCGGAAATTACACCTTGTGCTGTGAGTTGATCAAAAATAGCTTTACCACCTTTCATAAACTTAAGTGATAATTGACATCCTTGCATTTGCTCTTCGAAAGGCGTGATGATTTGCACCAAATCACTTTTTTCCTTTTCCTTCAACACATCTCTAATTACAAATAGTAAGTATGATGTAAGTTCTTTTCCTTTTGCAGCAAGTCGCGACATGCCTGCTTCGTCAAATAACTCCAAGGAAGCGCGCAATGCTGCCATCTCTAAAATGGGCGCGTTGCTTAACTGCCAAGAATCGGCGGTGGGAACGGGAACGAAGCGATGTGGCATTTTAAATCGTTGATTGGGATCATTGCCCCACCAACCTGCAAAACGAGGCAAGTGCAAATTCTTTACATGACGATCGTTTATGAATGCTCCTCCTACTGTTCCGGGTCCACCGTTCAAATATTTGTACGAACACCAAGCAGCGAAATCTACATTCCACTCGTGTAATTTCAATTCAAGATTTCCCGCGGCGTGTGCTAAATCAAATCCAGCATAAGCCTCGACTTCATGAGCGGCATCGGTAATGGCTTTCATGTTGAGCACTTGTCCGGTGAAATAATGCACCCCGCCAAGCATTACTAACGCTAAGGCATCACCGCAATCGTTGATGGCTTCAATAATATCTTCATGACGAATTAATTCTTCTCCTTTACGCGGTTGCAATTCGATGAGTGCATCGGCGGCATCAAAGCCATGCCATTCCACTTGCGATTGCAAAGCGTATCGGTCGGAAGGAAAGGCTCCTCCTTCACAAATAATTTTATAGCGATCTGCAGTAGGACGATAAAACGAAACCAATAACAAGTGAAGGTTTACGGTAAGGTGATTCATCACTACTACTTCTTGCGGTTGTGCGCCCACTAATCGAGCTGTGGCATCTCTCAAGAGTTCATGATATCCAAACCAACCTGTATGCGGCTTAAAGTGGCCTTCTACACCACGTGTTGCCCAGTCTTGCAACTCTTGCAACACATAATGACTTGTTTGTTTGGGTTGAAGTCCTAAAGAGTTTCCACAAAAATATACGGTCTCTTGTCCGTGATGAAGCGGGATATGAAAGCGTTGACGAAAAGAAGCCAACTCATCTTGCTCATCCTTTTGCATCGCCCAAGCGGACTTATTCTCGAAGTTCATCATCATACAAAATTAAGATTAAACCATTTATAAATATTTATTAGTTCAAATATTATTTTTGTTAATAAGCTATTTTCATTATCACTGAATTGTACTGAATTACTAATTTATAGATGAGGGTGAAATAGCACACAAATATCTGTAATAAATATTTTAGTTTTTTTTAATTAAGATTCTAGTATTAATTTACTTGTTACTTTCTTTTACGTGAAAAGAAAGTAACCAAAGAAAGCACGCCACCCAACACCAACCATTTTTTGCAGTTTCTACTTTCTACTTTCTTCCGCAACCACTGAACAATCTTTTGTGCTATTTCTGTACTTCGTCGGTACAGCAAAAATCGGTTCGCACTGTTGCGTGGACGACCTCCGCACAGTTCCGAACGATATTGATTTCAATTAATAATTATTGCTCGAAATATGCTCACATTTGTGTTTAAATGATTGGACTACATATTATATTTAAATGGCATTATTCTTTCAACGGCATATAAAAAAATGGTGATCATTTAGTCTAAAAATAAAAAACCCTGTAGTGTTGCTACAGGGTTAGAATTTTTAATGTTTATGATCATCGGGCGTATTACTCTCTGGTGTTTCGGAGTAAGGTACTGTTTGCGGAATAAAATCCTCGGGGGCACCTGGCTTACTGTAATCATAAGGCCAGCGGTGAACAGTTGGAAGTTCGCCTGGCCAGTTACCATGGAGATGTTCAACGGGAGCTGTCCACTCGAGTGTATTCGCTTTCCACGGATTCTGAACTGATTTTTTACCTCTGTAAATGCTATAGAAGAAGTTAAATGCGAAGATCAATTGAGCGAAACCTGCAACAATTGCAAATATCGTTATGATCACATTTATATCTACGAATGCGTTGAATGCTTCATAGCCTGTGTTTGCATAGTAACGACGAGGCACGCCACCCAATCCTAAGAAATGCATTGGAAAGAATACACCATACACACCGAGCAAGGTTAACCAAAAGTGAGCATAACCCAGTTTGCGATTCATCATTCGACCATACATTCTCGGGAACCAATGATACACCCCGGCAAACATTCCGAAGATGGCTGATGAACCCATTACTATGTGAAAGTGAGCTACCACGAAATAGGTATCATGAACATTAATATCTAATGTTGAATCTCCTAAAATAATTCCAGTTAATCCACCTGTGATAAATGTTGAAACCAATCCCATCGCAAACATCATTTGCGGTGTAAACTGTATATTTCCTTTCCACAGTGTAGTTAAATAGTTGAAGACTTTTACGGCTGATGGAATCGCAACTAGAAGTGTTGTAAATACGAATACCGAACCGAGGAATGGATTCATTCCTGTGATAAACATATGATGTCCCCAAACAATAAATGAAAGGAAGGCAATCACCAACATCGAACCGATCATGGCTTTATAACCGAAGATGGGTTTACGAGAATTCACAGAAATAACTTCAGAAGCTAGACCTAATGCAGGAAGTAATACGATGTATACTTCGGGGTGACCCAGGAACCAGAATAAATGTTGGAATAAAATAGGCGAACCACCTGCGTAATCCAGAGGTGCACCATCAATAAAGATATCACTCAAGAAGAAACTTGTTCCGAAGCTACGATCAAAGATCAACAACAACGCTGCTGCCAATAATACCGGGAAAGAAAGAACTCCAAGAATTGCTGTAATAAAGAGAGCCCAAACTGTTAAAGGCAACTTCGTCATGTTCATTCCTTTCGTACGAAGATTCAGAACCGTAGTCACGTAATTGATACCTCCTAACAACGAAGATGCGATGAACAATGCCATGGATACTAACCATAGCGTCATTCCTAAACCGGAGCCACCTATGGATTGTGGCAATGCACTTAGGGGAGGATAAATTGTCCAACCTGCAGATGCGGGACCTGCTTCAATAAACAGCGAAGAACACATTACTATTGTAGAAGCGAAGAAGAACCAGAACGAAAGTGCGTTCAGGAATCCTGAGGCCATATCGCGTGCTCCTACTTGAAGTGGAATGAGTAAGTTGGCAAATGTTCCAGATAATCCACCTGTTAGTACAAAGAAAACCATGATCGTTCCATGGATGGTAACTAATGCTAAATAAAAACCAGGATCTAATTTTCCGTCTTTAGCCCATCGGCCTAATACATCTTCTAAGAAAGGAAATTTAACATCGGGCCAAGCCAATTGCAAACGGAAAATCATTGACATTGCCATGGCCAAGAATGCCATTACAATTGCAGTTATCAAGAACTGCTTAGAGATCATTTTATGATCCGTAGTAAAAACGTACTTCGCAAAGAAGTTATTACTTTCTTCATGTTCGTGATGATGATCATGCCCGTGATGACTGTGGTCATCATGATGCGTGCTCACTTCGTTATGTTGATTCACTTCCATTGGTGATTATTTTCTCTTTGTAATATTATTCGTTGAACTATTTCGCGAAATTATTTCGCACTTACTACTGTAGAATCTACGGTTATTTTTGTTGAGTCAGCCCCAGCCGCTGCATTAAGTGATTCACGTGTAAACACTCTTTTCTGCTCTCTCAACCATTTAGTAAACTCATCCTTCTCTAATACACGCACTGGCATCTTCATATTATAGTGAGCCACTCCGCAAATTTTATTACACAACATGATGTATTCAAACTTGGGATTACCCGTAATCTCTTTCATTTTAGTTGTAGTGATGGTAGGCTTGAAATGAAATCGTGTTGTCATTCCAGGAACAGCATTCATCTGAGCACGGAAATGAGGAAGGTAAACCGAGTGAATTACATCTCTGGAATTAATTACCAATTCTATTTCTTCTCCAACCGGCATTACTAACTCTGAGGAAAACTTATCATCCGCAGCAGACGCATCTGAAGAATCAACGCCCAATGGATTTGTGTCGGTAATATTTCTAAAGAAAGAAGATCCGAGGTTATTATCTTTTCCTGCATATCGAGCGGTGAAATCAAATTGCTTTGCATAAATCTGAACTTTCATTCCTTGATTTGTTTTCGCTATATCGGTAATATTATTCCACTCAATTAATCCAGTAACGATCAATCCAGAAAGAACGATAGTTGGAACTACGGTCCAAATCATTTCCAACTTCATGTTATCGTGGAAATAATAAGATCTTCTGTTTTTGTTGTATCGATATTTATAGGCGAACCAAAAAAGTAAAATAGAAGTAATAAAGAAAGTGATAATAAGAACCCACCAGTTAATGTCCATGAGTTTATCCACTCCAACACCATGTTCTGAGGCGGCAACTGGCAACATCAAGGGCCTCCACTTAATAGCACAGTACACCATTAATGGTAAACCGATCACCATAAACAGAAGGAATCCGAGGCTATTCCATTTATTTGCTTTTTCCTCTTCTTCTTCGTCGGTTTCTCCGCTGAGCTCTGCTGCCATTTGGGCAACATTAGCAATTCGGACAAGCACCAGAATACCAAAGACAACTGCTAGGGTTAACAACAAGTTCATAGCTTTTCGAAATATTTAATTTAAGTAGATTCTAGATTTAATAATTATATAGCATGATGTAAACTTTCTTCCATCATCGGGTGATTCTTCACCACTAATGGAGCTTTACTCATGTAATGTTGAGTGATGTAAGCGAATAGACCAATGAAGCCGATAGTAGTACCTACTTCCATCCAACCAATACTTCCAATTAATAATTCATGATGCCCTGCTGCTCCATGTGCTGCTGCTGCGCCATGAGCTGCCAGTTCATGAGTAGCAGTTACCATTGAACCTGGAATCACCATGATGTAAAAATCCAACCAGTGACCTACGAAGATCACGATCGACATAAACATCAACAAAAACTTTTTACGTTTTGCATCACGCGTCATCAAAATTAAAAATGGTGCAATGAAGTTAATAAAGAATGCAGCAAGCCAGATACCTCGATAATGATCTTGACGTAACATGAAATAAGTTACCTCTTCAGGAATGTTTGAATACCATATCAACATAAACTGACAGAACCATAAGTATGTCCAGAAAATACTAAAGGCAAACATGAACTTTCCGATATCATGCAAATGATGTTCGGTCACCTCTTCTAAATATCCACGGTGTTTTAAATAAGCAACGATAAAAGCTAAAACCGACAATGTGGTTACGAACATTCCTGCGAAGGTGTACCATCCGAACAAAGTAGAATACCAATGCGACTCGATTGACATAATAAAATCCCACGACATCAAAGATTCTGTAATCGCAAACAAGACTAAGAATGTAGCTCCTGAACGGCGGTTTCTCAAATATGCACCTACACTATCACTTCCCTCATCCATTTTCAAAGAATTCGATCTAAACAAACGAGCGAACAAGGTCCAGATAACGAAGTAAAGTACGATTCTAATCCAAAAGAATGTTGGATTTAAAAAGGCTGATTTACCGGCAATAATTTTATCATAATTCGCAGAGTTTGGATCGGTAAGCCCATCACCCATCCAATGATAAATATGTTGACCACCGAATGCAATAATGATGGCCATAATGATTCCAGCAATTGGTAAACTTTGACCCATTGCTTCAAGAGGTCGATAGATAACAGCACTCCAACCTACTTCGGCCACATACTGCAGCGCTAGAAAAAAGGTAGCTCCAAGAGCGAGTGCCATAAATATAAAATTGCTCCATAATAAGTTGGCCCATGTTTGTTCATGATGTGTCATAAACTGAGCAGCGATGGAAACAATACCAATCACAATCATAGCGATCGCATACATCTTATTCTTAGATGTAAAATCGTAAGGTTGAGTGGTTGTAACTTCGATAGGTCCGTGATGTCCCATATATTCTAATTTCTGTTTAATTATTTTGCCATTGCAGTGGCATTCGAAGAGTCTTTAATTGCTGTTGAATCTGCGCCTACAGGAGCAGAAGCATTTCCTTGTAACTGGTGAACATACATGGTAATTTTCCATCTTTCCTCAGGGTTAAGTTGAGAAGCATGTGGACCCATTAAATTCACACCATACGTAATCGTATGGAATATTTTTCCATCGCTAAGATCCTTTACTAGACCTCCACGACTTGAATTTCCTGCTGAATAACTTGGTGGAGGCGGGAATTTTCCAATAGCCACTAAGTTTCCATCACCTTGACCTGTTTCGCCATGACAATGTGTACAAAAGATTGCATAGAGACGTTGTCCTTCTGCAGCATTCTCTTCAGTAAAGAGCAATGGATTTTTTACATCACGACCTGCTGCTTCGTAACCTTCAAGTGTAGAAGGATAAGAGAAGAAAGTATATCCTCTTGGAATCGTTCCTTTAACAGGAGTTTGCATCGTCAAACTATCTGCAAAATTGGGATTAGAAGAATATACTGCATAGGCAGGTGAACGGTACATGTCGGGCATGAATTCCGTTCCTGGATCATTTGCATCTCTACCACCACAAGACGTCAATAGGACAATGGCAAGACATGCAAGAGAAGAAAGGAACACAACTGGCTTATTCATAGCAATGGGTTCTCTGTTTTTTATTTTTTAGTTTCAATAGCACCAGCTGCACGAAGTTGTGACTCCACATTTGCAATTTCGCTATCATCATTAATTTGCACCGCCATCACGAATTGATCATCGGACATGCGAGGGTGAATTACATTCGGTTCTACACCTGGTAATAATTTACTTCTCAAGAGAAAAGTAATTACCATTCCATGAGCAGCACACAATACGGTACTTTCAAACGTTACTGGAATGAAGGCCGGCAAGTTTTTATAGAATGCAAAACTTGGCTTTCCTCCAATATCCATTGGCCAATCGAAGATGTTCATGTAACCGGTCATCAGCAATGCTAGGCCGCAGCCTGTCATTCCAAAAAGGAAACAAGTGATAGAGATACGAGTACGCTCTAATCCCAATACCTCATCCAAACCGTGAATCGGAAATGGAGAAATTACATCCTTTACTTTCAACCCCTTGCTTCTAAGAGAAGGAATTGCATTTAAAACAACTTGATCGTCGTCGAAAATGCCATAAACGAATTTTTTATTCTTAGCGCTCATTTAGTGTGTCTCTTGTTTAGCGGTTACAGCTTGTTTCTTTTTAGCACCTTCTGAAGATGATTTTACAATCGTTTTCAATTCCGACATAGCAATAACTGGGAATACACGAACGAAAATCAAGAAGCAAGTGAAGAATAATCCGATCGACCCAATGAAAATACCAGCTTCTACCCAAGTTGGACTGTACATAGTCCAGCTACTTGGAAGGTAATCACGATGAAGTGAAGTCACGATAATTACAAATCGCTCAAACCACATTCCGACGTTAACGAAGATGGAAATGATAAAGGTTGCGAATACACTTTCACGTAATTTCTTCGACCAGAATAACTGCGGCGTAATTACGTTACACGTCATCATACTCCAATATGCCCACCAGTAAGGACCGGTTGCTCGATTGATAAATGCGTATTGCTCATACTCTACTCCTGAGTACCAAGCGATGAAAAACTCAGTGATATAAGCAACACCTACAATAGAACCTGTGATCAAGATCACTCGGTTCATCATATCGATATGGTAGATGGTGATATAATCTTCAAGTGTTAATACTTTACGAACGATGATCAAGAGTGTTTGCACCATGGCAAATCCAGAGAAAATTGCACCCGCAACGAAGTATGGAGGGAAGATAGTAGTATGCCAACCAGGTACAATCGACGTGGCGAAATCCATGGATACTACGGAGTGAACCGAAAGTACAAGTGGTGTTGAAAGTCCTGCAAGTACAAGAGAAACCTCTTCGAAACGTTGCCAGTTTTTTGCTGACCCTATCCATCCAAAACTCAAGATGGTATAAATACGCTTGCGCCATTTTGTGTTAGCACGATCACGAATTACCGCAAAGTCAGGAATCAATCCCGTATACCAGAATGCTAACGATACACTAAAATAAGTAGAGATTGCAAATACGTCCCAAACCAGTGGTGAGTTAAAGTTCACCCATAAAGAACCAAATTGGTTAGGAAGTGGTAATGGCCAGTAAGCCACCCAAGGGCGACCCATGTGAGATACAATAAAACTTGCTGCACAAATTACAGCGAAGATCGTCATCGCTTCTGCCGATCGGTTGATGGATAAACGCCATTTCTGACGAAACAATAAAAGGATGGCTGAGATCAAGGTTCCAGCGTGACCGATACCTACCCACCAAACGAAGTTGGTGATATCCCATGCCCAACCTACGGTTTTATTCAAACCCCAGACACCAAGTCCGGTTCCAACTGTGTACGATACTGCTATCACCCACCATATAAATGCGGCTAATGATACAGAGAAGGCAAGCCACCACCATTTGTTGGCTTTTGATTCCACCGGGCGGCATACATCTTCTGTGATGTCGTGCCAGGTTTTGTCACCTAGGATGAGTGGAGGACGAAGTTCCGATTCTTTATGCATAAGAGAAGAATACTATACTCGAGATTAATTTCTTTTTTATGAATGATGATTTTTTACTGGCTCTTCCGTACGATTCCAAACTTTCGTTTGATAAAATACAGAAGGACGTGCTCCCACAGAAGCAAGCAAATGATAACTACGCTCGTCTTTGAAGAGTTCACTTATTTGAGAATTTGGATCATTGAAATCACCAAATACAATTGCATTCGTAGGACAACCTTGTGCACATGCTGTTTTAATTTCACCATCCTTTGGACGACGACCTTCTTTCTTAGCATCTAAACGACCATACTGAATACGTTGTATACACATTGAACACTTTTCCATGACTCCACGTGAACGAACGGTAACATCTGGATTTAAAACCATCTTACCTAAACTATCATTCATGTTATAAGGGAACTGATCATTATCGCTATACTTAAACCAGTTGTAGCGACGTACTTTATACGGACAGTTATTTGCGCAATAACGAGTACCTACACAACGGTTATATGCCATCATGTTTAATCCGTCAGAACTATGTGTTGTTGCTGCTACTGGACAAACTGTTTCACAAGGAGCGTGATTACAGTGTTGACACATGACAGGTTGGAACATGATTTGTGGATTGTCGGAAGCTGGCTTTTCCATTTCACCATACATATCCAATTTACCAAGTCCTTTTTCTTCAGCGTTTTCTTTCGTAGTGTCACTGGTATAGTAACGATCGATACGAATCCAATGCATCTCACGAGCACGACCAATCTCATCCTTACCAACAACAGGTACATTATTTTCAGCGTTACAAGCAATGACGCATGCACCGCAACCAATACAACTATTCAAATCGATACCTAAACCCCAAGCGTGATTAATACGATCAAAACCGGGTTCATCTTTTGTTTTCCATAAATCCAACTCTTCTGGACTCATTGGACCTTCTGGAGATGCGATTAATTCAGGAGGATTTCCAGCTTTAGGATCTTTCAACCATGCCGCCAAACTTGTTTCCTTTACGATATCACGACCCATCATGGTATGATGTGTTTGTGTTAAAGCAAAAGTATAATCGTCTTCAACGGTTTTATTGACAGCAACACCGGTAGCATAATAGTTCAACACGCCACCGGTCATACTTACCAATGGATAAGCATTAAATCCAACATTATTTCCAGCCTTACCACAATTCGTACGGCCGTAACCTAACGCTACTGCGATGGTTTCATCAGCCATGGCAGGTTGCAACAACACGGGACCTTTCACACTTGAATTTCCAACTTTCACTTCGATCACAGTTCCTTGACGCCATCCCATTTTCTCTGCATATGCAGGAAGAACTGCGAAATAATTATCCCAACAAACTTTAGTGATAGGATCTGGTAATTCATGTAACCAAGGATTATTTCCTCCAGCTCCATTTCCTAATCCTGCTTTTTCATAGACAGCAATTTCAATTCCTGATGCCGGTTTTGCTAATAATGTAGCTGCAGCAGCTACATTACCCGAGAAAGATGTTGCTCCACCTATAACGAAAGAAGCTTCAAAAATTCCATCTCTTAAAGCTTGATTCCAGAAAGCATCGAAAGAACTCATTCCATTTTGCATTGGAAATACTGATGTATTCCAAGTACTACGGATATAAGTATAATAATCTGTATTTGTATTTCCACTCCACTTCAACAAACTTTCGCCTGCTTGACGTGTGTTAAACAAAGGACGAATAGTGGGTTGCATTAAACTAAAGCTTCCTTTGTATGCTTCTGCATCGCCCCATGACTCGAGGTAATGATGATCTGGACATACGTAATCACAAATTTGTGCTGTTTCATCTTCACGATCGGACAATGAAATTTTTACAGGCACTTTAGCAAGTGTGGCTGCGAATGCTTTTGGATTGGAAGCTGTATAGGCGGGATTTGTATTCCAGAAAATAACCGCTCCAACACCACCTCCATCCATATCGGATAAAAGTTGTGCGTACCCTGCATCATTACTATTCTTTAAATTACAAGTGCGATCTAAGTTGATAGTAGAACCATAGTTTCCAAGAAGGAAATTAATAGCGTTTACCATTACTTGTTCATTCGGATCATTTGATCCACTCATCACTACTGATTTTCCTTTCGCTGCAACTAATTCCTTCGCGATACTATCTAAAGACTTATCTAAAGGGGTTGAAGTTGCATTTACGGAGGTGCCACCTGTTAGTGCTGCTACTTTATTGTATAAAGATGCGATTACAGCAGATTGCTGACTTGGTTTTATTTTGTGACGTTGGTCGGCATTTGCACCTGAAAGAGAAAGCATACTTTCAAACTGGTGATGCTTTGACAACGTTCTTTTTCCTTTACGAAGTTTACGAGTTTCACCATACTGACGAGCGAACTCAATTGGTGACAACCAGTTTTGCAAGAAGTCGGCGTTAAAACTTACGATTACTTCCGCTTTATCAATACTGTAAGATGGGATCACGGATTTTCCAAAAGAAAGTTCATTTCCTTTTAACATTCCATAGTACGAAACCGCATCATACACTACATGAGAAGCGGTTGGATACTTTGCAATAAAATCGCTCAATGCTCTTTTGCCAGATGGGCTATACATTGAACTTGTAACGACGGCAATCTTTTTTCCTGCTGCTGCTTGCTCTGCTAACTTAGCTGTGATCTCCGCATCGATGGTATTCCATTCAGTACGCTTCTTCTTAGCCATTGGCTGTTGAAGACGTGCGGTATCATACAAACTCAAAACAGATGCTTGAACACGAGCATTCGTTGCACCTTTCGTAACAGAAGACATTTCATTTCCTTCTATCTTAATAGGACGACCTTCACGTGTTTTAATTAATACACTGCAATAGTCAGAACCATCTGCAAAAGTAGAAGCATAATAATTAGGGACACCTAACGTAATTTCTTCGGGCTTCACCACATAAGGAATGGCCTTTTTAACAGGTGCATCACATGCAGCCAATGAAGCTGCAGCAACGCTAAAGCCTAAGAACTTTAAGAAGTCTCTACGAGATGTAGAAGAATCACTTTCTGCTTTCTTCTGTAATGTTTCATTCAGCGGAAGGTGCTCGAAGAATTCATTATTGCGAAGTCTTACAAATTCAGGATCATTGTTGAGTTCATCAACACCTTTCCAATATCGTTTTTCCATAACGGTCTTGGTGATTATACCAGGGTTATATATTCAACACACCACGTGGTGATGTTGTTTATTGATTCAATTATTAATAATGACAACGAGCACATTCAGTTCCGCCTAGTTTTTCAACAGTAAGCTTCGCATCAGGACCGTATTTTTCTTTATATTTTTCGTGTACTGCAGAGTAGTATCCATTCCCTTCCATTTTTACAGGAGTATCGCGGTGACATTGGATACACCATCCCATGGTTAATGGAGAGAATTGCTTAATTACTTCCATTTCTCCAACAGGTCCATGGCAAGTTTCACACTCAACTCCTCCCACTTTCACGTGTTGGCTGTGATTGAAATATGCTAACTCAGGAAGATTATGAACACGAATCCATTTTATCGGTTTCGTTTTACCTGTATATTGTTGTGCATCTACATCCCAACCAATAGCTTCATAAATTTTTGAAATTTCCTCTGTACCATACTTCGGACCTTTCTTCACGTACTTATGACAATTCATACAAAGGTTAGGAGAAGGGATTCCTGCATTCTTAGACTTCTCGGCACCAGAGTGACAATATCGACAATCGATTTTATTTTGAGTTACGTGCAGTTGATGTGAAAACTTGATGGGTTGATCAGGAGCATAATTTTGATTTATTCCGATTCCAGCTAAAGCATTCCATCCCGCTACTGATCCTAATACAGAAACCGCAATAAATAAAAATGCGATTAACTTTTTATTGCCACGGATCCACGCTTTCAGTCCAGCTTTCCCTGTTAACTTTACTGGCTCTGGAATTCCATTTCGGTTATCAGCGACTCTTTGAAGTCCTTTTTGAACACGGTTTAGAATAACAAAAAGAACAATCAAAGTAAGCGTAACTAACATCAGCGTTAGCGAAGAATTTCCATCTTCAGCTCCACTTCCCGCGGCAACCTCTGTTCCAGATGCTGGAGTAGGTGCAGCAGGTGCTGCTTCACTAGTGGTTTTGATGTATCCGATCAAACTTTTAATCTCATCGTCAGATAGATTAAAAGAGGTCATAGCCACCTTATTAAATTGCTCATACACCTTCACCGCTTGAGGGTCTCCGGATTTTATTAGTGCTTGAGAATTCCTAATCCATTTGATCAACCAGTCTTCTTTGTACTTTATGTGTACATTTTTCAAACCCGGACCAACCACAACATCGTCACCCACTACGTGACAGGCTGTACAATTGGCTTTGAACAAGGCCTCACCATTTGGCTGGGCCTTCGCCGAAGTTTGGAAGATTACGATCAGGGATAGTGCTAACACATTAATTGTCAGAATCCTGTATACGTAACGTAGCATATGCTCGAAATAATTTTAAGTTAATTTATTGAAATATTTTTACCGATATTTGACAATACCCTGTATTTTTCTTTGCCCCAAAATTAGTGGAAACTATAATTCAACCGTTTTTTTAGAGTAAAAAAAGAAGTTATTTGTATGCATTCTAATTAAGCCTCGAAAAATCAACGGATTCGTTTGACTTCCACCACTAAATGAAAATTAAATCAAAACTATTAAATCTAATAATCAATTCAAGAAAATAATTTAAAATTAATAATCAAGTAATTACAATTTATAACCTTCTAAAATGTTAATAAGTTTCTAGGACAAAAAATAGATTTAAAGCAATTCAATACTAGACATTATGTAAAAATATTTATCCCTCTGAATGCTAACAATTTAACAAAAAAAATAATTTATTCTTCAAAATTACGACCTTTGTCCGATGCGTTTAATCCTTCTTCTCTTTCTTGCATTGTCAAACGTTTGTCCGGCTCAAAAGTTAAACAATGATAGTTTAGCTTTAATCTTAACTCAACGTCATAAAAAGGTAAATGCTTCTAAAATGACAATGCCTGGATATCGGATTCAAATTTATTTTGGAAATGAACGGATAAACGCTCAAGAAATTAAAAGTGCTTTTTTGCAAAACCATTCAAAAATTGCAGCATACATGGTCTATCATCAACCTAACTTTAAAGTACGAGTAGGTGATTTCAGAACCCGATTAGAAGCAATAGGTTTTTTGAAAAAGATTGAATCCGAATTTAAAACGTCCTTTATCGTACCTGACGATGTAAAGTTGCCAGATTTATAAAAACCCATCTATTTTCAAATCATTTTCACTTCAGATTGAAGATAGTCTTATTCACAGGTATTTAGTTGAAAACAAATTTGGGAGTGAAATAAGGGCTATTCCCTTCCTCATACATTTGAGACATCTAAAAAAATGTTCAAATGAAAAAGGCTTTCATTCTACTCCCCTTCCTAATTCTTATTTCAACATGTTTGATAGGTCAAATAGGATGGAAATTTTCTACTTCAGATAATACGACATTAAAACGAAATTTCATTGAGAGTCTATCTAACGGATCATTTTTCCGCTTAAGTACTGCCGACACCTTATCACCGAGTTGTTATTCGCTTGTTTTAATTGATTCAAGTGGCGCAACAATAAATCAAATTGAACTCTGCATTGCTGACAGTAATCCCAAGGTTGTTGCGTTTACTTTAGACACTATCAACCAACGCTTGTGTGTAACCGAACAATCAGAAAGCAGCAGTGCTTATTATATGCATTTAAAAGTTTTTGATTTTAATTTGAATTCTATGGATTCACTTACTTGGGGCGTCACCAAGACAAGCAGTTTAGGGGTCGATGTTTTTGCAGGAGGTATTGATACGGCCAACAATAAATTTATTGTCTATCGATCAAAAGATATGTTCGATCAAATGTGGAATCGAAGTATTTGCAAAAAGAATGCAGCAGGAGTCATCAAAAACAATAGTGTAAAAATTGGTCAGGCTGCTAATGATGGATTTTACATTAACGATGTTGTTATCTCTCCCACAGGAAATATCTATATTGCAGGCACTAGAAAGGAAAGTTTATATGGGAATTACTTTTATTTAGAAAGAGTAAATGCAAACTTCACTACCATTTTTGAAGTGAAAGACCAATATGTACTAAATAATATTGATAATAACCATGTCTCGTCCTTACATCTTTCCAATGCTACAGCGAGCAGTCCCATCATTGTAGGAGGCACCATGTTTGGATTAGCGCCAGGTGATACCCTATATCGTTGTCATGGTATTATTCGCTACTACACGCCAAATGGAATGATGAAATGGAACTTTCAGAATTATGAAGTTCGAGATTATAAAAAAGTAATGGCTCGTCATACTTATGTTTATGCGGTTGGAACAAATAATAAAATTGCCTCGGGTTTAGACACCAAAATTTCTCGCCTATTTCTTAAAGATGGTGTGGTTGATTGGCATCGTTACTACGGAAATAAATCAACGCCGCTTTGTATGCAAGTTGAAGCTGACAAATCATTTCTAATCGGTGGAGAAAAGCAATCCAACATCACGTTACCCAGTGGAAGTGTTTTAACAATTCGAACTTTCATGCTTTTACGATATAGCAAAACAGGAAAACGTTTATTTGACTATGATCATGTTTGGGATGGATCGAATGAAATCAATTCGATTCAAGGAGCCATTACTGATATTGCTACTGGATATAATCAGTACTATTATACGGCTGGAACAAATCGAATTGTAAAAAACATAAGTGGTACAATCAGTACTCTTGATAGTACTACTGTATTACAATTCACAAATGGATCCATGCGTTCTGGAGAATTTATTGCTACAGAAGTTTCATTAAATCTACGACCTAATCCAGCCAAGAGCTCTATCCTTTTCACTTGCGAAAATCAAGTGACGGACTTGGTCATCTTTAGTATGACTGGACAAAAAATGAAAACAGAAAGTATCAATCAGGAGGGAATTAATTACTCGTGTGATATCCAACATTTAAGTCCGGGTACTTACGTATTAAGAGTGATGGCGAATAAAACTTGGTACACTTCAAAGTTTATAAAAGAGTAGATCAATCTGAAAATAAATTAAAAAATCAACCTTTTTAAAGTAAAAGGAATAGTCTTCATTTACCTTATTTCATCAGATAAATTTCTTCTCAACGAAAAATGCTTTTACTGAAGCTTCTAAGAGCTTTTGCTATAATACATGGTCTCAACCGAAATTTGATACGCTAATTCGACAAATTTAATCTTTGATTTTCAATAATTTACATTATTTGTTTAACTTTTTTATAAAAATATTAAACAAAACTATTTAGTGTTGTGTTTTTGAGGTATTAACTTACTAAACCAATTAAAATGAAAACACTAAAAACTCTATTTACGCTATTACTATCATTCGGTATGGTAGCGGAAAGTTTTGCTCAAGCTGAACTTCAAGTAATTCACAACAGTGCAGATCCAGCCGCGTCGACGGTGGATATTTACATTAACGGCAGTCTGACTTTAAATGACTTTGCCTTTAGAGAAGCGACACCTTATTTATCAGTACTTTCAGGAACACTCTTAAATATTGGAATAGCGCCAGGAAATAGCACGAGTGCTAATGATACCTTGGTTAACATACCCGTTACCTTGGTTCAAAACCAACGTTATGTAGCTATTGCCTCTGGGGTACTAAATCCTGGTTCGTTTACTGCTAACCCGAACTCAGTTTCTACCGGTTTTCAATTAATCATTTCAGATAATATGAGAAATGCTTCTTTAAATCCAGGAGAAGTAGATTTTAAAGTATTACATGGTTGTACGGACGCTCCTACAGTAGATGTTATAGCGCAAGGAGTAGCTACCTTAGTAGATGATGCAACTTATACTGACTTCACACCTTACATCAGTGTTCCTGCTGGTGATTATTTATTAGATGTAACGCCTGCTAATAACAATAGCGTTATTGTTGCTACATTCTCTGCTGAATTAAACGGACTCGGAGGAGGTGCTGCCGTTGTTTTTGCTTCTGGATTCTTGGATGCCACTCAAAATCCAAATGCAGCTTTCGGATTATTTGCAGCTTTACCTAACGGTACTGTAGTAACGTTAAGTAAAGTGGGCACGGCAAGATTGCAGGTGATTCATAATTCAGCGGACCCTGCTGCTGCAATTGTTGATATTTACGCAAATGGCAATTTACTATTAGACAATTTTAATTTTAGAGAGGCTACACCATTTATTGATGTAAACAGTGGCCAAACTTTAAATATTGGAATTGCGCCAGGAACAAGTACAGGAATCAATGATACCCTTGTCAATATTCCAGTGGTTCTGAATGATGGAGAAACCTATGTTGCTGTAGCAAGTGGAGTACTAAGTCCAGCATCATTCGCTGTAAATCCAGAAGGGATTAACACCGCATTTCAATTGTTATTATTCTCAGGAATGCAGGAAGTTGGCCTGAATGGATCGAATGTAGATTTAGCTGTATTGCATGGAGCAACGGATGCGCCTGCAGTAGATGTATTCGCCAGAAACGTAGCGCAATTAATTGATAGTATCACTTACACAGAATTAAATGGATACATCAATGTTCCAGCGGCTGATTATTTATTGGATATCACTCCTTCTGGTGGTTCACCAATTATTGCTACTTACCTTGCTCCATTAAGTGGATTATCGGGTGGAGCTGCAGTAGTATTTGCTTCAGGATTTTTAACTCCTTCGGCGAATCAGAATGGTGAAGCATTTGGTCTTTTCGCAGCACTAGCTGACGGTACTGTGATCGAATTAAACGATACTTCAAATTCCAGACTTCAAGTTATTCATAACAGCCCGGATCCTGCTGCAAATACAGTAGACGTATATGTAAATGGTGGTTTATTATTAGACGATTTCGCTTTCAGAACTGCTACTCCATTCATTGATGTACCCTCGAATGCAACGATCAATATTGGAATTGCTCCTGGAAACAGTGCCTCTGTAAATGATACATTGGTAAATATTCCGGTTGTACTTTCAAATGGTCAAACGTATGTTGCGGTAGCAAGTGGAGTTCTTTCACCAGCCTCTTTCGCAGTGAACCCGGAAGCTATTTCAACTGCATTTCAGTTATTGTTATTCTCTGACATGCAAGAAACAGGTTTAAATGGTACTAGCGTAGATGTTGCTGTATTGCATGGTGCAACGGATGCGCCTGCGGTAGATGTATTCGCAAGAAATGTGGCTCAACTTATTGATAGTATTACGTACACTGAATTAAACGGATATGTATCTGTTCCAGCAGCTGATTATTTATTGGATATCACTCCTTCAGGTGGTTCACCAATTATTGCTACTTACCTTGCTCCATTAAGTGGATTGTCAGGTGGTGCAGCAGTAGTATTTGCTTCAGGTTTTTTAACTCCTTCTGCGAATCAGAATGGTGAAGCATTTGGTCTTTTTGCCGCTTTAGCGGATGGTACGGTGATTGAATTAAACGATACTTCTAATTCTAGACTTCAAGTTATTCATAACAGTCCAGATCCTGCTGCTAGTACAGTAGACGTATATGTAAATGGTAGTTTATTATTAGATGATTTCGCTTTCAGAACTGCTACTCCATTCATTGATGTCCCCTCTAATGTAACGATCAATATTGGAATTGCTCCTGGAAACAGTGCCTCTGTGAATGATACATTGGTGAATATTCCGGTTGTACTTACAAATGGTCAAACTTACTTAGCAGTAGCGAGTGGAGTTCTTGCACCAGCTTCATTTGCGGTGAACCCTGACGGACGTCCAACAGGTTTCCAATTATTATTACAAGACTTCATGAGAGAAACTGCTGAAGGTGGTGTTAATGTTGATTTCCGAGTTATCCACGGTGCTACTGATGCTCCAACTGTTGATGTAATTGCTGTTGGTGCGGGTACCCTCGTAAATGATGCTGCTTACACGGATATCACAGGATACCTTTCTGTACCTCCAGCTGCTTACACCTTGCAAGTAACGGATGCTGCTAACACAGTAGTTGTTGCAGCTTATAATGCTAACTTAAGCACTCTTGGTGGTGGAACTGCAGTAGTATTTGCTTCCGGATTCTTAACGCCTTCTGCCAATCAAAATGGTTTACCTTTTGGTTTGTTTGCTGCTTTAGCAGACGGTACTGTTATTCCTTTCTCAGTGGTAACCGGCATCGATGATTTACAAAATGATTTAATTAAATCAGCTTATCCAAATCCTGCTACAGATCAAATTACCATCGAATTAAACACGGATGTAATTGCTCAGGGAATTTCCATCTTGGATATTACCGGAAAAGTGGTTTCTACTCCATCGCTGTTAAATAATCTTTCTTCCTTTACACTAGCGACAGACCAGTTAAATGCAGGCCTTTACTTCTTAAATATTGTTTCTAACAAAGGAACTTCAGTAAAGCGCTTTAGCGTAGTAAAATAGTCGGAAAGCCAAAACGATTATTAGTTAAGTTGAAAACCTCGTCTTCTATGAAGGCGGGGTTTTTTTATTTCGATTTTTTACCTAGTTGATGAGTACAATATAAAAATAACATTTACGCGATATCTATAACTGCTTACTACAAATTATCGTATTCAAAAATAGGATGATCTAAAGGAGAACCTGGCGGCATATGTACTTGAGGTCGGATGATTCCATCATGCAAATCATACACCCATCCATGTAAATGTGGCCCTTTTTCGTGAAGCCATGACTTTTGAATGATGGATGTTTTTGCAAGATTCATAACCTGCTCCACTACATTCAATTCGATGAGTCGATTCAATTTTAAATCTTCTTCCTTTAACAATTCTATTTCGTCTTGATGATAGCGATAAACATCTTTAATGTTACGTAGCCATTTATTGATAAGTCCCATGCTATGATTCGTCATGGCGGCTTTTACACCCCCACAACCATAATGTCCGCATACAATGACATGTTTCACTTTTAATACCTCTACCGCATACTGCAAAACACTTAGCATATTAAGATCGGTATGCACGACCATGTTGGCAATGTTGCGATGGATAAAAATTTCTCCAGGTCTAGTTTGCGTAATTACATCGGGAGGAACTCGACTATCAGAACAACCGATCCACAAAAATTCAGGATGTTGCACATTTAATAACTTACTAAAAAAATCGGGTTCGTTTTCCATCATTTTTTTAGACCAAGATTTATTATCCTGCAATAAGCGACTAAGTGTATTCATTCTTCAAATTTATTTAATGTTATTGAAATTCTAAGTGTAACCAATGAAATCAATTTCATTTGCTCAAATATATGTAAAAGAGTCGAGGGTGGATGTTGATTTTAGCTGCAAAAAAAAGCCCCATCTTCCGAAAAAGATGAGGCCAAGCATTCAATTATTACTGTTAAACAGTTTTTTAAATTCTTAACGAATAATTTTCATTTCTTTCAACAGATGGCTTGCACCTCCGAATTTATCGAGGATAAATAAAGAGTAACGAATATCCACACAAATGGTACGTTGGAATTCGGGTTCGAAAGCAAAATCACTTGCGATAGCTTCCCAGTTACCATCAAACGCTGTTCCGATGAGTTCACCGTTACCATTGATAACAGGACTTCCGGAATTTCCTCCAGTTATATCGTTATCGGTCAAGAAACAAATATGCAACTCACCATCCTTATCCGCATACTGACCAAAATCCTTTTTCTTCATCATGTCGATCAGTTTTGCAGGAGCGTCAAATTCTACATCACCAGGCGTATATTTTTCGATAACACCACGAGAAGTTGTAAATTCTTTAAAGAAAGTTGCATCCTTTCCATTGTAAGGTAACACACGTCCGTAAGTCATACGCATGGTTCCATTCGCATCTGGATTATTAAGTGCATTGGGACTCATCTCCAAAATACCTGCTTGATACAAACGATTTGCTTTTCCAAGCTGACCATTTAACTTCATCATCTGAGGTTGCATTTTCTTCGTCACCTCTGTTAGATAACCATTCGCTACTGCATAGATTGGATCCTTTTGCAATTTCTTTAAAGAAGGTGACTTTAAAAATTTAGCCATTTTTTCTTGGCTTACAAAAACAGACTTCTTCCACATTGCTTCCGCCATGGCGTTGTAATCCTTATTATGCTTCGCAGCCAAATCTGTTAAGCTTTTTGGCAATGCTGCATTATCTAAGTCCTCTACTAAGTGCATCAACACAGAGGCTAATACTTTTTTCTCGATTGGCTCATAAAATTCTTTGAAGTCTTTATCTAAATCAGCTGCCATTTCTTCTGCAGCTTTCTTCACCTCATCCTTCTTCGTTTTATCCATCATTAATGGTTCAAGAGCTGCAGCTGCCATTGCAAAATTCATCGGCTGTGAATTGCTAATTCCATCTTGAAGATACACGCCAAACATTCCCACTTTAGCTACTTCCGTATAAGCTTCATTGTAATTATTAATTACGTTAGCATATTTTGTATTGTTGGTATTCTTCACCCAAGCAGCAAACTTATTTTCTTCTGCTTTTCTACGATCGTAGATATTCAACTTCTTTAGAGCACTTGCTTCGCCCATGAATTTTTTCCAGTAGTTACTGAGTCCTGCATACTTATCAGCATACATCAATTTAATTTTTGGATCCTTGTGCATATAGGATTCATAGATATCAAGAATATCACGACGTACTTTCACACGCATTGGGCGTTCTTTTTCAGAATAGAATTTAATTCCTTCGCTAAAAGTACTACGTTGTGTACGGCCTGGATAACCAAGAATCATCGCATAACTTTTTTCTTGCGGACCTTGAATATTGATTGGGAAAAAATACTTGGGTGCATAAGGCTTATTCGCTTTATCGAATTTTGCAGGCTTATTATTTGCACCCGCATAAATTCTAAAAAGACTAATGTCACAAGTATGACGTGGCCACTCCCAGTTATCGGTTTCACCACCAAATTTTCCGATATTCTCAGGAGGCGTACCTACTAATCGAATATCTGTAAACACTTCGTAATACATCGCCATGTAACGATTGCCGCTCCAGAAAGGAACTACTTCAATCACGTACATATCCTTATCATCACCGAGTGCTTCTTTTAATTTGGCAGCAACTGATTTCACCATGGCGGCAGCCGCTTTAGAACGAGCTGATTCATCGTCACCTGTTGGAAGACTATCCATGATCATTGAAGTAACATCTTCAATTTTAGAAAGCAATCCAATATTAAAACTAGCTGGGCGCTCTTCTGCTTGAGACTTCGCCCAGAAACCGTTTGTTAAAATATTATCTTCATTGGTGCTTAGCTCTTGAATCGCTCCATAACCACAATGATGATTTGTTAAAAACAATCCTTCTTGAGAAATGATTTCCCCAGTACAGAACATCCGATTTTGCTTACTCATCAAACGCACGATTGCATCCTTAATGCACGCTTTGTTGATACTGTAAATATCCTCAGCAGTAAGTTTCAAACCACGAGCTTGCATCGAATCCTGCAACTGTGAAATCAAGAACAGAGGCCACATACCTTCATCGGCACGAGCCTGTTGTCCGAAACCAATCGCTAGAACTAGCAACAGACCAATTAATTTTTTCTTCATTATCTTTTTTATTTATACTATTTGCAAAGTAAAGGATTTAACCCTTTCGACGTACATCGGTTGGTCGAGGAAAAAGGGGGGTTGGTCTAAAAAAGGTTACGAATTACGAATCAATACGAATGTACGAATTACGAATTTTACGAATACGCTGATTCGCAGATGCGTGCGCTAAATAGCTATAATACACAAAAAACATGTCGCAAGTCTTCGCCTTACAAATCCACCAATTCACCAATTTACCAATTTGCAATTCATTACACGATGATGCCGGCAATGGTGGCGCTTAGGTACGAGGCTAGGGTGCCACAGAAGAGGGCTTTGAGTCCGAGTCGGGCTAAGTCGCCGCGACGGCCGGGAGCTAATTCACCAATGCCTCCAATTTGCATTCCTACGCTTGAGAAATTTGCGAAACCGCAGATGGCAATCGACACAATAAGCAATCCTTTTTCAGTGATGATGGGTACTGATTTATTTGCTAAATTTTGGAAAGCAACGAATTCGTTAATGGTCAATTTTTGTCCGAGCAAGGTAGCTACATTGTTCACATCTGCAACGGGTACTCCCATCGCCCATGCCATCGGATAAAATATTTTTCCGAAGATCCAGTTCAGTGATAAATCAAAATCAGGATTGAAGATATGTGCAATTTTTATCAGCGACCAATCAATCAAAGAAATCAACGCAATAAATCCAATCAACATCGCGATCACATTCATGGCAATTTTAAATCCATCACCAGCGCCGTGTGAAATTGCATCTACGACATTGATGTAAGGACTTTTCACTTCGAGTTTCACATCGCCCATGGTTTCACTTTCTTTAGTTTCCGGAAAAACAATTTTGGAAATAATAAGTGCTCCCGGTGCAGCCATCAAACTTGCAGCAATTAATTTAGGTGCGAGATCAAGTCCGGCAGCAGCTCCCATGTTTACATACACCACCAGAATTCCTCCTGCAATACAAGCTAAACTTCCACTCATACTGGCGAGCAGTTCACTTTGTGTCATCCCTGCGAGGTAAGGACGAATCATTACTTGTGCTTCTACTTGTCCGACGAAAGCGCTGGCAACATTACTCAATGCTTCTGCACCACTTACACGCATTATAAAATTCATTGCCTTTGCAATTACAGAAATTACTTTTTGCATAATTCCTGCGTGATATAAAATCGCAACTAATACACAAACTAAAATAATGGTAGCGGTAACATTGAGTGCGAAAACAAATCCACCAGCAGCATAATTTGCAACCGTGCCATCAAATTGTACAGCGGCTAATCCACCATACACAAAAGCGGCACCGTTGCGAGCGAACATTTCGATTTTCTCCATACCATGACCAATCGTTTGGAAAAAAGCAGTGACAGGAGGAATTTTCAACACCAGGATAGCGATAAAAAGCTGGAGCATCAATCCGCTTAATACTAAACGAATATTTATTGCTTTTCTATTATTACTAGCTAAGACGGCTAATCCGAGAATTAATACGATTCCAATTAAACCTGTGAAACGTTCCATGTTGGATGTTGGATGTTAGTTGTTAGATGTTAGATGTTGGATGCTGTGACTTGCTACGTTACTATTACTTCTGCTGTAAATCTTTTAATACTGTTTTTACGTCCTCGTAGTTAACTGGTAAATGTCTTGTTGCTATGTCCCAAATAATTTCATAATCCACACCAAAATACTCGTGGCTAATTCTGTTTCTTAAACGATACATTTCATCCCACGGTATTGAAGGGTATTTGCCTTTTATATCCACTGGTAGATTTTTAGTTGCCTCACCAATGATTTCAAAATTTCGTATAACTGCATCAACAGTTTTGTAGTCCCATTTGAAATGTTGAAAGTCAATCCCGGCAATATATTCTTTCACCCTTTCCATGGAAAGAATAATGTCAGATAAATATAAAATGGGGTCTCTGTCGCTCGGTTTCAAATATATTGAACTTGATTAAGGATTGATTCTTTGATTTGTTCTTTCAAGGAATTGTGGGTCACCAAATCCACACGAAGTCCCATGGTTTGTTCTAAGTAGCGTTCTAAAGTAAAAAACTCCCAACCAACTGGTTGTGAAAACTCAACTAACAAATCTAGGTCGCTTTGTTCGTTTTGTTGTCCAGTTGAGTAGGAACCAAAATAACCAATAGTACTTACATGAAATTTGTCAATAAGCACTGGTTTAATTGCTTGTAATTTACTCTCGATTTCCAATTTTGTCAACATGGTCGCAAGTTAATATTTTTTTAAACACCCAACACATATCAGTGCAAACATAACGATACCCACCATCCAATCCCGAAGCCTCTCGACCAACAACTTACACCTATTTTTATAGTTGCTAAATCCAAACTTTATTTTTCACCGTAGATTATTTTATAAAATCCTAAACCAGGTTTTTAAACAACCACTAACCTTAAAATTAAAAGCTCATGAAAAAATTCATTAATTACGCTCTGGGAGCAAGCCTCCTCATGATTACAGTTTCATCCTGTAAAAAAGACCTGTCAGAAGAAGCAGCACCAACGTCAACAACGTCAGAAAGTCAACGTCATGGCGGTTGGGGAAGATCGAATACCGACTTCTATGCATTAGCCAATGGGACTCAACTTGACAAGTTCAATTCGAATAGCTGTAATCACAATTCGCCATCGCCTACCAACTCAGCAACGATTAGCGGCTTGCAATCCGGTGAAGCGATACTAGCAATCGATTTTCGTCCTGCCACGGGTCAGCTGTATGGATTAGGAAGTACGAGCCGTCTTTATGTTATAAATCCGATGACAGGTGCTGCGAGAATGATTGGTGCAACCCCTTTCACTCCCGCACTTAATGGTACCATTGCAGCATTTGATTTTAATCCAACTGTTGACCGCATCAGAGTAGTGACAAACACAGGACAAAATTTTAGATTGAACCCTGAAACCGGTGCATTAGCAGCAACAGATGGTAGTATTAACGGAATGGCAGGTGCCATGATTTCTGCAGTTGCTTATTCTAATAATTTTGCTGGATCAACCACCACTACATTATATGATATTGACCCAGTTTCTGATAAACTATATAAACAAGATCCTCCTAATGCAGGAACGTTGGTAACCATAGGTGCATTAAATTTAGATGTGCAGGGTGAAGGCGGCTTCGACATTTCTCCCAAAGGAAATGCATTAGGTATTTTTAAAGTAAATAATGTTTCTACTTTATTTGAAGTAGATCTAGCTACAGGTGATGCCGACGTTAAAGCGTCTTTTTCTACTAATTACACTGCTATTGCAATACCTACTTCTTCGGTTGCTTATGCAGTTACTTCAACGAATAATTTATTAATCTTTGGACTCCAATCCAGTGGTTATGGTGGAAGCTACGGCGGTGGTTCTTCAAGCGCTACTATAACAAAACCAATTACCGGTCTTCAAGCAGGTGAAACTATTAAAGGGCTGGATATGCGTCCGATTAATGGACAGTTGTATGCACTTGGTAGTAACAATAATCTTTACACCATCAACTCATCATCAGGATTAGCTACTCTTGCTTTTGCATTGAGTGCAGCTATACCGGGCACCACCTTTGGTTTCGATTTTAACCCTTTGGTGGATCGCATTCGTATTGTTAGCAACACTGGCGCGAATAGAAGAGTTAATCCAAATGATGGTATTGTAACAGTAGATAGCAGTTTGAATCCTGGTTCACCAGCAATAACAGCGGCTGCTTATACAAACAATTTTGCAGGTACAACCGCTACTACACTCTTTGCGATTGATCACAATAATAATAAGCTCTATCAGGTAAACCCACCCAATGCTGGCACAGTTGTTTTAGTTGGAAACTTAGGCGTTGACATTCCAGCTGAAAATGGTTTTGATATTGGCGGAACAAGTAACAATGCTTATGCTGTATTTAAATCAGGCTACAAAACCAACATTTACAGAATTAATACTTCAACAGGTTATGCCTATAAAACAGGCAGTTTAGGGAATGAAGTTGTTAATGGTTTTGCGATAGGGTTAGGATTCTAATACTTTGCTTTAAAAAAAACTCCAGCAATTGCTGGAGTTTTTTTTGATTTTAGATTTTAGACTTTAGATTTTGGATTAGAATTTTAAAGTTCAGTGAGACAGATGTAAAAGGTATAACGTATCCGAATTGTGCAGTTTAATTTTGAAATGTTGAAAGATAGTGAATGTAAAAACTACATCATTGAAACGAATGAAACAAATTTTTTCCTCAAATTATCAGAAACAGCAGGGAAAGCAAGAAAATTGTTTTCATGGTTGTGAATGTTGGCTAGTGAATATTAAATGGAATGTTGTGAGATCTCTTATGCTCTAGAATATTCAATACGATAATAATAATTCACGATTTATTTTAGTGTAAGTTATAATCTAACAATAAAATAGCAATTATTCAACAGTTTTTGTATTTGTTTTTTAATCTATAAACAGATCAAACTAAATTAATAATTAAACTAATAATTTTTAAAAGCTCTTACAAAATGCACACAATTGTCGCTACCTGCGATCCAATCGCGAAATCTCGCAACCAACATCAGCCCCACAAAACTGCCGGATCTAATATCTAATATCTAAAATCCAACATCTAACAACTACGCAAGCGTACGCTTCACAGCAACATTCTCGTATCCTTCGATATTATCACCGACACGAACATCATTGTAGTTCGAAATACTTAATCCGCATTCCATACCTGCTTGAACATCTTTCGCGTCGTCTTTGAAACGTTTCAATGATGACAATTCACCAGAGTGTACAACGATGCCATCACGAATGATTCGAATTTTGGTATTACGATTGACTTTACCATCGGTAACCATACAACCTGCAACGGTTCCTACTTTAGGGATCTTGAATACTTCACGTACTTCTACATTACAAATAATTTTCTCTTCGAAGTCTGGCGCTAACATACCTTCCATTGCGGCTTTCACTTCGTTGATCGCATTGTAAATAATGGAATACAATCGTACATCAATCTCTTCTTGTTCTGCCAATCTACGTGCAGATACACTTGGTCGAACTTGGAATCCGATGATGATTGCATTCGATGCGCTTGCTAACATCACGTCAGACTCAGAAATTTGTCCTACACCTTTCAACAAAACATTCACTTGAATTTCTCCAGTAGAAAGTTTCAATAATGAATCGGCTAATGCTTCTACCGATCCATCCACGTCACCTTTCACGATTACGTTTAACTCTTTAAAGTTACCAATCGCCAAACGACGACCGATCTCATCCAACGTAATATGTTTATGTGTACGAATTCCTTGCTCACGTTGTAATTGCAAACGCTTGTTGGCGATTTCACGTGCTTCACGTTCATCTTCCATCACATTAAACTGATCACCGGCTTGTACTGCACCCGACATTCCTAAAATCATGGTTGGTGCCGATGGGCCTGCTTCCTTGATACGTTGTCCGCGCTCATTGAACATCGCTTTTACACGACCACTATGCGTTCCAGCTAACACCACATCGCCTGTTCTAAGCGTTCCGGTTTGAACCAATATAGTGGTTACATAACCGCGACCTTTATCGAGCGAAGATTCAATGACTGTTCCCTTCGCTAAACGATCTGGATTTGCTTTTAGATCTAATAATTCAGCTTCTAATAAAACGCGATCTAATAATTTATCAATATTTAATCCTTTCTTCGCAGAGATATCTTGGCTTTGGTATTTACCACCCCAATCCTCCACCAAGAAATTCATGGCTGCTAATTGTTCTTTAATTTTTTCTGGATTCGCATCAGGCTTATCCACTTTATTGATTGCAAAAACGATGGGTACACCGGCCGCTTGAGCATGATTGATTGCTTCTTTTGTTTGAGGCATCACACTATCATCTGCAGAAATTACGATGATGGCAACGTCCGTTACTTTTGCTCCACGAGCACGCATAGCAGTAAACGCTTCATGACCTGGAGTATCGAGGAAAGTAATTTTTCTTCCATCTTCCAACGTCACTTCATACGCACCGATATGCTGTGTAATTCCTCCCGCTTCACCTGCGATTACATTAGCTTTACGCACATAATCCAACAACGATGTTTTACCATGATCGACGTGACCCATTACGGTAACGATCGGTGCACGAGGTTGCAAATCATCGTCAGCATCTACTTCATCCACGATCGAATCTTGTACATCTGCAGAAACAAATTCCACTGTAAAACCAAACTCTTCGGCTACTACAGTAATGGTTTCTGCATCGAGACGTTGATTGATCGAAACAAACAATCCAAGGCTCATACAAGTAGAAATTACTTGATTCACCTGTATATTCATCAACTTGGCTAACTCATTCGCAGATACGAACTCCGTTACCTTAATTACTTTTTCTGATTCTTGTTCAGCAAGTGCCTCTTGACGTTGTGCGTGTAAGTCACGTTTTTCACGACGCATCTTAGAAGACTTCGATTTTCCCGTTCCGCTCAAACGCGCTAACGTAGCTTTAATCTGATCTTGAATTTCCTTATCGGTTGGTTCCACTTTAGGAGCTGCGGGACCGGTACCTCTACGACCTGGACCACTTGGGCCACCGGGGCGACGAGGTCCACCAGCTTGTTGTGGTCCACCTGGTCCACGACGCGGACCGCCTGGACCACCGGGGCCACCACCTTGTCCGGGAGGACGAGCTTGCCCAGGAGTGCGAGGACCACCTGCATTCGTTCCTGTTCCACCTTTGTCTTTACGCTTACGCTTACGCTTATCGCCATCAACATTCGAAGAAGAAGCCACTGGCTTTTTCTTTGGAGGATCAACCGGAAGTTGAATTTTTCCTAAAATATTAGGACCTGTTAATTTTTCAAATTTAACACTGATATGTTCTGGTGGAGCGGCTGGTGTTGGAGGAGTATCTTCCTTCTTAGCAACAACATTTACTTTCTTCTCTTCAACTTTATTCTCCTTCTTCCCTACGTACTTCTCTTCTCTCTTCTCTTCTTTCTTCTCAACTTTCTTCTCGCTCTTCTTTTCTTCAGAAGCTTTAGCGGTAGGAACTTCCACTATTTTTTTCTCTTCAGCTTTTTTCTCAACGATGGGCTCAACAACTTCTACTTTTGACTCTTTCTTCTCCTTAGCTGCTTTCGCTTCCTTATCGGCTTTTACTTTTTCAGCTTCAGCTAAATCATCTTCTTTCTTCTTTGCTGATTTTTTATTTGCATCTTCTAATGCTAATGCTTCAGCTTCTTCCTTCTTCTTTGCCGTTTTCTTTTTCGCGCCTGCATCGAGATCAATTTTTCCTAAAATTTTTGGAGAATCGATTCCAGATTTTGCTTTTATCACTTCGGGCTCAGCAGGAGTTTCTTCCTCTTTTATAGCCTTTGTTGATTTCTTCGCCGTTTTAGAAGCTGATTGTTTAATCGCTTCTAAGCTTGCCTTTAAACTATCATCGTTATCCGGCTCCACATCAGCAACGCGCGATTCTTCTCGAGCTGTTTTTGTCTCGATGGTAATGGTGTCGCGCTTTAATTTCTCACGAGTAATTTCCTGCGCTTCCGATTTTGCCAATTTATCTGGTGCGTACTTATCTTGCAACATGCCATAGACTTGCACAGAAATCTTCGTGTTGGGGCTGCTATCAACCACCACACCTTTCGATTCAAGGAATTCTACCACGTGTTGCAAGCCAACGTTTAACTCTTTGGCTACTTTAATGAGGCGCAATGTTTTTTCTTCGGACATCTACTATTTTTAATTGTTTTCCGGTTAGGATTAGGTAATACTATTTCAACAATTCATGCTTTCCATTTTTAATTGATCATCCTTTTTCGATTTCAATAGTTGACTAAACATTCATTATTGAGAGTGAAATAATTCCACTTCAATTTATTTTTATTCAAACTCAGTGCGAAGAATTCTTACCACTTCGCGGATGGTTTCCTCTTCTAGGTCAGTACGCTTTACTAAATCATCAACGGTTACTGCCAACACTGACTTCGCCGTATCGCAACCAATTGACTTCAACTCTTCGATGATCCATGCATCAATTTCATCTGCAAATTCATCTAAATCTACATCTTCGTCTTCATCTTCAGAATCACGATACACATCAATTTCATAGCCTGATAATTTACCAGCCAATTTAATATTATGTCCGCCTTTCCCGATAGCCAATGAAACCTGATCGGGCTTCATGAATACCGACGCACGACGCGTTTCTTCGTCTAACTTAATTGAAGTAATTTTCGCTGGACTTAAAGCACGCGTGATGTATAATTGAATATTGTTGGTGTAATTAATTACATCAATATTTTCATTGCGCAATTCTCTCACGATTCCATGAATACGTGATCCTTTCATTCCAACACAAGCTCCAACAGGATCGATACGATCGTCGTAACTTTCCACGGCCACTTTAGCACGTTCACCGGGTTCACGAACAATATTTTTGATGGTGATTAATCCATCAAACACCTCTGGAACTTCCTGTTCAAACAAACGCTCCAAGAAAACTGGAGAGGTACGAGAAAGAATAATTTTCGGACTTGCATTTAACATTTCAACACGCAACACAACAGCACGTACGGTATCTCCTTTCTTGAAAAAATCGGCAGGGATCGTTTCGCTTTTCAGCAATACCAATTCATTGCCTTCATCATCCAACACCAATATTTCTTTTTTCCAGATTTGATAAACTTCACCTGTGATTATCTCCCCTACTCTGTCTTTATACTTGCGGTAGATACCATCTTTCTCCAATTCAGAAATTCGCGAAACCAAATTCTGGCGCAAAGCTAAAACGGCACGACGACCAAAGTCTCCCAAGCGAACAGTCTCTGTCAATTCTTCTCCTACTTCAAAATCGGGTTCGATTTTAATAGCATCTGAATACGCGATCTCTAGGGCATCATCTTCTACCATTCCATCTTCCACAATCATTCGATTGCGATAGATTTCAAGATCTCCTTTATCGAGGTTGATGATCACGTCAAAGTTATCAGCTGTGCCGTATTTTTTTCTCATCGTAGACTTAATAACATCTTCGAGGATACTCATCATCGTAGCCTTGTCAATATTTTTTACTTCTTTAAACTCTGAGAAGGATTCAATTAATACCTGATGGTCCATTGGACTTATTTGAATTTATAGTTAATAATCAATTTTGCTTCTTTGATGTCGGCAAACGCAATCTTATGCTCGACTTCGGTAATTATTTTCTTTTTATTTTCTTTTCTCGATTTGGTTTCAAGCAACTCAATCCCATCTTCGGCTACACGTTGCAAGATACCTTTTAACTCAATTCCGTCAACCTTCACCACACGAAGTTCTTTACCCATGCGACGTTGATATTGTTGAGGAACCAAGAGCGGAGAATCCATCCCTGGACTTCCCACTTCTACCTCATGCTTTTCTAAAAAACCACTTTCTTCAAAATGATTTAGGATAAATCGCGTTAAGGCAGAACACTCGTCTAAGGTCACTCCTGTCATCTTATCGATGGATACAGAAAGTTTATTCGTAGACAATTTCACATCCACTAAGAAACAATCCGACTCCTGTAAGTACGTCTGAACTAATCCTCTTATGTCTTCTTTCACAACCATTTGATAATAAAAGAGGGGACTCAGGTCCCCTCATTCTACTGCCGCAAATATAGGAAATTTCATTGGAACCACAAAATACCTCCCTCAGAATCATTAACATTGCGCACGTGGAAAAGTCGATGACCGCAAAGAAATGGCTGGATAGAGGGGTGTACCTTTCTTCGATGTTGATTTCATCCTTTATCAACCGAGGAAAAGATGCTAAAGCACTGAATTTCAAAAATATTCTGTGTATTAAGGAAGATGAGATTGGCGACTTCATCTATACGCTTCCGGTTTACATTATGCTTCGAAAGCAGTTTCCAGACGCGGAAATTACGGTGCTTTGCCGACCATTTGGAGTTCATCTTTTGACCCATTGTCCGGATATTGACAGAGCTCTAAGCGATTATAAATTGCTTGAAAATCAATATGATTTATTGATTGATTTGCGTGGAACGGTGACTTCTACCCAGCTTGCCTTTACGAAAAAGCCCATTTATCGTCTCGACCGAGGTACGCAACGCATAAAAAATCGAAAATCGGGGGTTCATCCTCATGAAATGGAGACCAATTGGTCGATCATTCAACCGTTAATTGATAAAAAGAACAAAGACACAGAACCAAAAATTCATCTTAGTGACAAAGAATTTGCACTGGCAGATGAATTTATAAAGACAAATCAGATTGGTCGTTTTGCCCTTTTTCATACAGGCGCGAGAAGGATTCTGAAAAAATGGCCGTTGGATCGAGTGGTTCGAATCATGAAATGGATTCATCATGATTTTGGTTACGATTGTGTTTTAGTCGGTGATGCGTTCGACTCAAACGATGCAGAAGAAATTCAATCACAGCTGGATTTTAAACTTCATATTGCGGCGGGAAAAATAAATTTATTAGGCTTTGCTGCACTTTGTCAAAAAGCGGAGTTGTTTATGGGAAATGATAGCGGTCCGTTGCATATTGCTACCGCGATGGGAACGGCTTCATTAGGATTGTATGGTCCAGGTGATCCCATCTTCCACCCAAGAAAAGAAAATGCTACTTTCATACATCATATTTTAGAATGTAATCCATGTGATCAAGTACATTGCAAATACAAATCGTATCCTTGCATTCAACGCATCACTGAAGACGAAGTAAAAGAAAAAATTAAATTTTTATGGAATTTGTAAATTTCGAAAACAGATAGAAATGAAAAAACTACAACAGTTATTACTCGTGGTAGAAGAAAAAATTCCACATCACGAAAAATTGAACACAACCGTATCTGCATCATCGGTAGGTTGGCAAATTGAACATATTCTTCTCACCATAAAAATAATTTTAGAAGGATTAAAAAAATCAAATCCACAAGACTACAAATGGAAATTGAATATCCTGAGAGCTGTAGTTTATACTACTAAAAAAATACCAAGAGGGAAAGCGAAAGCACCATCCATTGTAAGACCTGAAAAATACGACGAAGCAACGATCCGTTATCATTTGCAAAAAATAAAAGATACAATACAAAACACGGAAGAGTATCACCCAAAACAATTTATTAATCATCCATTTTTTGGACATTTACGAATGAAAAAAACGATTACATTTTTGGAGATTCATACGATGCATCATTTGAAGATTATTGAGGATATAATCGGTTCCTGATTGATATTTGTTACCACGTCTTTTAAGACGTGGTAACGCAGATTCCCAGTAAAACAATATCCCAGCGCACGCAAGGAACAGATAG
>JANOPQ010000188.1:0-5514 GCA_031421935.1 Bacteroidota bacterium | reverse complement strand
TTGGATGAAATCCAATTTTACGCATGGCGGGCTCTGTTAGCGGGAGTGGATTCATGTAACGTCGCCATAAATGGCGACGTTAGCGGTTAGCATTCGTTAGACATTATCATGTAAAGCGACGTTACCGGTTAGCATTCGTTTGTCATTATCATAAATGGCGACGTTACTGGTTAGCATTCGTTTGACATTATCATGCATGGTGATGCTTCCGTTCGTCATTCACCCAATTTTACAGTTTGCGAGTTCTCTTAGGGGATGGATTCAGCTAGTACCGTTTTGCTTAGCGCCACAACCTCACTCGTACGTGCGCGGAGGCCGTCCACGCAACAGCGCGAACCGATATTCGCTGTAGCGGTGAAAAAAGGAAAGAGCGTTGCAGATTGTTCAGTGGTTGATGTAGATTGAAGAAAGCAGAAACTGCGAAAATCGGTTGGTGTTGGGTGGTGTGCTTTCTTTGGTTACTTTCTTTTCACACAAAAGAAAGTAACAAGTTTGATTAAAGGAATAATTCCATTTTCTAATTAGAAATTGTATAATTGCTTCGAAATAATACTATAATATGAAGATTCATCTATATTAAAACATTGAATTATAGTGTTTTGATCTTTTAAAAAGAATAACACCCAATTGTTAAAAACATTGCAAAATCCCTTGTTGATGCCAATAAGCTTTCTTATCTTTGCCCTCCTTAAAAAGTATATAAGCGGAAAAATATCATGCTGTTAACAACTGAATCGAAGAAAGCAATCTTCCTAAAACACGGTCAAAGTGAAACGAATACGGGTAATTCTGAAGCCCAAATTGCTATGTTCACTGAGCGTATTAATCACCTTACTGAGCATTTAAAAACCTTTAAAAAGGATTTCTCTACAGAGCGCTCCTTAATTAATTTTGTTGGTAAACGTCGTAGCCTATTAGACTACCTTCACAAAAAAGATATTAATCGTTACAGAGCAATCATCAAAGAACTCGGTATACGTAAGTAATAGCCTCGAGCAGGCATCTCATAAAAAGGCAATCTTCGAATTGCCTTTTTTTATTTTTATGAGTCGTGTTTGGGAATGAAACCTCAGTTTGTACAGGTTGTTTTCAACATAAAAAACACGATTTCACAATAAATCTTCCTTATTTATGATCCATCTAAGGAATTCAATACACTGATCTATATATGTCTATAAATAATTAAAGCTGTCAAAAAAAATGCAACCAAAAGCTATTACCGTTTCTTCTCCACTATCCAATGGTAGGGAGATTACTATTGAAACCGGCCGCCTTGCCAAGCAAGCGCACGGTTCTGTTGTTGTCCGTCAGGGCAATTGTATGTTACTTGCCACTGTCGTATCGTCTCAAGATGCGAAGGATGGTGTTGATTTCCTTCCTTTAACTGTTGATTATCAAGAGAAATTTGCGGCTGCAGGTCGTATCCCAGGATCTTTCTTCCGTCGTGAGGCTCGTCCTACAGAACAAGAAATTCTGATTTGCCGATTAATTGATCGTGCCCTCCGCCCTATTTTCCCTTCCGATTATCATGCTGATATCCAAATCGCAGTGACATTGATCTCTGCCGATATGGAAATTTCTCCCGATAGCCTTGCTTGCCTTGCCGCTTCTGCAGCAGTGAGCATTTCCGATATTCCTTTTAATGGACCCGTTTCTGAAGTTCGCGTATGTAGAATCAACGGAACTTTCATGGTGAACCCAAGCATCACTGAAGCTAAAGAAGCTGATATCGACTTGATCGTTGCCGGTACTGCTAAGGATATTTTGATGGTAGAAGGAGAATGTAAAGAGGTGGATGAGAAGGACATGGCAGAAGCAATTAAAGTAGCACAAGAAGCTATCAAGATTCAATGTCAGTCGCAAGAAGAGCTTATTGCTATGGTGGGTGTTACTAAACGTAGCTATAGCCATGAAACACATGACGAGGAATTACGTGAACGCGTAAACAAAGCTTGTTATGATGGTGTTTATGCTGCGGCTCGCCAATGCAATCCAAATAAGAATGAGCGTAAAGTAGCTTTCAAAAAGGTGTTGGATGATTTCTTAGCGACAATGTCGGATGAAGAGCGTGCAACAAAAGAAAAGCTAGCAAAAACTTATTACCACGATGTGGAATTTGATGCGATGCGCGATATGATTCTAAAAGAGCGTATCCGTTTAGATGGCCGTGGATTGACTGATATTCGTCCTATCTGGAGCGAAATCGGTTACCTTCCTTCTGCTCATGGATCTGCAGTATTTACTCGTGGAGAAACTCAATCGTTAACTACCGTTACTTTAGGAACTAAGTTAGATGAGCAATTGGTGGATCAAGCCATGCAAAAAGGATCAAACAATTTCATGTTGCACTATAATTTCCCTGGATTCAGCACCGGCGAAGTGAAGCCTAACCGCGGAACTAGTCGTCGTGAAGTAGGTCACGGAAATTTAGCACACCGTTCAATTCGTCAGGTATTACCTTCTGAAGATTTGAATCCTTATACGATCCGTATCGTTTCTGATATTTTAGAATCGAATGGTTCTTCTTCTATGGCTACGGTTTGTGCTGCGAGTTTATCGTTGATGGATGCAGGTATTAAAATTACCGCTCCTATCTCTGGTATTGCTATGGGATTGATCACTGATGGTAAAGGAAACTTTGCAGTGTTAAGTGATATCTTAGGCGATGAAGATCATTTGGGTGATATGGATTTCAAAGTAACGGGTACTTCAAAAGGTATTTGTGCTTGTCAGATGGATTTAAAGGTAGATGGACTTCCTTATGAAATCTTAATGGAAGCTTTGAATCAAGCACGTGCTGGACGTTTACATATCCTTGGGGAAATGAATAAGACGATCGCTGCTCCTGCTGAAGATTACAAGCCGCATGCTCCAAGAATTGTGAAGTTACGTGTTGCGAAAGAATACATTGGTGCGATCATCGGACCAGGTGGAAAAATCATTCAGGAAATTCAACGTGTGACGGGTACTACCATCACCATTGAAGAAATCAATAACGAAGGTCATGTAGAAATTGCTTCTCCAGATAAAGCGTGTATCGAAGCGGCATTAGCTCGTATTCGTGGAATCGTTACCGAGCCTGAAGTGGGTGAAGTGTACGAAGGAAAAGTGAAAACCATTACTACTTTCGGTGCATTCGTTGAGTTTATGCCTGGTAAAGATGGTCTGCTTCATATCTCTGAAATTTCAAATGAACGTCTTGCTTCCATGGATGGAGTTTTGAAAGAAGGTGAATCCATTCAAGTGAAATTAATTGAGATAGATAAGAAAACTGGTAAGTATCGCTTATCACGTAAGGTTTTGATGACTAATCGTCCTGAAAGAACCGCTCCAGCTGAACAATAGGCCTTTATTATACACCTGTTAAATATTTGAAAGTCTGCTAGTTATAGCAGACTTTCTTTTTTTTATCTTAGAGTATATGGAATGTAATATAAACCCCATACCTTTCCGTTTCAGTTCATGTTTTTTAGTATTTGAACATACTTTTCTAAACCTTACATGCTAATCACATCGCCTAAAAAAGATTTCGCAACCACACGAAGGGAAGCCTCGTTACGAAGCCATAATCTTTGAAAAAATAATGAGACAGTTAAAAATTACCAAGCAAGTCACTAATCGCGAAACCGCATCTTTAGATAAGTACTTGCAGGAAATTGGAAAAGTAGAATTACTGAAGCCGGAAGAAGAAGTAAGTTTGGCGCGACGTATTAAAGAAGGTGATCGAACCGCTTTAGAACGTTTAACAAAAGCGAATTTGCGTTTCGTCGTATCGGTAGCGAAGCAATATCAAAATCAAGGATTAACCTTGGGCGATTTAATTAATGAAGGAAATTTAGGTCTTATTAAAGCAGCACAACGCTTTGATGAAACACGTGGATTCAAATTCATTTCTTATGCAGTATGGTGGATTCGTCAAAGTATTCTTCAAGCGTTAGCAGAGCAAGCTCGTATCGTTCGATTGCCTTTAAATAAAATTGGATTCATCAATAAAATTAATCGTGCTTTTGCCAAGTTGGAACAAGAGTTTGAACGTGAACCTACCAATGAGGAATTATCAACGGTATTAAATATTTCTGTGGATGATGTGATGGATACGATGCGTTCATCAGGCCGACATGTGTCGATGGATGCACCATTGATTCAAGGAGAAGATGGTACGTTAATGGATTTAATGCCCGGCGAAGATGTAGCACCATCACCTGAAAATAATTTAATCACTGAGTCATTACGTCGCGAAATTGAGCGAGCGCTTTATACGCTGACTCCTCGTGAAGCCGATGTGATACGCTTATACTTTGGTTTAAACGATTCACCCATGACCTTAGAAGAGATTGGAGAGCGTTTTGAATTGACTCGTGAGCGCGTTCGTCAAATAAAAGAAAAAGCCATTCGCCGATTGAAACACACATCAAGAAGCAAAATCCTGAGAACTTACTTAGGATAAAAGATACGCATTTTGGGTTTAGTAAATGATCCCTGTGGAGAAATTCATAGGGATTTTTTATGAGAATTTGCTAATTTAAACGCGGCGGGAGCAGCGATTTCGCCGCGGACGCGAAGGATTTTAGGTTTTATTATATTTATTGGAATTAAAAACGCTGCGTTCGTTGCTTTAACGTTGCGCCCGCTACGTTTAAAATGCGTCTTCATTATCAATGAAATAATTTTATTCATAAAGCTATTCCTCGAATCGAGAATCCACTTAAAATTTCGTTGTTTATCAAATATTCCCTTTTTTTCACGAAATTTGCCTTAAAGCCCTTCAATAAATGTCTGTACTCATTGCCCCTTCAGTCCTCTCAGCCGATTTCGGAAATCTCGAGCGAGATATTAAAATGATTAATGATAGTAAGGCCGATTGGTTTCATGTGGATGTTATGGACGGAGTTTTTGTCCCCAATATTTCTTTCGGATTCCCCGTGTTGAAAGCAGTAAAGAAACATGCTCGCAAACCGCTAGATGTGCATTTGATGATTGTGAATCCAGATCAGTATTTAGCGGCTTTTGCAGATGCTGGTGCTTCTATCATTTCAGTGCACTATGAAGCCTGCACACACTTGCATCGCACGATTCAAAAAATGCGTCAATTGGGAATCTTAGCAGGTGTAGCTATTAATCCACATACTCCTGTTGCTGTTTTGTCTGAAGTGATTGCTTCGATAGATGTGGTGGTACTGATGTCGGTGAACCCCGGCTTTGGAGGTCAAAGTTTTATTCGCAATACATTTAGTAAGACCGAAGACTTAAAAAACTTGATCATTCAGAAGCATTCAGGCGCTAAGATTGAAATTGATGGCGGTGTTGATTTAAAAAATGCAGCGGAATTAGTGCGTTGTGGAGCCGATATTTTAGTAGCAGGAAATACTGTTTTTAGCTCTACTTCTCCTAGTAATACCATTGCAATATTGAAGGAAGCGTCTACACAGACTGTATAGTTATTTTATTGATTTTTCTTCGCAGTTAATCCGCCACATAATCACTCAAATACTCAAAGTGAGGCATGAGTTTTCC
>JANOPQ010000187.1:0-16841 GCA_031421935.1 Bacteroidota bacterium | reverse complement strand
CTAGCGGTTAATAGTAGTGACCATCGAAAACGATGTGGCATTACGAAAAACAATATCGTAACAATCGGAAAGAATAACAGAAATTCGAATGAATTAAATAACATAACTTTTGATACCTTTTTCTACGGAAAAAAACGAAATTGGTTGTGTTTTTTTAAGCTTGTAAATTAAAATTTATCGTATGAAATCGTAAATTATACTACTTTTTCGAGCAGTTCATGATATTTATAAACTCCTGATATTTTACCCTCAGTCAGTTCATAAATTCGATTGCAGTTTTTTAGCGTAGTTACTCGATGTGCTATGATAAATATTGTTTTGTTAACTTCAGATAATGAGTCAATTGCCTCACTAACCTCTTGCTCTGTCTGGTTATCTAAAGCCGAAGTGGCTTCGTCAAATATTAGAATTTCGGCATTTCGGTATAAGGAGCGTGCAATGCTAATCCTTTGTTTTTGCCCGCCCGATAATCTCGAACCGCGTTCTCCAATGATTGTTTGAAGACCATTGGGTAATGAGTTAATTAATTCTTCTAGTGAAGCCTGCTTAATCGCTTGTTTTAACCGTAATGGGTCTGGATTTTCATCTCCAAAGGTGATATTGTCACTTATTGAAGCATCCATTAGGAAAATATCTTGCTTGACATAGCCTAATAAATTTCTCCACGACTGCTGATTGTCCGCTTCAATCTTTACTTGATCTACATAGATACCGCCTTTTTGTTCATGGTAAAACCGCAGTAATACATTCATCAAAGTGGTTTTTCCGGAGCCAGATACGCCAACAATTCCAATTTTTTCTCCGCGTTTTACGGTCATGGAAATGTCTTTTAACATATCACTTTGCTCGTTCGGAAAACGGAAAAATAAATTTTTGATCTCGATAGCATTTTCAAATGCCATTTTGCTATCATCTTTGTTTGAAATAATTTCATGCGAAAGTTCAGGATAGATGGATATATTTTGCATGGCAGTCATGTTTTTTCGAATGTACATGAAGGATGAAATAATCCTGTTTAGTGACGGCATTAATCGATAGGCTGCGGCAGCAAACAAACTGATCATAACAATAGCTTTTTCACTATTATCAGTAAGGAATATAGCATAAATAAAAATGAGAACCACTCCTAACAATGCAACCAACTCATTAGCGCGTAAGGGAATTAAATTGGGCAAATGAGATGCCATATTTAATTGATGATATTTCTTTTGAGTCTTTAAAAATTCATCTCGATAATGCGCTTCTTTGTTCGCTAGTTTGATATCAGCATATCCTCCTATTGTTTGAGAAATAGAGCCCAATGAAATTGGAAATAATCGATTCATTTCTTCACCAATACGAGTTACTCTGCTTCTCAATAGTGCATAAATTAACCAGGTAGATGGACCGATAATTAAGGCTATGAAAAGAAAAAGTTTGAGGTCATACCATGCAATTCCACTTACAATAAGTAGTAAGATTGAAAATTCTGAAATTAACATAATGGTAGGCATCACTACCCAAGTCACATACGATAATGGATTGTTCAAAATGTGATGCGTAATAACACTGCTTTTCATGCCTGTGAATTGATGAAACTCAAGGTTGAAATATTTATTGAATTGCTTTCGTGTGATCTTGTACGCGAGCGTAGCTGTAAATCGAGTTTCTAAGTAATTCACAAAAATTCCATAAACACTTTTTAAAATGAAAAAACTAAGTACACTTAAAATCATGACGAGTAGAAATTGTTTTTCCGACTCAAAATGAAAATAATTATAGATTGCATTTAAGTATTCATTGGAATGAATGATGGAAGTATCCGTAGCCAATTTAATTAATGGCAGTATAGATGCAATACCAAAGACATCAAGGATCGCAGAAGAAAAAATTAAAACGATGAGGATCGCTGCCTTCTTTCTCATAGGCTTATCCAAGTGCATTTTAAAACTCCTTATTACCAAATGAAGTATACCCTTTTCTTTCGTAGAGGCCCCTCCAAAACTTTGCTTATCCAAGTTTTCTTTCAATTTCGAACTCATTATATTTCTTTAAAAATTAAGCATAGTAACCACCACCATACCCTGCAGGAATATTTTTTGTGTTTACATTGTTTAAAATAAAACTTAAATGTTTAATCTGATTTTTTTCTACAATCTGATGGGCGATGTCGATAAAATCACGCTTGGTATATCCTGCTTTTACAACGTATAAATTTAAATCAGCATGTTTCATAAACACCAATGCGTCAGAGAGCAATCCAACTGGCGGAGTGTCAATGATGATGTATTCATAATGTAATCGCAACTCTTCAATCAACTGTTCCATCATCGGATCAACAATTAATTCCGAAGCATTTGGAGTACGTGGACCTGTTAAAATTACTTGTAAATTATCGATTGGAGTATCTTTTATGATTTGATTCATATTCGCTTTACCAACGACATATGAGGTAACGCCTATATCATTTTGTAAATTGAATGCATTCGCTTGCTTCGGTTTGTGTAAATCAAGATCTACTAATATTACTTTTCTCCTTGCCTTAGCTAAGGTGATGGCTACATTTACAGCGCAAAAAGTTTTTCCTTCACTAGCCACGGAAGAAGTTACCAATAAAACTTTATTCTTGACTTTAGGAGCAAAATAACTGAGATTAGTACGTATCACCCTAAACGCCTCCGCTACTTGCGACTGAGGGAATTTGTCAACTACTAAATATTCATTCTCTGCCTCTTTAGTGGAGCCGATAACACCAATGATGGGTAGATTTGTTATTTCCTTGAGTTCATCTTTTGTATTTACAAAATTGTAAAACATGCTTTTTATAAATATCACCAACATGGATAATGCTAAACCAATACCAATTCCTACTGCTAAAGTTTGCACCAAAACCGGACGAACGGATCCATTACTATAAGCAGGTTCTAAAACTGTTTTATCGGCTACAATTCCAGCTTTCGCAATAACAGTTTGTGCTCTTGTTTCTAATAGGAATTCATAAATCTTCGCGTATATTTCAACATTTCGACTGATATTTACAATACCTCGCTGTGTTGTTGGCATTTGTCGCATCGTCGATTGATACTGGCTCAATTGCCCGCTAATGCTATTAATATCATTCGTCAATTTTTTACGGACGTTTAAAACGATTCCCATAATATTTTGACGAAGAATATTGATTTGCTCATCAGTTTGCTTTACTAACGGACTACTTGCCGTACTACTAAACAACAGGTTTGTTTTTTTCTGTTGTAATGCAAAGAGTTCATTAAATGCACTTGATAAGGAAGGATCATTTTGCTCTGCAAGTATTGCGGGCGAAATGGCCATATCGGCATCGTTGGATGTCAAGTATTCATAAAGCATGTCAATCGACTTTAACTTAATCCCAATTCTATCTTTCTCCGACTCAAACTCAACGGTTCGTTGAAACAAAACACTTTGCTCACTACCTAAATTGAAGGTTGTTTTTTCTCGCTGAAATTGTTCTAGATTACTTTCAACACCATTCAGTTGTCCTTCCACCTCGTTCAATTGCCCATCAATGAACTGAAGTGTATTGTCATTTACCTTTTTACTGAGAGATATACTATTTTCAATGTAGATCTCCATCATCGTATTTAAAAAGTCAATCGCCTTTTCTGTAACTTCATCTTCAACAGAAATTGTAATCACCGAAGCTTCCTGAACTGGCTCAATTTTTAAAAGTGTTTTATACTTATTAATTAAATTGTTATGATTATGAAATCTGAATTGATAAGCTACTTCCCCAATCTTTGGATTTTTACTAATGATGGTGGAGTCGGGCATTACTAAAAATGAAAATTTAGAGGTGATTACAGGATCGCCAAAATCAGATTCTCCACCTTTTGTATAGTTCTCAGTAACGATGTCCCAGCGAAAACGATTTTTATTTAAAATTTTAAGTGAGATGGGTACTTCGTATAATGAAGCATCAATCATTTTTCCAGTCACTTCAAAGGGAGTACCTTTATAAACTTCACCCGTTTTAATTCTACCTTCAATATAATAGGAGATATCTAATCCAAGTTTTTTAATGGTCTCATCAATAAAGCGAGTCGATTGTAATACCATGATCTCATTGGTTACCTCTTCACTCTCTGGAATTACAGGCAAAGACTCACTCAAAGCATCTTTAAAAGGATCTTTCGGTGGCTTAATTAAAATTTGAGTGGTAGCCCCATAAAATTTAGTGGCTTTGTATAAGTAAAAAATAGCCCCAGAGATCCCAAGTCCTAAAAACAAAACAAACCACATCCAATTTTTTCCAATCGTGGATAGCGTTCGTTTAATGTCTTTTTGGTCGATGAGACTGTTGCTTCCAATCAGTTTGTTTTCCATAATGATATAATAAATGTGAAATATTTATTTCGTTTTTGTACGTCGATAGAGCTAATTAGGTTCTTTAAAATCTCAAGAACTCCTAAAATTATTTGCGACTCTAATACTAATTGGATTAATAATTTAGGCCAATATTTTTTTTGTATAATGCCGATCTACATTGGCATACGTTTAAATTATTGGATTATTTCTTATGTAGCGTCGGCATAACGTCACAAAATTAGGATTATTCTCCATCTTTAGTCTTCGATATTCATTTACCTATTGAAATACGAGGTACTTTAGGGCATTAAAGATCACTTAAGTAATTTGAATTTTCTATAGCCCCTCGCCTTTGGAGAGGGGTTGGGGAGAGGCTAAGTCATTAATGTGGCAATATTCTGTTTTCATTGCGAGTATTTAGTATTTCTTGATTTAACTTATTTTAAAGCAAACATACGAGTCCCTTATAGTTTATTAATGGAGGTTTTAATCGAAATTGGATGGGAAAATGTACCTTTTTGATGGTTATAAGTGCTATTTTTACTCTCTGTAACATACTTTCCTTTATTTGCGTTAGAAGCGATACAGATTATGTCTTTTTTCTGCAAATAATGTACAGTTGAATATTAAGAATTGATTGTTAGTTGTTTGCATTAGAAAAAGAGAGGTGATTTTAACCCGTTGCCAAAGTTTAATATTTATTTAAATCATTCAATATTTTCCAAAACCATGAAAAAAGCACTTATCACAGGAATTACAGGGCAAGATGGCGCCTATTTAGCGGAACTTTTGCTCGAAAAAGGGTATGAAGTTCACGGTATTAAGCGTCGAAGTTCCATGTTTAATACCCAAAGAGTAGATCATCTTTATGAAGATCCACACGAAAAAGGTATTCGTTTTAAACTGCATTACGGAGATTTAACTGATTCTGTTAACGTTGTTCAAATCATCAATGAAGTCCAACCCGATGAAATTTATAACCTAGGAGCCATGTCTCACGTGCATGTTAGTTTTGATTTGCCCGAATACACTGCAAATGCTGATGGATTAGGCGCACTAAGAATATTAGAAGCAGTTCGCATGTTGAAAATGACGGATCGTTGTAAAATTTACCAAGCCTCCACCTCTGAATTATACGGATTGGTGCAAGAGATTCCTCAAAGAGAATCAACACCTTTCTATCCTAGATCTCCTTACGCAGTTGCAAAATTATATGCTTACTGGATCTTTGTAAATTATCGTGAGTCCTATAATATGTTTGCAGTAAATGGAATTTTGTTTAATCACGAATCCCCATTGAGAGGCGAAACTTTCGTGACTCGAAAAATCACAAGAGCCGTAGCACGTATTGGCCTAGGACTTCAAGAAAAAGTATTCATGGGAAACCTGGATGCCAAGCGTGATTGGGGTCATGCTAAAGATTATGTAGAAGCTATGTATTTAATGTTGCAACAAGACAAGCCAGAAGATTATGTTATTGCTACTGGAATTACAACTTCTGTACGAGACTTTATTATTATGGCATTCCGTGAATTGGGAATTGAGTTGGAATGGAGTGGAGAGGCAGAAAAAGAAGTTGCAAAAGTCAAGTCTTGTAGCATTCCTGAATATGCACGTCCTATCGGTCAAGAAGTAGTAAGTATTGATGAGCGTTACTATCGCCCTGCTGAAGTAGAATTATTAATTGGTGATCCAACAAAAGCAAAAACGCAATTAAATTGGAGACCGAAATACGATCTTCCCATGATTGTTAAAGAAATGGTTGCCGCAGATATGGAAATCTTTAAACGCGATCGTTACTTAAAAGAAGGCGGACATACCGTGATGAATTACCATGAATGATTAATTTGAAAATGGTTTAATTTGAAGATTTGAAAATTTGAAGATGGGTTCATTCGGAGCTTCGCTACAAAGAGTTTCGAATAAATTTGATGATGTATTAATTAGATTGTGATACTTCGCAATGAAGATATTATCCTGCATCTGAGCATTAGTGGAGAACGTCTTTAAATAAGTCTGAGGTACTACTTGAATTCCCTGCTTTCATTTAAAATCAAATTTAACCATGTCCCACAGCATTTAGGCGTTGATCCAACTTCAAGTATATTAATTTTCAAATCTTCAAATTATTACACCTTCAAATTAAAAAGTTTGGTTTAAGAAAAAAAATTAAAGATTGCTAAGAATGCAAATAGACGAAAAAATATATATCGCTGGCCACCGCGGAATGGTAGGATCTGCTATTGTTCGAAATCTTCAAAAACGCGGATTTAAAAATCTATTGCTTAAAACATCATCTGAATTGGATTTGAGAAATCAAATGGCAGTGGAAGGTTTTTTTGCAGAACATCAACCGCACTATGTTTTTCTGAGCGCAGCCAAAGTAGGAGGGATCGTTGCCAATAACACGTATCGTGGTGAATTCATATATGAGAATTTGATGATTCAGAATAATGTGATTCATTATGCTTATAAGTATGGAGTGAAGAAACTTTTGTTTTTAGGATCTTCTTGCATCTATCCTAAGATGTGCCCTCAGCCTATTAAAGAGGAGTATTTATTAAGTGGATATTTAGAAGCCACCAATGAACCTTATGCCATTGCTAAGATTGCTGGACTGAAGATGTGTGAGTCGTACCGAAAACAATATGGAGTAGAGATGATCTCAGCCATGCCCACCAATCTTTATGGACCCAATGATAATTATGATTTGAATAATTCTCATGTCTTACCTGCATTGATCAGAAAGTTTCATGATGCCAAAACAAAGAACCTGCCTGCCGTTGAAATTTGGGGTACCGGTTCACCAAAGCGTGAGTTTTTGCATGTGGATGATTTGGCCGATGCTTGTGTTTTCTTGATAGAAAATTATAGCGATGAGCAACATGTAAATGTAGGAACCGGGGTAGATGTAAGCATCAAAGAATTGGCAGAAATGGTAAAAGAGTTAGTCGGATTTGAAGGCCAGCTTTTGTTTAATATCGATAAACCAGACGGCACCCCACGCAAATTATTGGATGTTTCCAAAATTCATAAGTTGGGTTGGCAACATCGATTGGATTTAAAAGAAGGGATTCTATCGGTTTTATCAGATTTGGAAAAAACAGGTTGGAATTTCGATCGAAAATAGACTTTTGTTTCGATGCGTTTTTTCTGAAAATTAAAATTTTCGTATAGGCATAACCGTTAGTAAATTCACCTCCTAAAATTAGATAATATTATTGTATGTAAGATGATTTTGTTTTTATTTTGAAGCATCGCAATGAAGAAGTCAATTATGATCAATGTTAAAATTTCAACATCCAATTATAATAACCCCGTAGCATATTAAATTTTACCTAGTATTAATCGCAATCTACTTTTTTTCAGTCCTTTATGTTGGAAGAAACGAAAAAGAAAATCAAAATGAGCTTTAAATCTTCCTAAAATACCCTTTTCTCACCTCCTCGTAATGTAGGTCATGGAGACTTGACTTGCAAGTTTTTCTTCTTTTTTTTAATCTCCATTTTTAAAATCCTTGCATGAATTATTTCTATGAACAGTAAATTTTTCAATTGTTTAAATCTTTTAACCATTGATTTTCAGCATAAAATTTGCCAACTATCTCAAATACTGGGTGAAATTTTACAGAAAACTTGCATTGTATCGCTTAAGCAAGTAAATTGCGGTAACAAATCCTGAAAGGGAAAATCCATTAAGTTACTGCGAATCCTTTTGTCATTCTCGCGAAATGACCAAAGTCTTACCCTTAAAAAGTAATAGTTGTACTCTGGAAACCGGTATAAAAAAATAAGCTTAGTGAAAAAATTCTACTTCAATTATTTCCTTCCTCTGTTTCTGCGCACTTTGATGGCTATGCGTGGGGAATTCTCTTTTTTAGTAGCTTCCAATGAAATAAATCTAATCAAAATAAATAATATGAAAAACAATTACAAAACGACAGTAAATCCGGTCCGCAGGACAGGTTGGCTGTTAAAAATCTGTTTGTTGTTAATCTTTGGCTTTGCAACCACAATGCAAGCTCAAGTTGTAACAACCATTTCACCTGCGAACTCTAGTTTAATTACTGGTTCAGTAAATGCTGGAGGGACAAAAAACAATGGTGATATGATCACTATTAACACTTCTGCTAATAGAGGTTGGTGTGTGTTTTCTTTAGCGTCTATTCCCGCTGGCTCTACTATCACTGCGGTCACAGCTGAATTCACCACATTCTCTTCCGTCGCTAGTGGCGCATTAAACAATGTTAAATGGTTTTCAGGAAATCCGGTAACGGATGCTGGAGCAACCGTTTTTACTAACATCGGGGCGACCGCAGTAGGTAATATTGCAAATTCATCCGCTTGGACAGCAAACGCACTAAATTCGAAAGTGCTTACTGCAGGTGCCATTGCAGCCTGTCAGGCAGCAATAGGTAGTTCTATTAATATAGGCTATGTACGTGCTTCTACTAATACGTATAATATTTTTGGTTATTTGGCTGCAGCAGTTAGCCAACCCAAATTGATCATCACATATACACCTCCTGCAATTGCGAATGATTTAACCTTAATTAATCCTTCTGCGCCTAACGGTTCATTATGCACTGGTGCTTCTTCTTCTACTGTATCTGTAACATTAAGAAATAATGGTACAGCGCTAGCCGATTTTAGTTTAAATCCAGCTACAGTTACTGCTTCAGTAACTGGTCCTAATGGTACAACTTTCACACCAGTGGTAATTAATTCTGGTACATTGGCTGCAGGAGCAACTCAAGTAGTAACTATTGCCCTTGGATATAATGCGTCATTGTTCGGCACATATAATTTCTCCTCTTCAGTTGCATGGACTCCTGATGGATTTTTAGGAAATAATAATTTAGCTTTTTCCGCTTCAAGTGCTTTCAGTGTAGTAGCTTCCTCTAATGCCTACAGTTTTTGTGATGGAACCTCTCCGCAGCTAAATACCATAGCTAATTCTAATTATGTTGTTACTTCCATTGCTCATGCACCGGTTACTCCTGTTTCTCCAACAGCAGGTCCAACGGGAGATGATGCTATTATGGCGAATGTGCCAATTCCTTTTCCATTTACATTTTATGGTAATGTATTTAATACTTTAAATATAAATACAAATGGTTATGTGGAACTTGGTACTAACAGTGCTGCCAACGTGTATGGTTCTGTTATGCCAAATGTGGCTTTTCCAAACAATGTTATTGCTTTAGCCTGGGAAGATGGAAATGTTACAACAGGAAATATTCAATATTTCACAAGTGGCACAACACCTAACCGAAAATTTGTTATAGCATGGACGAATGTGTTTTTCTTTTCTGCTACAGGAAATATTACCGGGCAGATCGTTTTGAATGAAGTGGATAACTCAGTTGATGTATTTCATACAAATGTTACTCAAACCGGGAATTTCTCAGTTTGTGGAATTGAAAACGCTGCAGGTACTACTGCTGTTGTTCCTGCAGGTCGTCAGTTTGGCGCATGGACTCCAGATCCTACCACCAACCAAGGATGGCATTTTGCATTACCTTCCATTAGTTATGTATGGACACCTTCCGGTGGGTTAAGTAATCCAAATATTCCGAATCCTACAGCAACGTTGGCAGCAGCTACCAGTCAGATTTATACGGTTACCGTAACCAATAGTCTTTCCGGTTGCGTGGTAACCGATACCGTGAGTTTAACTAATTTGGGCGGTGGTGATCCGGCTCCTACAACAACAAACGGTGCAGCTTGCGCAGGTGCGTCTGCAACGCTTTCTGCTTCCGGTGCTTCTACCCTCAACTGGTATACTGCAGCAATTGGAGGAGTAATCGCCTTCACAGGTACTACTTGGAATAATACATGGGCATCAACTACTACTTATTATGTAGAAAGTAATAATGGTACTTGCCCAAGTGCACGTACTCCTGTTACTATTACGGTTACACCTCAACCTGTAATTAATCCTACAGCAACACCATCTTCTTTCTGCTTAGGAACAACTACCCAGTTAGCCGCCAATAATTATGTTGCAGGAAATCTTCAGACTCCTGTTTTGGGAGGTAACGGTGCTTCTGGTAATGCATTTAATATTTCGAATGTGAATGGTTCTTCACCGATACGTATTGATAGCGTATACATGGGTATCGCTTCCGGAACACTTGCTGAAGTTTGGTATATTCCAGGAGGATACGGATGTGCTGTATTATCTAGCAGTGCAGGTTGGACATTAGCTGGACAAGTAGCTATTATTCCTGCCGGTGGAACTCCAAATCTTACATCAATTCCATTGAATCTAAATATAACCATTCCGGTAGGTCAAACTTACGGCTTCGTTGTTGTTTGTAATGGTGGAAACTATTACACCAATGGAACCACTGTTTGCGCACCTTTATTGGCTGATGGAAATATCTCAATATCTCAAGGTCATGGTGGTGGTGGAATGGGCGGAGCATTTGGTTTTCCAAACAATCCACGTAACTTTAACGGACGAGTATTCTACTCTTTCGGAGATCCTAACTTAACTTTTAACTGGTCACAAACTGTTGGAACAGGTGCTATCAGCAATCCTGCTATTGCAAACCCAACAGCTACTCCAACTTCTTCTGGTACTAATACCTACCAGTTAATTGCAGTGAATGCAGCAAACTGTTCTACTACAGTTGCTGTAAGTGCTACTGCAAATGCTTTACCAGCAGACGCAAATACTATAGCCGCTACAAATATTTTCTGTGGTTGTGGTATTGCTAATTTAACAGTTGTATTACCAACAGGAGGCAGTAATGTTCGTTGGTATACTGTTGCAACGGGTGGTACTTCCATCGGCACAGGTACTCCTTTCAATGCTCCTTATGCTTGTGGTCCGCAAACTTATTATGCAGAAGCTTTTGATCCAATCTCGGGTTGTGTACAATCGGGACCTAGAGCTTCCTATACATTTACGCCACTTGTTGGTCCAGCAGTGACCGTTTCAGCAACCGATTTAAATCTTTGCGACGGAGATCCTGCTTCTACAATTACAGCAGTTTCTGTTAATGATCCAAATTATGCTTATACATGGAGTCCAATGACTGGATTAACCAATATTAGCAACGGTGTGGTGAGTGCGTTACCAACAACAACTACTACTTATACTGTTTCAGGTTTTGATGCTGGATCAGGTTGTTTAGAGCAAGCTGTTATTACAATCGGAGTTGGTGTTACACCTACTATTGCTGGTGCTACTGCAACTCCTGCTGCTTTTTGTGTGGGAGGTTCTTCACAATTAAATGTGTCAGCCTTCGGAGGCGGTTCCTTACCTCCAGCTCCAAGTGGTTACCCTGCTAATGGAGGAACAATTACTGCCGATGAAGATATTGACGCGGTTGTATTCGGTTCCTTATCTAATATTCAATCTGCTGGATTATGTGCCTTATACACGGATTACACGGGTTTAACGGCACCTATAGTTAATGCAGGGCAATCTGTTCCTTTCTCTATCACCATTGGTGATTGCGAAAACTCAGGTTTCTTCGCTAGTGGTACTTCCGTATTTATTGACTATAACAGAGACGGTGACTTTGGTGACGCAGGTGAATTAGCTTATACTACTTCTGCAACTACTCCTGGAATTCATACTCTTTCTGGAAATATTGTGATTAGCAATTTCGCTTCTACTGGTTATACACGTATGCGTATAATTAATGCGGAGGGTGTTGTAAGTCCAACATTTGATCAAATTTATTCTTATGGTGAAACTGAAGATTATACGGTTGGCATTCAAGGTGGATCTGCCTTATCTTATTTATGGTCTCCTGCTACAGGATTAAGCAGTACAACAATTGGAAATCCAATTGCCAATCCAACTACTTCTCAAAATTATACTGTAATTGTAACTGACGGTGGTGGATGCTCTGCTTCTACATCTGTTCCTGTGACTGTGGTTGCTCCTCCGGCGCCTCCTACTGTTACAAATGGTACTCGTTGTGGTCCTGGTACAGTTAATCTTTCTGCTCTTGGAGCAGGTGGTACTATCCTATGGTTAGATACCATTGGTGGTCCAATTTTAACAACGGGAAATAACTATTCTCCTGCTGTAACATCTACACAAACGTATTATGTGATTGAAAACCCAAGTGCGGCTCCTGCTAACGTTGGACTTTCTGCTACGGCTTTAGGAACTACTGCTTTCGCAAGTGCTGCTGCCAATTATCAAACGTTTAATGTATTGTCCCCAGGTGGAATTATCATTAACACGGTAGATATCGTTCCAAATGCATTAACAGCTCTTGGTACTGCAATAGCAATACAATTAGAAGATGCTGCTGGAAATCCGTTAGGTGCTCCGGTTTCTACAGTAACTACTACTCAAGGAACCGTTCAAACAATCACATTAAATATGTTCGTACCTCAAGGTACAGCCTATAGATTGCGTCCGGTTTCAAACCCGAACTTACAATATCACCAAAATGGTTTTGTAAACCCTTATACTTTACCTGGTCAGGTGTCAATCACCGGTTGGGGAGGTCCAAATGCAACTACATTATATGTATTCTTCTACAATTGGTCGGTGAGTACTTTTGATGGTGTAAGTGCAGGATGTTATTCTGCTCCAAGCATTGCTACGGCTACTGTAACTCCAGCCCCGGCATTGGTGATTACTCCTTCAGGTTCTACCTCTTATTGTAATACTGGAAGTGTTGTTTTAACAGCTTCAGGTGCTGGGTATACAAACTTTAGCTGGAGTCCTGCTACAGGTTTAAGTGCTACGAATGTGGCTGTGGTTACAGCTTCTCCTTTGGTTACAACCACCTATACACTTACTGCGGATGATGGCTTACCTAATGGTTGTTCTAATACGGCTACGGTTACTATTACAGTAAATTCTGGTCCTTCAGTTTCTATAGCTCCGGCTCCACTTGATTCATTATGTTCAGGTGCAAGTTTTGCGATTAATGCAACTTCTGGTTCATCAAGTTTCAAACAAGTGGGTGCAGGTACAAATACAGCAAATAATACAATTGCCATTTATGATGGTAATAATGCAAATGTGAAAACTCAGGTTCTTTATACTGCTGCTGAATTAAATGCAGCCGGTTTAATTGGTCCTGGAAATATCACAAGTGCAGCCTTTAATGTTGTAAATAAATTAAGTACAACTCCTTTGGTTGGATTTACAATGCGTATGGGAAGTGTTGCTACTGCTCCTCCTATAACAACTGCTTATTTAGCGCCTGTATTCACTACAGTATTTACAGGTTCTGTTTCTACAGTTCTAGGTTGGAACCAACATGTGTTTACAACTCCATTCTTCTGGGATGGTACTTCAAACGTTATTTTGGAAGTATGTAATGGAACTCCAGGTATACCTGGATTCGATCAAGTACAAAGTACACCGACTCCAACTGCTCAAACAATCATTGCTAATTTGTTGGGTTGTGCTTCTACTACGGGTGCTACTAACTTATTCCGTCCAAATACTCGATTTACAGGTGGAGCAGTTACTTATTCATGGGCTCCGGCTGGTGAATTAAGTGCTTCTAATATTGAAGATCCTACATTTACAGCTACTGCTGATGGTGCAAAATCATTGGTGTTAACTGTAACGGATCCTGCGAATGGATGTACTGCTACTGCTACTTTAAATTTCACAATTAGTGGAACTCCAAAAGCTCCATTAGTTGCTACCTCTGCAAATACAGCAATTTGTAATTCTGCTACAGTCCTTATCGTTGCTTCTGGAACTACTGGTGCATATCAGTGGGAAACTTCAAGTGATAATTTAGCTTGGGCAGATATCGTTGGCGAAACCAATGACTCTTTAACAATTACAATCAGCACCGATACTTACATTCGTGTTAAAGCTACATGTACAAACGATGCATTCTCTAACTCTATCTTCTTTGATGTAACAGCTCCTGCTTTACCAGTAGGAACTGGCGCATCAGTTTGCGGTCAGGGTAACGTGAGTTTAAGTGCAACAGTAGATCCAGGCTTATTTGATGTTTGGTATACAGCAGCAACAGGTGGTACTTTCCTACAAGTAGGAAGCCCGCTTAACGTATTTGTAAATACTACAACTACTTATTATGTTGCAGCGTCTGTAGCTCCAGTAGGTGCTCCAGGTCCTCCTCCATCAGGGTATCCTGCCAGTGCAGCAACCACTACTGCGGATGAGGATATCACGGCAGTAACAATTGGTTCTTTGGTAAATAATCAGCCTGCACCAAATTGTGCATCTTATACTGATTACACTGGATTAACTGCGCACATTGCAGCTCCAGGTGATGTAGTTCCTTTCTCTATATCTATTGGAGATTGTGAAAATGGAGGCTTCTTCTCAAGTGGAACTTCCATCTTCGTCGATTTCAATCGCGACGGTGACTTTGCTGATGCTGGAGAACAAGCTTATACTACACTTGTAACTACAAACGGTTTACATACATTGACAGGTAGCTTTACGGTTCCTCTTTCTGCATCAGTTGGTTTTACGCGTGTGCGTATCATTAACGCGGAAGGATTTCCAAGTCCTCCGGAAAACGCATCGTATGGCTTTGGTGAAACTGAAGACTACTTATTGCAAATTGGTGCTACAGTTTGTCAATCAGCGAGAGTTCCGGTGGTGGCAACAGTTACCGTTCCTCCTGCATTAACTATTTCACCTGCATCTGCTACTATCTGTGAAGGCGATTCAATTCTATTGTCTGATCCATCTGGAAATTACCCAGGTAATTACAGCTGGAATCCTGCATTAAGTATAATAAATGCACTGGATGGTTCTGCTTACGCTGCTCCAGTAGTTACTACTGAATATATCTTAACTGGAAATGATGGTGTTTGCGCAAATGCAGATACCGTTGTGGTAACAGTAAACCCAAATCCTGTATTTACAGTTTCTACTCCAACCCCAAATATTTGTAATGGGGATACGGTAGATCTTAATGCATTAATAACTTCTCCAGTTTCTGGAAACTATACACTAAGTTCAATCACTCACGCACCAATTGTTCCGACGGGTACTCCTGTAATTCTTGTTGACGCAGGCGTAGCAGTAACTCCTCAAACAATAACTTCTTTAGATGATGGTACTTGGGAAGGACTTCCATTACCTGCTGGCTTCGCCTTCAGCTATTATGGTTCATCTCCTACTCAGTTTAATGTGTCAACTAATGGTTTCATGACTTTTGGTGCTACCCTTGGTACTGCCGATTGTTGCAGTGGACAACTCCTTCCTGATGCTTTAGTGCCAAATGATTATTTGGCTCTAGCACACGAAGATTGGCAGTTGGGAGTTTCTGGTACTATTGATTATTTCACCAATGGCGTTGCACCGAATCGTGTATTTGTTGTACGATTCACCAATTGTCCTCGCTTTGGCGGTACAGGTGCTCCAACTACTGGTCAAATTGAATTGTATGAAACGACTAATGTGATTGAATACCACGTAGGTTCTGTAACCACTGCTAGTGGCGATGCAACCACAATGGCGATTGAAGATGGAACAGGTACTAATTTTGTAGTCGTTAGTGGTCGTAACAGTACTAGTCCTTGGACAGCTACTAATGAAGGTTGGAGATTCCAATTGGATCCAGCTGCTACTATCTCTTGGACAGGTCAAAATATTATTACTCCTACTAATACAGCTTCTATTCAAGCGGTTCCAACTGCATCTGGATATTATGTGGTTACTGTTACCAACCCTTTAACGGGTTGTGCAAAGTCTGATTCTGTTCAAATTAATTTTGCAGTTTCTCCTACTCCATTTATGGTTCAGAACGATACAACTTTATGTAACCCGGCTCAAATCGATATCTCGGTAGCTGACGCTGGTGTATATAGTGGTGGATATCCTAGCGGAACTCAGTTTACTTGGAGTGCTATCGGAGTTCCTATCGTTGATTTGGATTCTATCAATTCAAGTTTTGGCTCGACTTATTCCGTAATTGTAACCTTACCTAACGGATGTAATGCTAGTTCGGATACCATTACGGTATTAACAAAATCAGTGGCTGTAGTGGATGTAATTACTAACGCATCTTGTGTTGGTGGTGGATCTATTGAAGCTACAGTAACCAGCGGACTTGCTGATTACAATTTTGTTTGGTCTACTGATTTAGCGCAAACTAATATTGTACGTAACGTAACGAAAACATCAAATAAGGATACATTAGCTAACCTTGCTGCAGGTACTTATTACTTGCAAGTGTATGACGAAGCAGGAACCCCTGCTAGTTGTAACTCAGGTGTGTTAACGTATGTAGTTGGTGGATCAAGTTCAATTGTGGCTTCAGTTACTCCTACAGATATTACTTGTAACGGAAACGCAAACGGTGCTGCTGATGTAACTTGGACAGGTGGTAATTCTCCATTCTCTATCACATGGAGCGATGGTAACTTTGCCAACACAACTCCTCGTACTATTGCCCTTGGTGGAAACTACAGTGTTATTGTTTCTGACTTATCAGGATGTGCCGATACAGTTGCCTTTACCATCGTAGAGCCATTACCAGTAACAGTAACGTTTACTTCAACACCAGAATCTTTCCCAGGTGCATTGGATGGTAC
>JANOPQ010000186.1:0-9929 GCA_031421935.1 Bacteroidota bacterium | reverse complement strand
AAAATCTATTGTTTGAGATTCTGTGGTCAATAAACCACTGGGATAAGTATCAAAATCATTTAATAATTTAAAATCAACTTGCTCAATTAATAAATCAGTACTCTTGTTAAGACTTAGAAATGATTTTAAATGATCTAAAGTATCTTCATATCTTGAAATCGAACCTTTAGCTAATTCATTCGCTTGCTTTATTGCTGAAATATGAAATTCAAAGTATTGAATTAGAGAAGTAGAAATTGTACTCTTTCCAGTATAAAGATCCTTTATAATTCCAGAAGAAATTGGTTTGTTTTCTTTTGCTAATGAATAATGAATCTGGTTTATTTCTGATTCAATATTTGAAAGCTTATCATTGATAACATTATCTTTTTTCGCTCTTTGCTTTTCAGCATTCCAATTTTTTTCATTCAAATAAATTCCAGTAAAGTGTTCAGCTTTCTTTCTTGAATAAATGATCCGTAAATAAACAGGCATACGATCCGTTTTAACCGTACTATGCTTTATGTAAAATCGAATACTAAGGTTGGCTTTCATCATTTAATTACAATTAGCAGGGGACTCTATTTTGGTGAAACATTTCAGATTTAGTGAAACATTGGTGAAACAAATATAGAAACAAATTGAATAAAGGTGAAACATTTTGAAAGTAGTTGAAAGTAAAAACCCCTCATTTAGAGGGGTTTGAATAGTTTTGAAATTTGTTCTGTGGAGTCGGTGGGATTTGAACCCACGTCCAGCTAGGGAATCAACAAGCTTTCTACATGCTTAGTTTCTGCTTGGATTGTCGGGAAAACCTTAGGTGAGAACCAAACCAATGTTTTCCGTAGTTTCTTTATCTTATCGTACCGCCGAAACTTCGGTGCGACCAGCCTGCCATTGTGATGCCCTGATCCTCCGCCCGGCAGGCGGGAGGCAGTGGTAGAGCAGCTCGTCTCGGCTCCTAGAGCCGTAGATGAAGTTAATTCCTATTAGGAATTAAGCAGCAAGCGCATAATTGTTTTCGCCAGTTAAAGCGATTGGAACTTGTGTTTTAAGGGATAAATTCCAACTCCCTGCATGCTTACCTGCGTATTACTCCTCCTGTCGATTCCTGTCGACCCCATATTTTCAAAGAACTGTGCAAAGATAAGGATTCAATTAAGAATTATGAATGAAGAATTCAGAATTTCCCCACATACCGATAGCAATCGAAATCTATTTTAATCACCCATTTTCCCATTTCCCTCGCGAGGCTTTACGATTACCAACTCACCAATCCACCTCCCGATAGCTATCGGGATTGCCAATTTACCTACTTGCCTCCCGATAGCTATCGGGATTGCAATTTAAAATTTTGTAAGATTTTTACCGTTTTCGTCCCGAAAATGCCTCTCCTTTGGATTCAACTTTGATTGGTTGTTTTTGATTGTTCTAAAATTGAAAACAGAAAAGATACTTCGGTTCATTGCTGCAACAACACTTTGTTGTAGTTTGCATTTACAGTCTCATGCCCAAGTGAGTATTGTAAGTGCAAGTGCGCAATCGACGACTAGCTTTTCCTATAATGCAACTGCTGGAAGTAATCGATTGCTACTTGTGATCGTTTCTGCAGATTATAATGGATATAATTCAGTCAGCTCTATTACTTGGGGTAATAAGTCACTCACCGCAATTGATGGGGTAACGTTTGGGCTTTTTTATTATAGTCATACTTCATCTTTTTATTTGAAAGAAAGTGATATTTCATCTGTCACAGGAAATACAATGGTAGTAAGCAATTCAACGGGTGCAAGTATTCGTTCAATTTCTTTAAAAACAGTGATGCTTCGCAACGTGTTGCAGTCGATGCCCATCTCTGAAACAGTAACGAATGCCAACTTTCTTTTATCCTCTATTTCATTAGGCTCTTCTATTAGTTCAGATAACGGTGATATGGTTATTGCTGCTACTACTTCTGATAGAAATAGTATAAATTTTACTTGCTCTGGAACTGGATTTAATGAGTTGTTTGATATGCAATCGGCCAACTTAAGCTCTGCAGTTTCTTATCGATCTATTTCATCGAATTTGACACATTCCTCACCCAGTTTTACAGGAAGTATTTTTTCATTTCGTATGACAATGATTGGTTTTGAAGTGAACTCGACACTCAATCCTCTCCCCGTTTCGTTCATTGATTTTACAGCTAAAGATCAAGAACAAGATTTGGTTTTTGGGTGGAAAGTAGCTCAAGAAGAAAATAACGATTTTTTTACGTTGGAAGGGTCTAGTGATCTCTTAAATTGGAATTTAGTTGCAACAATTCAAAGCAAAGGAAATACATCCAATGTAAGATCGTATGATTATTATGCAGAAATTCCTCCCCAATCGAGGTATTATCGATTAAGTCAAACTGATTTGGATGGTTCTCATGCTGTTTTATCTACTATCTTTTATAAAAGGAAGACAGTACTTCCTTGGATAAATAGTAATGAACTATTCGCTAAGTTTAACTGTAAAGCAATCAATTTTCAAGGACAAGTGATTGCAGCCTGTGATCATTGTAGTCCAAAAATATTTATGGCCGATGCATTTGTTCAGTATCCCACATTTATTCTCGAATTGGAGACCGATAGAGAAACTGTTTTTAGAGGAGTGGTGGCTGTGGAAGATCGATAACGAAATACCTTGCGTTTCAGTATTATTTTTCTACGTTTCAAGCATTGTTTTTATTGAATGACGTACATCGTCGGTTTGATTTTATTATTTTTTCTATCTTCATCGTTCCTATCTAAATCGATTTATGGAACTGAAAATTACTTCCCTCTCAAAGACTTATTCCAATGGTGTAAAGGCTTTGCATGATGTTAACCTCACCATTTCAACCGGAATGTATGGTTTACTCGGACCGAATGGCGCCGGAAAATCAACTTTGATGCGTACCATCGCCACTTTACAAGAAGCGGATAGTGGTACCGTTATGTTGGGTGATTTAGATGTGCTCAAGGAAAAATTAGAAGTGCGTAAACTCCTGGGATATTTGCCGCAGGAATTTGGCGTTTATCCAAAGGTTTCAGCGTATGATATGTTGGAGCATATTGCCATTTTGAAGGGAATCAGCGTAGAGCGGAAAACGATTGTCGAAGATTTACTTAAACGTGTAAACCTTTGGGATGTTCGTAAAAAAGCGCTCGGAGGATTTTCAGGAGGGATGAAGCAACGTTTTGGTATTGCTCAGGCTTTACTGGGTGATCCAAAATTGATTATTGTAGATGAACCTACCGCTGGATTGGATCCCGGTGAGCGTAATCGCTTTTATAATTTGTTAAGTGAGATTGGTGAACAGGTAATTGTGATTTTGTCGACACATATCGTGGATGATGTAAAAGAACTTTGTAGTCAAATGGCGATTATTGATAAAGGAAGAGTGCTTTTTGAAGGTAGTCCAATGGATGCACTCTCTTCAATCAATGGAAAAATTTGGCGTCGCGAAGTGAGTAAGCAAGATATTCCTGAGTTTACTGAAAAGTATCCCGTTATTTCTACACGTATGGTTGCCGGTAAACCACTCGCTCATGTTTATAGCGATCAATCACCAGATGCTGGTTTCGACTCTATTCAAGGGGATTTGGAAGATGTGTTTTTCACACATATCAAAGGCTTTCGTAACCAATAATTGTAAATTGTGTTTGTTCATAATGTCCGATTTCGTCGTTACTCTTGTCTTGAAAACAGTCATTTATTGTATTAAACTCCTTGGTTTTCAAGACTACGAAAGCCTCGAACTCGAACATTATGATCCAAACACTAACTTAATAGACAGACTCTAAATAGAAAATTATGTTTAAACATATTCTGAAATTCGAATTGCGGTATTGGTTTCGTCAACCCATGTTGTATATTTTTATTTTGATAAATGCAGCATTAATTTTTGGTGCAAGTTCCAGTGATTCGATTACGGTAGGATCTCAAACTGGAAATGTGAATAAAAATGCTCCCTTTATTGTAGAGCAATTTTATTCCATTATGTCTTTGCTTTCTTTGTTGATGATTACTGCGTTTTTGAATTCAGCAGCGGCTCGTGATTTTACAGAGAAAACAAGCCAAATTTTATTCACTACACCAATAAAGAAAAGAGATTTTTTATTAGGCCGATTTTTCGGGGCCGTCATCATCTGTATGATTCCTTTTCTGGGTGTTTCGATCGGAAATTTGATTGGTGTGCAAATGCCTTGGCTCGATGAAAGCTTGAAAGGTCCTACCATATGGTCAGGTCATATTCATGGGTTTTTGGTTTTTGTTGTACCTAATATGTTTTTTGCGGGCGCTGTAATCTTTAGTATTGCTGCACTTACCCGAAGCACCATCCTTTCATTCGTTGGCTCGATTGGATTGTTGGTGGGATATATTATCTCTCAAAATTTGATTCGTGATATCGATTCTGAAGTGATCGGAGCGATGTTGGACCCATTTGGAATGAGAACTTTTTCGGTAGCTACAAAATATTGGACAGTGGATGATAAGAATACCATGTCGATGGGATTTGAAGGTCTCCTCTTGATGAATCGTTTGATATGGATGGGCGTTGGTGTGTTGGTATTAATTTTTACTTATTATCGATTTAGTTTTTCTGAGAAATCAAGAGGGTCAAAGAGGAAATCAAAGGAAGAGGATAGCATTGAAATATCTCCGCTGCGCTCTTGGGTTCCTTTAATTTCTGTGAAGCCAATCTTTAATTCAAGTCTTACAGCTCGGCAAATAATAAGTCAGGTAAAGTTGGAGACGATTTCGATTTTAAAGAATACTGCCTTTATTGTGATTATGATTTTTGGTGCTATTAATTTAATTTCATCGATGTCGTTTGCTACTTCCCAAGGTTATGGGTTAACCGCATTTCCAGTGACTTATCAAGTGCTCGACATCATTCAAGGTTCCTTTTATTTATTTATTGTTGCTGTTATCACTTTCTATACGGGTGTCATAGTTTGGAAAGAACGTGACAATAAGGTGAGTGATATTTATGATGCACTTCCCTACTCTGACTGGATACCACTCATCTCTAAAACGATTGCATTGTGGTTGGTGATTGAAACTTTATTAATTATTGGTTGTCTAATTGGCATCGTTACACAACTCCTTTATGGATTTGAAGATATTCGCTTAGGTGTTTATTTTATTCAGATGATTTTAATTAGTGGAATTAGTTTTTTAGGTTTGATTACGTTGAGTGTGTTTATTCATATTCTAGTCAATAATAAATACCTGGGATATTTTGTTTTTATCGCTTTTGTAATTACGAATACTTTTGTTTGGCCGGCCTTAGATGTTGAATCGAATTTGATTCCCTTTGGTAGTAGCCCAAGTTTAATTTATTCAGATATGAATAAGTTTGGACCCTTTTTGACAGGTACCTTGGCTTTTGAAATTTATTGGGTACTATTCGGTGTCATGTTATTAATTGTTGGATTGCTTTTCTGGGTTCGTGGACGTGATGTTAGTTTTAAAATTCGAACAGCGATCGCAAAGCATCGATTTCCCATGGTTAAATTGCCATTTCTTTTCGCTTTAGTGGCTTGGGTGGTCTTTGGTTCTTTCTTGTATTATAATTCTAAAGTGTTGAATAAATTTACAACTTCTAAAGAGGATGAAAAATCGCAAGCTGACTATGAGAAATCATATAAGCGTTTTGAAAAAACTCCACAGCCTCGTGTTATTTCTGTCGACTATCAAATTGATTTGTTTCCTGAAGAAAGACGCCTAGAAGTTAAATCGACTCAGTGGATTAAGAATAAGAGTGCCGTAGTGATTGATTCAATTTTCTTCACAGTCCCCAGTGATTTTGAATTTAAGATGGATGTGCCTTCTTCTAAGTTAGTATTGAATGATTCTTTGTTGCAATTTCAAATTTATCGGTTGAATAACGGTTTTCAACCTGGTGATAGTTTATTGTTAACGATGAGTTCATCTTACCAAGCGCAAGGAATTGAAAATGAAGTGAGCAATACCAGTATTGTGAGTAATGGTTCGTTCTTTAATAATGGTAGTTTTCTCCCGATGATTGGTTATCAAGCCAACTATGAAATTCAGGATAAAAATGATCGAAAGAAAAAGGATTTACTTCCTCGCAAGCGAATGCCCTTATTATCGAAAGATCCTAAATCCAGAATGGATAATTACATCAGCAATAATTCTGATTGGGTAACGGTAAAAACCATTTTTAGTACTAGTGACGATCAAATTGCCATAGCTCCAGGATCATTGAAAAAACAATGGAAGAAAAATGGACGCAGTTATTTTGAATATGAATTGGATCATTACTCTTTAAATTTCTATTCGTTTTTATCAGCTCGCTTTGAGACAAAAACAAAGATGCATAAGGGAATAAGTTTGGAAGTGTATTATGATAAAGCCCATCCTTACAATGTAGATAAGATGTTAATGTCGATGGAGAAAGCCATTGATTACTATACGGAAAACTTCGGGCCCTATGCGCATAAGCAAGCACGAATCATTGAGTTCCCTCGCTATGCAAGTTTTGCTCAAGCTTTTCCTGGAACCATGCCTTACTCTGAATCAATTGGATTTATAGCCAATCTCGAAGATTCAGATGATATCGATATGGTGACTTATGTAGTAGCACATGAAATGGGACATCAATGGTGGGCGCATCAAGTGATAGGTCCAGAAATGCAGGGATCTACTTTGCTTTCTGAGTCGATGGCTCAGTATTCAGCATTGATGGTGATGGAAAAGATGTATGGAAAGGATCAGATGCATAAATTCCTTCGTTATGAAATGGATCGTTACTTACGGTCACGCGGTACCGAAAGTGAAAAGGAATGCGCCCTTGAAGAAGTAGAGAATCAAGGGTACGTACATTATAATAAAGCCAGTGTTATCATGTATTATTTTAAAGAGATGATTGGCGAGAAGAATGTAAATACAGCGTTAAAAAACTTAGTAGATAGTTTCGCTTATCGTCAACCGCCCTACCCCGGTTCGTATGAATTAGTAGATCGTTTTAATGCGGTAACTCCCGATAGTTTGAAATATTTAATCACTGATTTGTTTAAAAAAATGACCATTTTTAATAATCGTGTGATGGATGCATCTTCTAAAAAAGTAAAAGATGGTTATGAAACTACATTTAAAGTGCGAACCGATAAAATGTACGCCGATTCATTGGGCAGAGAAACCAAAGTTGGCATACATGATTGGATCGAAATTGGAATTTTTGCAAAGCCCGACGAAGGAAAGAAAATGGGAAAAGCACTGCATCTTGAAAAATTATTATTCGATAAGATGGAAAGGTCGTTTACCATTCGAACCAAGGATGAACCGTATCAAGTGGGTATAGATCCCTACTATTATTTAATCGATCGTGTGCCGTCGGATAATCTTAAGAAAATTACAGCAAACTAAAGATTGTTTTTCACTTCTTAATTACAAGTTCATAAAATGACAATTTAACCGCAACGATAGCAGCGTTTTTTGCAGCGGTCGCAGCGTGTGTGTCATTCTACCTACCTAATAGCACAGCAATTTACCAACTTACCAATTTGCCAACTTGCTAATTCCCTCCGCGGCTATCCACCCCGATGTCCATGCGTGTTGAAAATTAAATCCACCTGTAACCGCATCAACATTGATGACTTCGCCCGCAAAAAATAAACCTGGATATTTTTTAGATGCATAAGTTTTGAAGTTAATTTCATCTAAAGAAACACCTCCGCACGTTACAAACTCATCTTTAAATATGCTTTTGCCGTTAACCTTGTATTGTCCATGTAGCAATTCGACGACGAGTCGTTGTAAATCTTTGTTGGATAAATCAGCCCAATTTATTTGCTGTGTGATGTCGGATTTTCCTAGAAGATAATTCCACAATCTTTTGCTTATCTCATCAAAAGGAGAAAACGAATTCACTTGCTTTCTGCTTTCCTTGCTCCTTAGGTTTTTCAAAAAGTCCATCAAACTTTGATCATTTTCGGCTGGTAGAAAAGATACCGATAATGTGAAATTGTAATTCAACGCTTTTAAATCAAGTGCTCCCCAGGCTGATAATTTTAAAATGGCCGGACCGCTCATTCCCCAATGCGTAATTAATAAAGGACCTTCTGTTTTAAGTTTCGTTCCTTGAATTTTTAGCGAAGTATGTTCAACACTGGTTCCCGACAATTCATGTAAATTCATGTCCTTTACATTAAATGTGAAGAGTGATGGAGCGGGTTCCTCTATTTTAATCCCTAAAGATTTTAATTGATTCCAAATTAATTCACTGCTTCCCGTCGCAATAAGTAGTGCATCGGCCACAAATTGTGATTGATCACTAAAAGTGATTTTCAATTGATTGTTTTCTTGAACAAATGAACTTACTCCTTGTTGTGTATGAATTCGTACACCTAATCGTTGCGCTTCTTCTAAAAAGCAATTGATGATGGTTTGTGATGAATCGGTAACTGGAAACATCCGTCCATCTGCTTCCGTTTTTAACATCACACCTCTTTCCTTAAACCATTCGATAGTATCAATAGGTGAAAACTGTTTGAAGGGCGATGAAAGTTGTTTACTACCTCTTGGATAAAATTGGACTAATGTGCGATTGTCAAAACAAGCATGCGTTACATTACAGCGACCGCCGCCCGATACTTTTACTTTACTTAGTAATTGTGTGCTCTTTTCGAAAATATGTACCTCACAGTGCGGATCGATTTCGGCAAGGTGTAGGGCTGCGAAAAATCCCGCAGCCCCTCCTCCTATGATCGCAGCCTTTCTGGCTTTTTTAGTATCACGCATGCTTCGAATTCCAAGAGGGAACCGTCGTCAATTCAATATTATTTTCTAAAAACATCATTCGATTCAACAATGGAAATACTTCCAACTTTCATCGGAAATGATTTTACGATTTCATCTTCTGCCAATATTTCCTTGGTTAATACACCTTTTAAAGCATCGCTATAACTCATTGGAGAAATCATGCCTTCACGAAGTGAACGTGCTAAAGGTACAGCCTCATTTTTGTCGGTGATGATACTCACGAACATACTATCACTTTGCCAGTACTTTTTAATAGCTGCATTTACTTTTTCCAAGGTACAAGCTGCTAATAATTGATCGGCTGAACTTAGCCAATTATCACGCTTATAAAATTTACTGTCCATCAAATAGCCTAATTGTTGTTCTGCAGTTTGGGCATACAGTTTCATGTAGGAACGTAAGAAGTCGCGTGTTAAATCAAAATCTTCTTGAGTCATTCCATCTTTCACCAACAAATTTAATTCACGAACTGCCATGCGTAATGCAAAATGCGCATGCCCAATTTCGATGGAATCTAATTCTGGATATTGTCCTTTCAATCCTTTTGCAGTTTGTACTGGACGAATCCATAGTGAAAAGTAATTACTACTGCGTGGGCATCCAGGTCGAGGTAACATGTTAGAACCACCATTGTTGTACCATTCAATATAAGAGTAGTCACCGTAGTTCATCGAACGTTGTTCACGAATCTTCTGATACAATCTGGAGTACGATTTGCGATGTTCACCTAACCAACTGTTCGCAATCATTAAAGCAGCAAAATCATCATCAGAACGCGTGATCGGAAGTTTAAATCCTGTGAAGATAGCAGAGCCCAATGCATTGTCTTTTGAAATGATTTCCACTTCCATTCCATTCGATTGACGAGCGGAGCCTGGATTGGGTATGGTTACTTTTAAAGAGGGTAAAGTGTTAAGCATCGTCTTTAACTTCATTAAAAATTCTGGAGTATAGTTACCGGCAATGCCTAACGACAAATTATCTCTTGTGAAATAACTCGAGTAATGAGATTTTACATCTTCTAAAGAACAATTCATCACCCCAGCCGTTGTTCCAGCAACGGGATGTTGGTAATTGGTTCCTCTGAATAGAAAATCCTCCAACGTCTTTTTTGAATATTCTTCGTCGGAAGAAGTACGGATAACTTCATCCAC
>JANOPQ010000185.1:0-94203 GCA_031421935.1 Bacteroidota bacterium | reverse complement strand
TTTTCCTTGGTTCATAGCAAATATTTGAGCAAAGGAAAGTCGAAAATCAGTTCAAATCGTCGTCAACCGAAAACCACCATAACAATTTGATTTACGATCAATTCAAATAATATATTGTATCTTTAACGCAACGCTAGTGTTACAATGTATTAATTGAAAAATTTTCAATGTTGGAAGCAATAGCCATTTAAGGTTACTGCAAATTCGAAAGATGAAATTTCGAATTTACTTTAACTTATTGTTTCAATAAAAACAGATTGCAGCTAAAATTAAATTTTAGCCTGTCCCCCCAATGTCATTATAGTAAGCATCAAGATGCCGAAGGCATCACATGTTTATAGAAAAAAAAGACCGCAAAAATATACGACACCGAAGCGGTCGACCAACAACAAACCACATTGTTTCTATAAACATATGACCCATTCTGGGTCAACATTCCTTTACCTAATGACATTGGCCTCTTCCCTCACCAAGCTTCGCGACCTCGCTAATGGAGATGGAGCAAGAATGAAATGGCGAATTAGTATTGGGATTTTATCTAGAAACTCTGTAAATAAAAAAATCTTGAATTAAAATCGAAAATAATACTTAACAGATAGTAATTGGAAAAATATTGCATCGCTCTCTAATGCTCTTCTTTCTCCTTTCTAAATTTCTTTGGAGTAGAAATAGTAAACACTCTCGAAATATTAAATCCAAAATGAATATCGCCTTTGTCCCAACTTCCATTTGTGTCGGTGATTAAGGAACGTTCATTCATGCCAAGTGCATTGGTGAAATGCAATTGGAATACGTGACCACCGGTTTCAATATCAAAACCAATAGAAAGTGGATTTGTGCTAGTCAATGATAACTGATCGGGCAAATTATAAAAATACTCAGTGTTGAGTGAAAGTCGGCGCGTAAGTTTAAAACGGGCTCCTACTCCTATTGAATAAATATCATGCTTATCGATTGTTGTCGCTACTAAATTTCGATGTATCATAGTAGGCATAATTTGCATACTAAAGGAATCCGAAAACTTTCTTCCGATCAGTGCTTGACCAAAATAAGAAAATCGGGAAGTATAATAATTCTTTCTTTCAGGTTGTGCCCATTCAAGTCCATCCTTAGAAAATCCAGAAAGAAGAATCATCGAAAAGGGAACAGATCCCTTTCCCTTTCCTTGCCATATCATACGGTACTTAACAAACCCATCTATTTCCTTTTTATTACTAGATCTTCCTAGGCCGATCATAATTCGATTACTAATTCCATAATCCAACCCGAGTCGAATCGTAGCTTGGTCTAATCCATACGCTTCTCTATGGCCGCCATTGACTCTTCCGAACCGATGTAAGATTCTAAAGTCAAGCACACCCGCACCAACATGCTCTAATGATTGAGCACTGATGACGCGGGTAGCTTTAAATGCATTCTTTACAAATTCCTTTTTCGGTTCTTCTTCACCCAGCATGTCCAAGAGATCATCTTGAGCACACACTGGTGAAGAATTTATCAAGAAACAAATTCCAAAAATGAAATAAAATAATTTACATCTTAGCATAATTGGCATCGACAACAATTTTAACTTCGTTCGAAACTTTCTCTTTTACCAAACTTGGAATTTCGATTTTATAATCGCTCAAAAGAATAACAAAATCACTGTGTCCAACAATTTTACCTTCTTTCACAGTAAACATTCCTTTGCCTTCTATTTCCTTCGTGACGCCGTGCAACATCATAGTACCTTTATAAAGTACAGGGTAAACTCCGTCTTTCGTACAATCTATTTTAGCGATATTAGAGATCACACCTTTAAATACAGCTTTCGGGTATTTATCTGATTCCACATAATTTTCATGAAAATGCTCCATCATTAAAGCTTTTTCAAATTCAAATGCTTTCATCAATACAGCGAATTCAAATTGCCCAGAGGTTGCATCGAAAACGCTTGTTGCCTGAGAGTTTTTGGCATCAATTTTTTCAAGTGGAGCATCAGATAAAAAAACCACTTTCCCTGTCCGGGTAAAATATCTGTTTTGGGCATCTGAATGCGCAGAAAACAGAACTAACATTACGATAATACTTAAATAGGTTTTCATGTTTTTATTAAATTTAAGGGATAAATATTTTTGAACTTATTTTATGACTGTTTGATAATATTGAAACAATATAATTTCCACTTTTCAACTCAGCTGGAATTGAAATGCTTGATTTTACTTCACCAGCTTTGTGGGAATCGATAAGTTGAGAACTAATCATTCGACCTTCCATGTCGTACAAATTTATGCGTGGTTGATCGTCAGCTGATGAAAGAAATTCAATAGCAATTTGTCCTTCACTGTTTAGGTAAGATTTAAATGCTGATATATTTTTATTCTGCTCTACAATTCCAGTAGCACTAGCTGGTGTAACTACTTTAGAACTATTATAGACATAATCACTATTCTCATTTCCATTGCTATTTGCAGCTATTCCAGCAAAATAAAATGTGATGCTTCCAATGTTTGTTGCAGGCGCCACCCAATTAAAAGTAAAAATGGCAGAATCAGCATTCATCCCTCCATTTAATTGATGCACTACATTATTTCGAGTCACACCGCTTACTGCTTTAGTTTTAATTTGAGTTTTAGCAGGATTTGTTATTACCAAGGATCCTGCATTTGCATTAGAGGACGTGAGTGCTTCAAACCCTAATCCAAATAGCGGTTTCCCACTGTGTTTTACAATCGCATTCACCGTATATGTTTGACCGGGGATATACTTCCAATTGTTCATTGTAGAAGTGACATAAATAGTACCCGTACCTGAATTTGAGTTTCCGAAAGAATTGTGACTGTCATCACAATTTAATTCACCATGAGATCCAGTATAACCAGCCTTTTCATTATCGCTTAAAATACCGAACGCGGTAGATAAGAATATTGCAATAATTGCAATTGATAATAAACGCGTTGTACTCACTTCGTGCATTTTTTATGTTTTGCTTAATTAATTATTCTCTATAACACATCGAATTAAAATTACATCCATCAAATAGCCTGTACATAATCCTTTTATTTTTACTGTTTGTCCTTCCGAATATTGAGTGACATCTAAATTCTTTTCATCCATTTTACAGGTTACACCAAATAGTCCTGAACTTGTTTGCAAAGTAAAAGCGATTCCGCTTGTATCTGCCAGTACATTTTGAATTTTGCCAGACACAGAAATTACTTTATTCAAATAAAGTTCATTTGATTTCACTTCATTTTGCTCAAACAGTTGAAAGATAGAATCAGCTGATAAGGTGGCAGAGGGTTTTACATTTTCCAAACTGTCGACTGGTTTATTGTATAAATAATAAAATATCAAACCGACAATACTGATAAGTGCTAATAATATCCATCCTATTTTTTTCATATTCATTTAATTCGGTGCTCCTTTATCAATCCAAACTTTTACTTTTTGCAAAGTACAATCGTCTAATTTATTTCCACCTTGAGGCATTTGCGACCAATTCGGATCATGGCTTATAGACCCATAGAGGGCACCATTATCTGCTTGCAATTTTACATTTGAATAATTACTCAAATCAATATTTCCACTTGGAGCAGAGCCACTATGACAAGAGTTGCAGTTACTATTCAAGATTGGAGCAATTGTTAAGGCATAGGTAACATTACTCGAATCACATACTCCATTATTTGGATACAATTCTTCCTCTACATCATAATAACATCCTGAAAAAAGGAGTGCAAGCAAGGTGACAAGGATCAAAGAATTTGGAAGTCGTTTTAATAATTCCACTATTTATATTTATTTCTATTTCTAATTATTGTTTTAAATTATCAATTATTGGGCGCACCTGCATTTACCCAAATTCTAATTTTTGCGATATCACAATCAGGTAGTTTATTAGAATTTTTTGGCATTGCAATCCATCCAGGAGCATGATCAATAGAGCCTAACAAAGAGCCATTGATTGCTGCGGCCTGAATTCCTAAGTAAGTTGAAAAATTCAAACCTCCACCTGGACTAGGACCTTGATGACAACCTTGACACTTATTTTGCATAAGGGGCTTAATAACTGCGTTAAACGTTACATTTGAAGTGTCACATCCACCATCACAATTTAAGTTTTGTGCTCCTTGCGCAATCCAAGTTTGTATTAATTGTATTTGCTGTGCAGAGAGCGAAAGAGATGGTGGCGGGGGCATTCTATCATTTGGATCAGATTCCGTGATTACTTCAATAAAATCACCATCATTGGGGTCACCAACTTCAATGATATCTGAATTCATCAATGTTTGATAAGAGGCAATGGTTATACCATCAGCATGAGATGCAGCATCATGACAACTACTTTGTGCGCAGTTTGCAATTAAAAAAGGCAATATTTGCATATTAAAATACACAGAATCGCTATCGCAAGGTAATGTATTTCCGTTACCGTTATCAATAGGTATGGTTGCGACGATAGGCAGTGGAAAATCATGCTTACATGAAGCAATAAAAAGTACAATTATTCCGAAGACAATTTTTAAGTCACTCTTCCGATTGAAATTATTCCTAAGCCAAACCATGCTACGAAATTACATTCGCATCTGACCAGATAAAATTGAAATGTTCTGAACAAGGCAAAAAAATCACTGAACGGGAAAAGGAGGTGTTATGAAATAGGTCTAGCCAGTTCCAGTCAGCCAACCCTTAAAATGTGGTGAGCGCTCTGTACTTACGATGGTATCCTCTTTACTTGGAGGGCGCAAAACCACCTTAACTCTTGACTTCGACCATGCTAACATTTTATCAATAGCATGAATATTTACTATAAACTGTCTATTAATTCTAAAAAAGACGCTCGGGTCTAACATGTGCTCTAACTCATCTAGGTTATGATCAACAGGATAACGTAGATTAGCATGAGTACACAAATAATTAATCTTTTCCTCTGTATAAAAATAAGCTACATCACTTACCTCCACCATTTTTATTGTATCTCCATAACGAATTACAATTCTTTTTTGAAACTCGCGAGAGTGAAGTGCGAATTTCTTTAACAAACTTTCCATTTGTCTTGCATTTTCCTCATTGAAAGAATGCAACTTATCAAAAGCACGTTTTAGCTCATCCATTTTGATAGGCTTCAACAGATAGTCGATACTACTTACTTTAAATGCATCCAATGCATGTTGATCATACGCGGTAGTAAAAATGACTGGTATTTTTACTTCTACGAGCGTGAAGATTTCAAAACTTTGCCCATCCGCCAAATTAATATCCATCATAATGACATTTGGTGCGGGATGTGTTTTCAACCATTCTACCGATGATTTTACACTGACCAATGTACCTACAATTTCAGCAGTAGGTTCCAACTCCAATATCATTTTTGTTAAACGATCGGATGCTAATTTTTCATCTTCAATGATAAGCACTTTCATGATTCATTTTTATTAGGGGAATTTGAACGACGAATTCATCGTGAATAAAACTCACGAGCACTTTTTCTCCAGAAACTATTTGGAACCTTGAAATTATATTCTGCAATCCGATGCCAGCACTCGGCTCTGGATGCATTTTTGGGTTTAATGTATTTCGAATAATTAAACTTCCATTCTCCTTTACGTTTACATAAACGGTGAGTGGCGTTTCATGCGAAACGGCATTGTGTTTAACTGCATTCTCAATTAACAATTGCAAGGACAAAGGCGGCACACCATACTTTAATCTCCATTCATCAGGAATTTCAATAATCAACTGCAGCGCATCACCAAATCTTTTTTGTTGAAGATAATAATATGTATTTACCATATCCAATTCTTCTTGTAGAGTCACTAAATCTTTATCACGATGGTGGACCAAATTTCGGAAATAGTCAGATAACCTTTCTACATAATCAATAGCTGTTTCCTTATCAATCTCAATAATTGCGATGAGTGTGTTAAAACTATTAAACAAGAAATGAGGATTTACTTGACTCTTTAAGGTGGCGAATTGGTATTCAATTTTTTCCTTCTTCAAACTTTCCAATTTCCTTAAACGAACATCGCGATCACGAATAATAAGTATGACAGTCATTGTAACAACTAAAAAGACACCCATTATAAACCAGTTTTCCTTCCACAAAGGTTTCATAATTCTAAAACCATAGGTTAATACCTTTTGACTTTTAAACTGACCACCAATTCCTGCGATCACTTCAAACTTGTAAGAGCCAGGAGGCAAATTAGGAAACGTTACGATTCGATCTCGAGTTGGGATCCAAGTGTTACTGAAACCTACCAATCTATAACGATACGAAACTAAATCGGGATTAGTGTACCAGAGTCCGATATAATCAATCGAGATATTATTCTGATTATACTCAAAAACAGAATCTCCAATATCTACACTCTGCTTCATAAATGTATACACTGCATTCAGAATTAAATGAGGTTGATAAGATCGTTCCTTAATATAACTATAATAACGAAACAGTTTATTTCGGGAACCGATCCATACACCACCTTTACCATCTCGTGCAACGGTATTCAAATCTGCGTCGATCGAATTAATACCAGACTCGGAGCTAATTTTTTCAATTTCAAAAGTTTTTGAATTGATGATGTCCAATCCTTTTGAATGGATCACCACTACATTCCCAATATTATCGGATTCAATTCCTGAAATATCCAGTGCTGATAATCCATTACTAAGATTAAAATTTCGAAATGATTTACCATCGTATCGAATCAACCCTTGGTGTTGTGTGCTAAACCAAATATTTCCAAAATGATCTTCAGTGATCGAATATATTACTTTACCATTTTTTAGACTTGGAAATTCTTGAATTTTATTCTTCTCATACATCACAATTCCTTTCCCATCAGTACCGAACCACACTCGACCCTTACTATCCACAAAAATTTTATACACAAATCCATTAAAGGGCAATTCAAAATCCTGTTTAGTACTAAAAGTATAAATTGGTTCATTATAATGCAACGCAGAGTCTGAAATTTTGCATTTCACCACCCCTTCTAAAGTGGCTAACCAAAATTCACTCTTATCCCCTGAAATAGAAATAATGTTTGCATTGATCAATCCATCTTTCGTTGTATATTTTCTTACTTTTCCAGTGATTGGCTCTAATCGATACAAAGCATCATCAAAAGTTCCCACCCAAATAAATCCAAATCGATCTTCATACAATGAAACGATATGCAACTCTTTTTTATTGGCGTCCAAAGGATACTTTCTAATTCTTTGTTGATCGTTTGCTAAATAATCAAAACGAAACAAACCAGAGGGTTTACTTAACCAAATATATCCATCTTTGCTTGACGTTATTGCTTGAATACTGTCAATGGTAAAATCACCTACATCGCTTACGAATTCAACTTTTTCGCCTGGCGAGTAGATCAATTTATTATCTCCGATAATCCAAACATTTCCTTCTCGATCACGCAATAATGCTGTCACTTTCTTATACGGAAATCCTTTTGAAACATTAAAATTCCGAAGTCGTCTATCTCCACTAAATTCATAATCCACAAGACCAAAACCATCGGTCCCCAACCAAAATTCATTTTGCAAAGCAACTATTGAATTCAATGCGCCATAATTCCAAGTCTTATTAATTTCAACGTTTTTAAAAGACTTATCATTCATATTAAAGTGAAACAATCCTTGCTCTTGTAAACCAAGCAACACTTTTCCATCCGGATGAATTCCGATTGTTTTCACAATATTATCGGGCAATCCACTTTTTGAATTGTATACTCTGAAACTAATAGGATTTGAAGCGGGGTTAATTACAATCAGGCCAGCATCTGTTCCGGCAAGAATATAACCAGAAGGATGTTTTACAATCTGATAAATATAGGGATCTGGAATTCCAGAAAGGCGATGCCAATCCTTTCCAATTCTATAAAATATTCCTTCACCGTATGTAGAAACCCAAACTGTTTTGTTGTCAAACTCAACGATAGAAGATACAGAGCTTTTAATTGGAGATTTTATAATCTTACTCTTTTCTTTAGAATAGGCAATGATTGAACCATCTGCCAAACAAACCCAAAGTTCATTATTTACATTCTTTATAAATTTTACATCTTTTGATAAAATTTTTTCTGGAAAATTGATGAGTGTAAAATTGAAACCATCATATTTAAATAAACCCATGTCGGTACCCACGTAAATAATTTCATCTTTATCTTGATAAATTGTGGTTGCTTTTACATTATCATTTTGCGGGTCGATATTTAATTCTTTAAAAAAAGGTTGTTGTGCACTGATACCAATTGGGAAGAGCCAAATAAAGACCATCAAATAAAAATAACGATTCTTCATTTTTGGATTTTCATCTTAGCCGTTAGTGATACACCAATTTCAGGGGCAATTTTTTGCTGTACTATGCGAGGGATTCGGATATCGTGATCGCTTAAGCTCACTAAAAATTCGGAAGTGAGAAACAATTCACCGTCTTTAATATAAATGACTCCTTTTACAATCCTTTCTTGACTAACACCTTTTATATTGAGCACTCCTTTTGCCCGAACTGGATAAACACCATCCTTATTAAAATTCACTTCATCTATAATTTTTCCAGTAAATGTACAGTTAGAGAATAAATCCGTTTCCATATAATTCTCATTGAAATGATCACGTTGCAACTGACTATTAAACCCTAGAAATGAATTATTTGCGACACGAAATGCAACGGAATGTGAAACAGGATCAATCAAACCTTTAAGTTGGTTTGAGTTAGCTTTAATAGTTTCCAAGTCAGCTTTGGAACTAAATTCTATAGTGCCATTGATGATTGTAAACCTTCCAACATTCTGACTATGAACTATTAACGAATAAAATAAAAGTACAAAGAGGAGCAAAAAAAACCGAGACTGTGATTTTTTTAAAAAAGTACAGAAATTAAGCTCCTTCATTAAACTAAACTAGGTGTTAGATATGGATCTAAAATAGTCAAATATGTTTAGAATAAATTTGAATTACTTTCCCTACAAGGAGTTATACTAGTTGAACTCGTAAAATTAGGGGTTAAAAGAGTATGAAAATAAAACAAATTCACTATTTCTTCCCAATATACATTAGTACTTTCGCAGTCGAGCAAGACGCCCAACTAAGAACAAAATTGCTCTCTCTACGTATAGTGGGCTATTAAATTTATGAGTTCCAGATTAGCTAGTCTTATCAACGGTAACCTATCTAAAGGGTTTACTATATCCTTGTCGGTTTATCAAATGAACATATCATATGGCGAGTCCATCGATATTCGTACATTAAAATCATTAAATACTATTTATAATCTTTTAGATGTCCTGTTATTAAAAATGCTTCGACAGCCAAGATCAAAGCATCTTTTATCTTGGCACTTTGAATTTGAAAACAATAATAAGAAGAGTTTAACTGTGGCTCACCGCTAAATTACGATGGATACACAAATCATCATTGTTACTTGTGTTGTGCTTGGCATGGTCATCGCACTTTACAAAGAAATCGTAAAACCGGTGATGGTTTTTGTGGTTGCAATTACTTTGTTAATGGCCACAAACATTATTAAACCAAAAGAAGCACTTGGTGGGTTTGCGAATGAACAAATTGCAGTCATTTTTCTTTTGTTGATTATAAGTGATGTAATTAAAAGGTCTACCGCGCTCGACTTTTCTATATCCAGATTGTTTAGGCCAAATTTGAGTTATGGTGCTTTTATTTTTAGAATGACCACTTCTATTTCTAGCATTTCTGCATTTGTGAATAACACTCCGCTGGTTGCTTTAATGATGCCCTATGTTTACGATTGGGCAAAAAAGAAAAAAATTAATCCATCTAAGGTATTAATGCCTTTATCAATGGCAGCTATCATTGGAGGTACTGTTACATTAATTGGAACATCTACAAATTTAGTGGTTAGTGGTTTGGCAACAGATGCTGGACTCCCCCCGTTAAAAATGTTTGATTTCACCCCAATTGGATTTCCAATCATGATACTTATAATAGTATACATGGTTATTTTTAGTAAAAAACTTTTACCCGATAGAACGGATGCATTAATGGATTTTAATGCACATTCGAGACAATATTTGATAGAAACGAAGGTGCCATCTACCTCTATATATGTTGGAAAATCATTAGATGATAATAAGCTACGTCAGCTAAGAGGATTATATGTTGTTGAGATCATTCGAGAAAGCAAAACGATAGCACCCGTCTCCCCCAAAGAAATTATTCGAGAAAATGATATTCTAATTTTTGCTGGTGAAACAGACACTGTCATTGACTTATTAAATAATCAAACTGATTTAGTAACTGCAGACTATTCTGACTATCCTTTGACAGGAAAAGTGGAAGTTGTAGAAACTATTATTTCACCAAATTCATCCCTGATAAACAAGGCTATCAATAAAACCAATTTCCGTGAAATGTACGATGCAGGAATTATTGCTGTAAATCGTGATGGCGAAAAAATTAGCGGGAAAGTTGGAGACATTGAATTAAAAAATGGGGATTTACTATTAGTAGTTGCTGGAAAAGAATTTCGAAAACGCTCTGAACAAAACCGAGACTTGATTCTTGTTTCTAAAAAACGAGAAATCAATATTGCGCATAAAAGTAGAATTAAATGGATTTTATTAGCCATTGCAGCTTCCTTTATTTTAGAAGCGACGGATACGATGAGTTTATTTATGTCGTTATTTATTCTGACAGGGAGTTTAGCTTTAGCTGGTTTTCTAAATGTTGATGATGTTAAAAAATCATTGGATCTTGAATTATTAGTAATGCTTGCTCTATCCATTGGTATCGGAAAAGCTATTTCAAATTCAGGAGCTGATCAAATTTTTGCGAGAGAAGTAATAGGACTTACACATAGTTTACATCCTATATTGGGTGTGATTTTAGGACTTTACTTAGTGACAAATATCTTAACGATGTTTGTTACCAATGCAGCGGCAGTAGCCATAACATTTCCGATTGCTGTTGCGACAGGACACCAAATTGGAATGCATGATGTGACACCTTTGTTACTTACCATCGCATTTGCCAGCTCAGCAGATTTTGTAACTCCTTTTGGTTACCAAACTAATTTGATGGTTTTCGGACCTGGCGGATATCGTTTTTCTGATTATATACGATTCGGTTTTATCCCCACTTTGATTTATATGGCCATGACCATTTTTGGAATTGCCTATTGGTATAACCTTATTTAAATTAAACATTGAAATTCTACAAATGAAAAATTTAGATATCATAAAGCAAGATTATAAAATTAGTAAGGCAGACAGAGAAAAATTGTTACAACAAAAACCTGTTCTTTTATGGCTTACTGGATTAAGTGGCTCTGGAAAATCCACCATTGCTGATCGAGTTGAGCAAGTGCTGCATGAACAAGGCTATAAAACGTATTTACTTGATGGTGACAATATCCGGCACGGGCTTAACAATAACATTGACTTCAGTGAAAGTGGCAGAAAAGAGAATATTCGAAGAATTGGTGAAGTTGCCAAGCTCTTTTTAGATGCCGGAATCATCGTTATCAGTGCCTTCATCTCCCCATTTCGTGAAGATCGAGATACGGTGAGAAATCTACTTAAAGAAGGTGAATTTATTGAAATACATATTGATTGCCCTCTCGAAATTTGTGAACAAAGAGATGTAAAAGGACTATATGCCAAGGCTCGTAGAGGAGAAATCACTAACTTTACGGGGATTTCGTCCCCCTTCGAAATTCCTACACATCCCGAAATTACTGTTCACACCGACCAAGAAAAATTGGACGATAGTGTGAACAAAATTCTATCCTATACGTACAATTGCATTAAACCCTTGAAAGGATGATCCTTTATCATTTAAATCACCTTCGTGAACTCGAAGCTGAGGCTATCTATATTATTCGTGAAACGGCTTCTCAATTTGAGAGACCTGCTATGTTGTTTTCAGGTGGAAAAGATTCTATCGTAATGACTCACTTAGCACGCAAAGCTTTTTATCCTGCTCGCATTCCATTCCCACTCTTACATATTGATACAGGACATAATTTTCCTGAAACGATTCAGTTTCGTGATAAAATGGTAGAAGAAATTGATGCCAATTTAATTATTCGCAATGTTCAAGATTCTATTAATTCAGGTCGTGCTAAGGAGGAAAAAGGTCCTAATGCAAGTCGAAATATGTTGCAAACGATTACGCTGCTCGATGCTTTAGAAGAATTAAAAGTAGATGCCGCCATGGGTGGTGCGCGAAGAGACGAAGAAAAAGCTAGAGCGAAAGAAAGATTCTTTTCACACCGTGATGAATTTGGACAATGGGATCCAAAAAATCAGCGTCCGGAGTTATGGATGTTGTTGAATGGACGTAAACATCAAGGTGAACATTTTAGAGTGTTTCCGTTAAGCAATTGGACAGAAATGGATGTGTGGATGTACATTTCCATGGAAAAAATTGATATTCCTAATATTTATTTTACACATCAACGTGAAATTGTGAAGCGCGATGGAATGTTACTTGCCAACTCTGAATATATTACTGTTCGTGAAACTGAAAAAGCAGAAATGATGACGGTTCGTTTCCGTACCATTGGTGACATGACTTGCACAGGAGCTGTTCTCTCTCCTGCAAATAGCTTACAGCAAATCATTGAAGAAGTGGCAGCAAGTAAAACGACTGAACGCGGAACTCGATCAGACGACAAGCGCAGTGAAACTGCCATGGAAGATAGAAAAAAAGCAGGTTATTTTTAGTAGATTTAGATCTACTATAATTAAAATAATATTTGATAATTCAATAAGAAGAAGATGAGTGATTTTAGTAAAGACGGATATTTAAACATGGAGTTACTTCGCTTCACCACTGCAGGAAGTGTTGATGATGGAAAGAGCACATTAATCGGTCGATTATTATATGACAGCAAACAAATTTTTGAAGATCAACTCGAAGCTATTGAACAACGTAGTTCACAGCGTGGATTTGAGCATGTGGATTTAAGTTTGCTTACAGATGGACTAAAGGCAGAAAGAGAGCAAGGAATTACCATTGATGTAGCTTATCGTTATTTTGCAACGCCAAAGCGTAAATTTATCATTGCTGATACACCTGGACATATTCAGTACACTCGAAATATGGTGACGGGTGCTTCCACTGCAAACGCCGCATTAATATTAGTAGATGCGCGCAAAGGGGTATTGGAGCAAACCATTCGTCATTCATTCATTGCTTCACTCCTTCAAATTCCTCACTTGATCATTTGCATCAATAAGATGGACTTAGTGAATTACGAAGAAGCGGCCTTTGAAAAAGTGGTTGATGAGTTTAAATCACTTTCTTCAAAACTGGATATTAAGGACGTAAGTTTTTTACCAATCAGTGCACTGTTGGGTGACAATGTCGTTGACAAATCTAAAAACATGACTTGGTACAATGGTCCAACGTTGATGTACTTATTGGAGCATTTGCATATCAGCAGCGACGAGAATCATATTGATTGCCGTTTCCCTGTGCAATATGTAATTCGTCCACAACAAACCGAACACCACGATTACAGAGGCTATGCAGGAAGAATTTCCAGTGGAATATTTAAGCCGGGTGACAAAGTTAAAGTGCTACCGAGTGAAGAGATAGCAACCGTAAAAACCATTGAACTTTTTGGAGAAGAAATCCCAGAAGCTTATTCTCCGATGTCGGTTACCATTACGTTAGATAAAGATGTTGACATCAGTCGTGGAGACATGATTGTTCGTGAAAACAATGTTCCTAATGCCATGCAAGAATTTGATGTGATGGTTTGTTGGTTAAACTCTACTCCTTTACAGGTTGGTGGTAAATACGCCATACGTCACACCACAAAAGATGCACGATGTATTATAAAAGATATTCGTTATAAAATTGATATTAGTACTTTACATCGTAACGAAGAAGATAAAAAGATTGGCATGAATGACATTGCTCGTATTTCCATTAAGACTACCGTCCCCATCTTTTTTGATAGCTATCGGAAAAATCGACATACCGGAAGTATCATAATCATTGATGAGTCCACCAATGAAACCATCGGTGCCGGAATGATCGTTTAATTTTATTTTATACTTTATTCAATAGTTCAAATGGAAAATTACAATCAACTTTTATCAATCGCAATTAAAGCGGCAGTACTTGCTGGAAAAGAAATAAAAGAAGTTTACGCTCGTGAGTTCAGTGTAGAGCTGAAAGACGACAAGAGTCCTTTGACAGAAGCTGATAAAAAATCACATCATAAGATTGTAGACATTCTGCATGAAACTGGATTGCCTTTATTAAGCGAAGAAGGAAGAGAAATTCCATTCGAAGAAAGAAGTAAGTGGGGAATATTTTGGTTGATTGATCCTTTAGATGGCACTAAAGAATTTATTAAGAGGAATGGAGAATTCACAGTGAACATTGCACTCATTAAAAATGGTGTTGCCATCCTGGGTGTTATCTATGCACCCATCATCGACGCCCTCTATTTTGGTGCAGAAGGAACAGGTTCGTATAAAGCAGAAGCCGATTTAGAATATTTAACGCATATTATACAAACCCCTCATATTGCAGATCGTTTAATTACGGCAAGCAGACGATTACCCATTAAAAATGAAAATCGTCCTTTCACGGTGGTTGCATCACGATCCCATTTGAGTGAAGAGACTACTGTATTCATTGATGAACTTAAACAGAGCCATTCCGATTTACAAATGATCTCTAAAGGGAGTTCACTCAAGCTTTGTTTAGTAGCAGAAGGCGCTGCGGATGTATATCCACGTTTTGCTCCTACCATGGAATGGGATACAGCGGCAGGGCAAGCCATCGCGCATTCGGCAGGGTTTACGGTGATCAATGCAAAAGATCAAAGTCCAGTCGTGTATAATAAAATAGATTTATTGAATCCTTGGTTTATAGTACAGTAAAACTAAAATGTACCCTTTTTAAATTAAGCAGCGAATTTTAAATATCGTTTTTATCTGTTAGTTTGACTTTACTCTTAGATTTTTCATTTGGCACATATTAAATTGAGCCACCCTTCGAATTCTTAATAATAAATGAAATAAGCAACAGAGACTATATCTTTTGTATGAAGTTCAATGCTTTATGAATTTTACAATTTAATATTGTTATAAATCCAAATCTTTATTTACATTTGATTTGTATTTTTAATTTATTCTCTTATGAGACCTTTCATTGCTTTTATATTAGTTTTTTTCAATTTGCCTCTGGCAGAGGCTCAACTGAATTTAGTGCCTAATCCGAGTTTTGAAGATACATTGAATTGTGATAGTTTTCAATTTCACAATGCAAGTCAACCCTGGTTTACTCCAACAAGTTGTACACCTGATTATTATTATGGTTTAAATCCAACTTGCGGAACTTCTGCATTGCAAAATCAAAGTGGATATCAATTGCCTTATGATGGTATTGCGTACATAGGTATGTTCGTTGCGATGCCAATAATTAGTAGTATTGGTACGCGTGACTATATCACAACTGAACTAATAGACACCTTAATAGCAGGTAAAGAATACAAGTTGGAATTTTTTGTTTCTAGAGCCAATCAATTTTATCTGGCTACAGACGATATTGGTGCATATTTAAGTCATCAGGCACCTAATGGGAACGGTTGTTTTTATTTACCATTAATTCCACAAATTGAAAATCTACAAGGAAATATCATCACAGATAGTACAAATTGGACAACTATTTCTGGTATCTACACTGCAATTGGTGGAGAAAAATATTTAACCATTGGCAATTTTAAAGATAGCTCGGTTACAACTATAATTGATGCGGATAATGGGAATGGAGAGTATCAAAATGCATATTATTATATCGATAAAGTTTCGCTTATTCCCTTGGACTCTTTGCAGGGCATTGCACCATCAAATGATATCTCCCAATTAATAAATATTTTCCCTACAGTTGCCATTGCAGGAAGTTTGCTAACGGTAAATGTAAAGTCAGGAAAGCAAGTTGTTGCACAAGTTTATACATTAGATGGAAGGTTAAGTAGATCTTTAGTTTTAACAAATGGCACAAATTATTTGAATACTTCTGAGTTGAGTGTTGGTTTGTATTTTATAGCAATTAAAATTGACAATGTGATTATATATAAAAAAGTGTTAATTATTTAAAAAACAACTTCTATGAAAAAAATCTACTTAATTAGTATCGCGCTAATTTTATGTCTAAATTCTTTTGCACAAACCTATTGGGATATATTGGGAAATACAAGTACCAACGCTGCAACAAATTATTTAGGAACAACAGATGCAAATGATTTAAGCTTTCGAACAAATGGAACGTTACGAATGCAATTGGAACAAACAGGCGAACTAGGCATTGGCACCACTACTCCAGGATCATGGCTTCATGTTGCGCCATCGGGTTCAAACGAAAGTTTCAGAACTAACTCTTCTGCTACAAATATAGCTGATGCATGGAGAATGTTCAGAGGAACGAATGAAATGTTTAGAGCATGGTTTGCAACAGGAGCGAACGCTCTAAATTTATATGCTACAAGGGGGCCATTACGTCTCTCATCCGGTGCTGTAACAACAGGAACAACAAATGAAGGTATAGAAATAGTTGGCGGAACCGGTGCAGATGCCGGTTTTGTAGGAATTGGTGATTATACTGCTTTCGGTGCTACGCATTTATTGCATGCACATGAATCAACTGCAGCAACAGAGGCTGGATTTCAGTTATCAAATGACGCTACAGGCATTACAGCCACTGATGGATTTCTTATTAATGTGGAGGCTACTACTCCAATCGTTAATATTCGTCAGCAGGAAAATCAACCCATGCGTTTCCAAATTCGAGATCAAACGATATCATCTTTAATTGAACGAGCTGAATTTACATATGGTGGAGCAATGCGAGAAAACCAATTAACTACCGCAGTAGATGGATTCAGAATTTGGAATCCAGGCTACACCATGTCTACAGCTAATAGCGCAGATCATGCACTCGATTTATGGTGTGGAGCAAGTAATTCAACGCATATCCGGTTTGACAATAGCGGATTAATTCAAACTATTAATTTGCGATTTGAACAAATTGCAAGATTGGATGGATTTTGGTTTGATGCAAGACCTTATGATTATCAGAAAATAGCCTCACCAAGAGCTTTTAGAGGACGTTACTTTTTTAATATTGACAGTGTTGAAATTTCCCGATTTTCAAATGCAAATAGTACAAATTTTGGATTTATGAGAGTGGGATTACAACCTGCTGGATTATTAGGAATTGCAGGAATTGATGCTGCAAGGCGTTTAGAAGTTTATGACAATGCTGCTGTACCACAATTTAGAATTACACAAACTGATGGCATTTCCTTTACCGATTTGCAAACAACCAGTTTAGGTGATTTCATTCTAATACCTTCCTATAATGGAGGACCGGCTCAGGTTGGAATTGGTACCACATCACCCGTTTCTACTCTTGAAGTACACGCACCAACTTTATCAGCCGGAAATCAATCAACAGTAAGAATTGAAAATTCATTAGGAACAACAGGTGGTATAAAAAAAGGTGTTGAAATTGCAATGAGTGGTGCAAACACACAACTCATTGCATTAAGTTCAGCTATACCAACAAGTAGTTCCACTGGAGATACATACGGACTTATACATACCGATGCTAATTCAGGAAATACTTCTACCGGAATTTATATGGATCAAAATGGCTCAAATACTTATGCCACTGGAATAGAGTTAAATCTGAACAATACAAAAACAGCGACAGGTTCTGAGACTTATGGAATGTATAATACAGTTACGGGAGCAACCCCCGCGGTATGGGGTTTACGTTTAATTACTAATTCAACATCAACAGCAACGGGTGCTTTACTATATGGAGTATCCAGTGATATTACAGGATCGGGCGGAAATCAAACTGAAGTAATAGCTTTACGTGGATACAATATAAAATCAGGTTCTACTAATAATTACGGAGTTACCGGTTATGCTATTAATGGAACCAATAATTATGGTGTATATGGAACTGCACCCGCAACCAATTGCGTCAATTTAGGAGCCTGTACCAATGCCGCTATTTATGCCAGTGGGTATGGTTATACAACTAACCAATGGTATACATCGTCAGATGCTTCCATCAAAACCGATGTGGTGCCTATTTCTGATTATTGGACCATATTAAATGGATTAAACGGATATCGCTACGATTATGATACTTCTTTAAATGCAACTACCAACCTCAATTTGTCAGACGCACCACAAATGGGACTTATTGCTCAGGAAGTGGAAGCCGTAGCCCCAGAATTAGTAAAGTCTTTTACAAATCCTGGATCCACAGATGCGAATGGAATTGTTAAAAACGACTATTCTGTTAAATCTATAAACTATGACGGACTAATTCCAGTGCTTATAGAAGCAATAAAAGATTTGAAAGCACAAGTAGATTCATTAACCGCAAATGCCTCTTCAAACAGAGCTAAAAGTAACATTAATAACATTGAAAACAAAAACACAAATGATGATGTTACCAATGAGCAAAAAATAGTTTTATCCAATCAACAAGGTATCATCTTAAATCAAAACGATCCAAATCCATTTACTGAGAGTACAACAATTACTTATTTTATTCCAGAAGAAATTAAAGTAGCAAAAATAATTTTTACTTCAATGTCCGGTACGATAATTAACACTGCAATTATTAGCGAAAAAGGAACTGGTCAACTTGATGTATACTCATCTGACCTAAGTAAAGGATTATATACATATACTTTAGTGTGTGATGGAAAAGTAATTGATAGCAAAAAAATGGTGAAGCAATAGTATTCTGTTTCCAAGAATAAAATATAGCCTCTTGATATTCCACAAGAGGCTATATTTTTCACTAAAGGTTTAAATTATTTTATTGTAAAAGAATATTTCAGTATTACAATTAAGTTCTATGATATTACAACTATTAAAATCTGTGTACTATCTTCTTTCCTCTTTTTTGATGGAAATTTTATCACTAAAGAAATTGATAAATTAAATTGCTGTTCAACCTTAGGAGGTAAATATGTCGGCGATTCTTCTTGTGCAGCATTTACAAATTGCTCCAGAGGCGAAAATTTTAGCAATGGTGGTTCCTGTGTAGTATGTTCTGAAAGAAGCATTAGAAATACAAAATTTGCTTTTCCAATTCCTTTAAGATTATTAACAATAATCTAACTTCTTGGTAATAAAATTCTAACATTGTGCGCGTAATATTGTATCGTGAAAAATAAAGTGATACATGCATTTTTAAATAAAATAAGCTGGGCTTTTATAGAGCGCTTTACTATTCTAAAAATTACTACCATTTGGAATAAAAATTTTCACTATGATCGGCTTTCGGTAGACTTTAAAAACCCCACCACGGCTTGAAGACTACTAAACAGATAAAGAAAGCGAGAAGAGAAGTTGAGGTAGTAGTTATTTCCGATGTTCATTTAGGCACTTATGGTTGCCACGCTAAAGAACTTTGTCAATATTTAAAGTCGATACAACCAGGAAGGTTAATTCTGAATGGTGATATCGTTGACATGTGGCAATTCAGTAAAAACTATTTTCCAAAAGATCACATGCAAGTGGTAAAAGAAATTATTTCTTTAGCGACGAGTGGTGTTCCTGTACATTACATCACGGGAAATCATGATGAGTTGCTTCGAAAATTTTCTGGATTTCAATTAGGCAATTTATCTATCGACAACAAGCTCGTATTAGAGATGGATGGGAAGCGCGCATGGGTGTTTCATGGTGACGTATTTGACGTAACCATGCAACATGCAAAGTGGCTCACAAAATTGGGTGCGATAGGCTACGACCTATTAATTTTAATTAACGCATGTACCAATAGTATACTAAAAAAAATGGGTAGAGAGAAAATTTCTTTATCCAAAAAAATAAAGAATGGAGTGAAAAGTGCTGTGAAGTACATCAACAATTTTGAGGTGATTTGTGCAGATATTGCCATTAGCAATGGATATGATTATGTCGTGTGTGGGCACATCCATCAACCCGAGATAAGAACCATTAAAAATGAGCATGGAGAAGTTGGCTATCTAAATAGTGGTGATTGGGTAGAAAACCTTACTGCTTTGGAATATCATGAAAACAAATGGTCGCTTTACCATCATCCAGCCCAAGCACAATTTGAAAATGATCCCGAACAAGAAATAGTAAACAACTTTGTATACTTAAACAACAAAGAATTATTTAATATCCTACTCGGCGAAATATATTCCAGCAATAACGAATCCTCCACTAAAATTATTAAGAAGAATGAAAATACTTTATGCCATACAGGGCACGGGTAACGGACATATCAGCCGAGCGCTTGAGATCATTCCGATACTAAAGAAAAAAGCGAATGTTGATGTTCTCATCAGTGCTTCGCAGTGGGATTTAAAAGTTCCGTTTCCTGTTGAATATAATTACAAAGGAATGGGGTTTGTTTTTGGGAAGCAGGGAGGTGTCGATATTCTTCGCACTTATATGAATTTAGATTCAATTCAACTTTTAAAAGAAATCAAAAGCTTACCTGTAGAAAAATACGATTTAGTCATCAGTGATTTCGAACCGGTATCGGCATGGGCATGTCATTTGAAAAATAAAGTTTGTGTTGGTTTAAGCAATCAGGTGGCTAGTTTGCATCCATTAGCTCCCAAACCTAAAACGAAAGATCCTTTCGGAAAAATGATATTGAATCATTATGCACCGGGAACTTTTAATTATGGATTTCATTTTAAAAAATTTGATGCGAGTATTCATACGCCAATAATTCGACAAGAAATTCGCAATGCAAAAGTGGATACCAAGCCTTACATTACGGTATACCTTCCCAGCTACGATGATGAAAAAGTGATCAAGAAATTGAAAACTTATTCCGACATTGATTTTCAATTATTCAGTAAGAAATCAAAAATAACCTATCGACATCGGAATTTTCGAGTGATTCCCATCAACCAAGATACTTTTGTAAAAAGCATGGCAGAATCTTCTGGAGTAATATGCAACGCAGGATTTGGCACTACAGCAGAAGCGCTTTATTTGGGAAAATCATTATTGGCCATTCCGATGAAAACGCAATACGAACAACATTGCAACGCTGCTGTATTAAAATCAATGGGTGTAGAAATTTTGCCGAACTTGAAAGAAAAACAACTTCCTAAACTAGACAGTTGGTTTCAACAATTAAATACAATTTCTGTTGATTATCCGGATGAAACTTCAGATTTATTAGATCAGATTATTGAAAGACATGCAGGGCAAGAATTAGACGAAAATAATTTTTATTCTGATCAGTCTATTTTACAAAGATTAACACGTCCATCTAAAGTAAAACTAGCTTAAGTACTAAGTGAAGGACGTAAAAAAACCTTTTCATTGGGGTGTTGCGACATCGGCACTACAAACTGAGGGCGCCTCGTATTTAGAGGGAAAAGGGCCCAGCATTTGGGATGAATTTTCGTTGCGCAAAGGAAAAATCGCTGGAGGTCATACTCCAGAAATTGCAAACTCCTTTTACTATCGATACGAAGAAGATTTAGACATCGTCCAATCATTACATATTCCTAATTTCCGATTTTCCATTTCATGGCCACGAGTTTTACCTCAAGGAACAAGAAACATCAATCAAAAAGGAATAGACTATTACGATCGACTTATTGATGCTTGTTTAGAAAGAGGAATTACTCCCTGGGTTACTTTATACCATTGGGATTTGCCTTTACAGCTTGAAATAAATGGAGGCTGGAATAACAGAGATATACTTTCATGGTTTAGTGAGTATATTGCATTGATGCTTCATAAATTTGGTGATCGAGTTTCCGATTGGATGGTATTGAACGAGCCTTTAGTATTTACTGGTGCTGGATATTTTTTAGGGATTCATGCTCCAGGAAAAAAGGGGATGAACAGCTTTCTTTCCGCTGCACACCATGCATCCTTAGCACAAGCTGGCGGGATTAGACAAATTAAAGAACACAATACTTCTTTCAATGTAGGAACAACTTACTCATGCTCTTGGATTACACCTTTCAGTGAATCAAGCAATGATCAACAAGCGGCTATTCGTGTAGATGCTTTAATGAATAGATTTTTTGTAGAGCCCCTTTTAGGTTATGGTTATCCGATTAAAGAACTTCCTTTCTTAAAAGAAATAGAAAAATTTTATCAGAAAGATGATGAGACTTTATTAAAAGCAAACCCTGACTTCATCGGAATTCAAAACTACACGCGAGAGGTGGTGAAGCATTCTTGGTTTACACCTTACATTAACGCTAAACTTATTGATGCTAGAACGCGTCAAGTTCCTCATACCTTACTCAATTGGGAAATATATCCAGAAGGCATTCATGCACTCATTCACAAATATGCTGCTTATCCGGAAATAAAAAATATAATTGTCAGTGAGAATGGCGCTGCCTTTCCTGATCATGTTACAGGTAATGAAATTAAGGATTCTCAGCGACTGAACTACTTAAAAAACTATATGCTCCATATCAATAGAGCAAGGATAGATTGTTCAAAATTATGCGGATACTTTGTTTGGTCTCTACACGATAATTTCGAGTGGGCTGAAGGATATTATCCGCGCTTTGGCTTAGTACATATCGACTATACAAATCAAAAGCGCACTATTAAAGAATCGGGGTATTGGTACAAAAATCATATCCTCAACCAAAATTATGAGGACAAGATTCAACAGGAACATCAATTATTCAACACCAACGAAGAAAGATAAATCAAATTCCTTTAGTTTCTCGGGTTTGATTATTTTGCAATTACAATCTTCTTAGAAAAAACACTTCCTTCACTGATCACGCGAACCAGGTAAATACCATTCTGAAGATCTTGTAAATTCAACGTGTTAATTCCTTGAAAAGACAAATTAACATTCGACATCACCAATTTTCCATCGAGCGAAAGTACTTCCATATTCGCATCACGGTTAATTTTAACATTCAATTCGCTACTTGTGGGTACTGGAAAAAGGCTTAGGCCCCATTCAGCAGCTAAATTATCATTCAGACCTACAGTTGTAGGAGGAATAATCACTTCGGAACTTGCATCACCATTCAAATAACTTTTCAAGTTATACAAATCGGAAGAATCCAACAAAGGAGTGGTACCCCCAACAAAATCAAAATGAATCATAGCGATAGGAACTCCATTTGCAATAGCCACGAGATTACTTGAAGTAAAACGTACTGTGGAATCGTTGGTATTATAATGGAAAAACGCTAATAATGGTTGTCCAGCAGGCTCCATTGATATCGTATCAAAAGTAATTCGATTGTGATTGTATTTAAAAGAATAATCGAATGAATAAATTAAATCATCTGAATTAAAATAAATCGGAAAAGAAACATGAGTTCCATTATAAATAGCATTATTCATACTAAAAAAAACAGAATCGGCAGAATCAATAGAAACGGTACCGAGCATTGCATCATTAGCAAGTTCTGCAACATTGATAACCTCATAATTCTTGCAACTTTCAGAAGATCCACTAACATTAACAACAAAAGACTTTGCTGCGATGGGTTGAGCACAAAGGAGCATAAGCATCCAGGCACATCCTACTATTTTTAAACTTTTCATGATTTCCATTTCTATCTTACAAATTTACTACTGCAAAATGAAATTGATGTAAACTGCGAATTATACTTGTGTAAGGGAATTGTTAACTAAAAGAACGCCCAACTAATTAATTACATGTTTTAAAAATATCGGCTACCCAAATCAGATAATCCCGGGTGTCAACAAAACCATCCGGATAAAAATCCTCCTGGCAACCGAGGCAGGGTGTGAGGTACTTGCCCAAAAAAATGTTATAATCCGCCACATCTACGATGCCATTGGTATTTAAATCTGTCACTAATGTATTGGTGTTAATAGTGATGGGATTTGCCACATAAGTAGCGTTATTGCACTTCGAACAGAAAATAGTTAATCCATACACCCCTGGTTGGTTTACTGTAATAGACTTAGTTGTTTGACCTGTGGTCCACAAATAAGTGTAACCACTGCCACCGTTTCCGGTTAATACAACGCTTTGTCCGGGGCAAATGGAAGTAGGGCCTGAGGAAGAAATAATAGCTATAAAGCTACTTCTATTAAAATCTATTGTATCAGCGCTACTAGAAACTGAAAAGAAAGTATTTCGATCCTTCATTTCTTGCGTTGAATTTATGTAAAAATACTCCCTATTTTGGTCTTGAAAAATAGTATTCTTTATTTGGGCAAGGCAGCTGCTGTCAAAAAATATTGACCACACTAAAAAAAGAAATAATATAAACGACTTCACCTACTGAATTTTTTAATTTAAAATACACTGCTAAATTACTTTTTAAGTTGCAAGGGGATGTTAAGACAATATTAAAATTACTTCAATGTTAATTTTCATAACAAAAAAAAGGCTTCGGGAAAAATCCAGAAGCCTTGTCAAAACCCCAATTCAATTAGTGTTTCACTACTACTTTGCTGGTAGAGATAAATCCACCATTCCAAACTTTCAACATGTAAACACCATTTGATAATGTTTTCACATCCATTTCAAGTTTCTCACCTGCTAAAACATTAGCAACTGCAAGAACTACACGACCACTCATATCAGATAATTCGATTTGAGCATTTTCAGATGTTAATACATTCAACATGCTATTCACTGGATTTGGATAAACAGATACATTCAACTTTTCAGCAGAAAGTGAACGCTCAGTGTTCACATCCAATTGTACGTGCTCTCCATTCAAGTAAGCAGTTAAATTAGATAAATCACTAGCTGTCATTTCATTTCCATTGATAGCGAAACGAACGTTTAATACTTGCGTATTTTTCTCGATTGCATCCATGCTATTCGAAGTAAAACGGATGGTTTGATCGTTGGTGTTATAATGAGACATGATCATCATTTTACCAGTTAAATCTTCAACACCATCAAAGCTAAGTTTAGCATTGTTCATTTTCAATGAGAAGTCAATTGCATTTACTGATTCACTCGATTGGAAAGAAACAGGAATCGTTACAAAACCATTTGCAATAATTGCATTTGACAAATTGAAGCTCACCTTATCAGTAGAACCTACTCTGAAAGGACTTGGTGCGCCATTGTTAGAAGAGTAATTACCATTCACATCACCCACTAAGATTCCTTTGTAAGACTCAGTACCGATAATTGGGCAACCAGAGTAATCAAGAACTGGAATATTGCTACAGAAAGCAACAACCGGAACTTTGTTCTTACTGAAACCGATACCATCATTTGAAGGATAGGTAGTAGAAATATAATAAGCCGGAGTAGAACTTACTGTTGTAACATCAACAAACTGCCAGTCACGTGAAGGACGTACAGGAAGGATTGGATTACCACTTGCATCATAGTTCCAAGCTTGTTGGAATTCAGGGATGAACAATACCGCACGTTGGTTAATTTGAGTAAGGTCACCAGAAGAAACCACACCATCCATATTCACATCCATTGCAATCATTTGATAAACTGAAGGAGTGAAGCTAGCATCAAGAATTAATACACGACGTGTTAAGAACGCATCGAAACCATTTACTACAGGTTGTACATCTGTTGCAGCAGCGATATCCTTAATCACTTCTAACTTTGGACCATTATTGATATTGTAAGAGAAATTACCATTCACGTCAGGTTGAACTGCAACCAATGATCGGTTATTACATGCAATACTGTTTCCGTAGATATTAGTGATTAAATAATCACTAGGAGCTGCCGCATTGTAACGGATTGGGCTATTATCTTCCCAGAAACGCAATGAGCTATTAAAGATACTATCCTTATACGTAGAGAACAAACCAGAATCAACAGGTTGTAATTGAACACCTGTGATACGGCTTTCTAACAAAGTATCCGCTTTGAAAATAGCAGTATCTACATTCAAGAAACCAGCAGTCTTTGCAAATTCAACACAAATGATTTCACCAGAACCAGAGAAACGTGCAGCAGCAGGAGCTCCAGAATTGAAGTATACAGCGATACGCATTTTACCATTAACCGCATCAATTGAATGAGCCGTGCTTACTTGGTTGTAGTTGTAAGTTGGAGAAAGTAAATCATTACTTCTTACGATAGCACCAGTAGGAGTAACTTTAGTTACATCATAATCAAGAACGATATCATAACCGATCACGTTTGAAACTGGACTCAATGTAGACGCTTTAATTGGCAAACAGAAGTTACTTGGAACACAAGTACTCACGATATTACCTATCAAATAAGGAGCACCTGCAGGATTCAATATAAATATTGTTCTAGATGCAGAAGTAGTTTGAGCACCGAAGTTATCAGTTGCACGTGCAGTAATTACACGATTACCGAAAGGAGCACCACTGGTCCAGCTAACTGAATAAGGAGAAGTTGCATCAACACCTACAGAAACACCATCAACAAAAAATTCAACATTAGCAACAGTACCATCAGCATCAGCAGCATTCGCATCAATGTTTACCGCAGTTCCACCAACAACGTTAGCAGCATTTGCAGGAGCGGTAAGACTTACTGTTGGAGCAACGTTTACACCCACTGTGATATTCACAGCAGCAGAAGTTGTTTGAGCACCTGCATTATCAGTAACTCTAGCTGTTAACGCTTTGTTACCTGAAGTAGCAGTCCATGTAGTAGTATAAGGAGCCGTATTATCAACTCCGATTGAAACACCATTTACAAAAAATTCCACAGAAGCAACACTACCGTCTGCATCAGCAGCAGTAGCATTGATAGCAACTGCATCACCTACAAAGAAAGAAGCACCATTCAAAGGATTGGTGATACTGATTGTTGGGCTGATGTTAGCTACGTTAAATGTTCCTGACAAGCTAGGCATCAAAATTTCAGCACCTGTTGGATTTGAAGAAACATAGTTTTGAATTGCGAAAGTAGTATTGTTACGAATTTGAATATTTAATTCAAAGTGAAACACACCATTAGAAGTAAACTGACCTAATAACACACGGTTAGTTCCAGTAGGAAAAGCACCAATTTGCTCACCCAATACTCCCCAAGAAGTATTTGTACTTGTGTAATTATTTCCAACTACAGAACCATCCGTAAACATGTTTACCAATGGGCTCGCTGCATCACCTAACAAAGTAAGAGAAAGCAAAGAAGGTACACCAGCCGTGTTATACATACCGTCAGCAGTTGTAATTGCTGGAGCTGCACTTGGATCATTATTAGCAAGAACTGTAACTGGATTGAAAGCTAAATTAGCTCCACCTGCAACCGCATCTTCTGCTTTCAATACTCCGAAACGTGCAGGAGCAATAGCACCACAAGACAAATAAGAATCTAAAAAAGTTGTTCCAGAACCAATGATAGCTGCACTACTGCTAGAGAAATTTCCTCCAGTAGTATTACCATTTGAATGGTTATAGAAATTTGTTGAAGTAGTTAATACCAATGGATGAGAAGGAATTCCGTATACGGATTGAATTCCCCAACCTGGTAATAAATCCGCATAAACACGGAAGGTTACAGATCCTACTGGTAGCGTACCAGTTGGATAGCCAGCTGACGTTAAATCAGCATTGGCAGAAGCAGCATCCGCTGCATTTGAGACATAGTACTTCTCTACGATAATATTCTCTAAACCTTGAGAATGCGCAGCGGTTCCTACTAGCAAGAAAGCAAGTCCTGCTAATATATTTTTAATTTTCATAATTTTTTTAGTTAATGATTTATTGATTTAAAGAATATTAATTACAAGAAAGGTTAAATTGAGCAACAAAGATTAAGAAGTCAGAAGTGTTAGTTACACCGTCACCTGTAAAATCAGTTGGACATGGTGCTAAACCTGGAGTAACGTTTACAATTGAAGTGTAAGCCCACTTGTTTAACCAAGGCTTCTTACCAGCTTCAAATGCACCACGGAAGTTTGCAGGAGTAAAAAATCCATCAGCAGGAGGAGTACAAACAGTAGATAAGTTACTAGAAGGAACAACATCGATATTATCTGTTACAGGATTTGTTGCGCTAGAAGTGATTGCGAAAGAATAATCGAAACCAGCAATAGAGTTTGTGTTTACATTATTATCCGTTGTGAAGAATTTCGTAGAATCAGTACCTGATAATTGCACGTTTCCAGCAGAAGCAGGGAAAGTACAACCTACGAAATGGTTACATCCGATTTTTATCAAATTTAAATCATAGTTAATTTTAGATGAATCTACTCCATTTTGCATATTCACACCACCACGGAAACCTGTGAAGATTGAATTATAGATTTCACCTTCAGCATCAGCTTTAAAGCTAATTCCGAATGGGTTTCCAGTTGTTGTACCTGTACCACTCGCACTTGTATTTGAACCATTTCCAATAATAGTAGCATTGTAAACTACAGGGTGAGATCTCCAACCAGTACTAGCCTGAGAAAAGTTATTATAGAATGTAGATGAACCTTCGTCACCATCCCACTCGAAACCACTTTCTCCACCAGAAGCAATAGCAGCAGGTGCTTTCAAACCAAATAAGAATTGCATCTTTCCATCGTAGTTAATATCGAAATCAAAACCATCGTCATTAACGAACATGAAATTAGCATACTTTACATTTACAGTACCACCCCAAAATTCGATACCATCATCATCATTAGATAGAATCTCGATATTCTCGATAGTAGTTCCACTTCCCACTGCACCTAAAGACAATCCGTTTAACTCAACATCTTGAGCAATAGTAACACCAGCAAAACGAATAGAAACATACTTCAATATTCCAGAATTGTCATTATTATTGTAAGTTAAACCGCCACCAAAAATAGAGCGAGTATCTGCGGTAGAAAGTCCTTCCATAAACATTTCGCCATTTTGAGTCGTAACACCTGCAGGATTTGCAATTCTATTTACTTGTGCATTACCCATCACTACTACACCACCCCATTCTCCACGATTTCCGATTGGATGTGTTCCATCCATGTTATCAAGAATAGAAGTAAATACAATACCACAAGTTGGAGAACCAGCAGCATTAATTTTACCACCTCTTGTAACAACCAATGAACTAGCTGCAGAGTTTACATTCGTATCATAAGTCTTTACAACTGTTCCTGGATTAACAGTTAACGTTTTTCCACTAGAAACATAAATTTTTTGAGCTACGTTTCCTGGAGCACCAATGGTATAAACCGTATCGCAATACAAAGTTGTATTGACATCCGTTAAGTTACCATTCACATCCGCGCGCAATCCAAGATTCACTACTGGTCTTGAAGATACAGTAGGACAACCGCAATCGGCTCCTAAATTGTTTTGAGCATTGCTCACATTGGACATAGCAACAAGCATAGCTGCTGCAGTAGTCATTTTTAAGATAAGTTTTTTCATTTTTTTTAATAGATTTTTTTGTTTTTAATTCAGCTGAAGAATGAGGCAAATGTAGGGCGCGAAATGCAGTTGGACATTTCCATTAACTTATCAAATCTTTATTTAAATTTCTCTTGTATGTTAACCGATTTCAGAAAAAAATAAATGGTTCACATTAACTTAATATGGGTCAAAAAAAATAACATCAGTTATCACAAAATAAACTACATTATTCTTGAAAAAACATCGAAAAGAAAGCGACATTACGTCGCTCCTTCTATTCTAATCAAAATAGTATTTACTAATCCTTAACACAACGTATACTGCAACCCATTTTCATGGTATCATATCCGCGATAAATTCCAGATTTTTTATAGTCGAGATATCGAAAAAATAAATCATTCGCATTTACTGAGGATGTCCACCAAAATCCAGCATAGTTAATACCTGGATTTCCAAAACTTCCATTATAAATTCTGCAAGATCCTCCTAGTGCTCTAAATTGATAACTATCCGTACCCCATACTTCACCATATCGGAACCACTTATCTATACCTTGAGCTTTTAATTTATCACCTTCGGAAGTACCTCTCCATCCTGTTTTATCAGCAGCTCCTCCACTCATCCCCAAATAAGCTTCTAATTTTTTCCAATCCAGATCAGTAGGTATATGCCAACCTATTGGAGCGATATTATTTGTATCCACTACAGCGTATCCATTATACAACTTACCATAACCGCCATTATATGTGCAGTACCCCGGAATAGTATCATTCCAAACCAGATCATCTATCAATAAAGTCATTGGAATACCATTACGATAAGTTGTAACATTTAAATTTTCAGCCATCCACCATTGGTTACCGATTTTAACTGTTTTATAAACATTGCCATCAATATCCGTCATTGAACTGACTTCAACAGGAACTTCCATTTCTTCCTTATCATCACAAGATGTGACAAAAAAGAAAAAACAAATAAAAAGTAAAGGCAAGCTTGACTTATAATAATTTCCTATTGCTTGCAGGGATTCTTTTACAATAACCATAATCAATATCATAAAATGTTTAATTCCAGAAAATATAAATTCCATCTTATTTTATTTTTACAATACGTTTCGATTCTGATTTATCATGATGAGAAACTAAAATAAAGTACACCCCATCCCTTAAAAAAGAAATATCGATATTTCTCTTCGTAATCTCACTATCTAATGTGAACGAGAAATCTTGAATTACCTTTCCCATCACATCTAAGAATTTCACTGATGCATCACCCACACTCTTTGAATATACTTCAATCGAAATCTGATCTGCGGCTGGATTAGGAAATACATTCACTGTAGATTTTGCAAATCTACCTCCATTTAATTCGGGACAAACAAGACTTATATCTCTATCATTACATTTACCAGGATAACAGCATAAAGTGCTTATATTAAAATTAACGCTTGGATCATAATTACAAGCCATAGTATCTGTACAACCAAAAACAATTAGTGTTTTACAAGAATCCATATTATCACAACCATAATTGGCACCATATTCCAAATACCGAGTATCTCTACAACCACAAGCCTGAGGGTATTGTAAAAATGGACTTACTTGTTCACCTGATAAAAGCGTATCATCAGTTGCAACATAATTAACCAATGAATAATTTCCTAAACTATCTAACTCTTCAATAGTTAAATTTATTTGAAATGAGAGTTCGCCAAAAGTAGTTAGCTGAGCGATGAGGACCTTCGTGGAGTCAACGGTTGGACCGCTTAGAGCATTATTTTGTTGAATAGCGCAATTATTACATGTAAGATTATTTCCTATAGCGATAGGTCCAAAAACAGTAGTATCATTTCCACTCAAATCTTTAAACCCGACATCAGTCCATTGCCCTAATGCGAAATTATTTGGAACTAACCCATCTGCTGTAGTTAAAGGAATTCCAATTAAGGGGTCTGTATTCGCTAAAAGTCCTGAAGTAATCAAAGCCGTTCCACCTGTATTATTCAAACCTGCAATATCATCACCATCGGGATCTAAAGATTTCAATACCCCTTTCTGTGTGGTAGTAGCCATTCCAATTGTTAACCAACTATCCAACGCCAGCGTTGGATTATCTGAGATCCAAGATGACTTTATTTGATATCCAAAAACGCTAGCAGGTCGATCAATATTATTATAAAAGGGATACGTACTTGATATAGTTAATGGGTGATAAACATCTCCGTACACTTTTTTCACTCTTGAACCTGGCATCAATTCAACATAAATACGAAATGTCTTTTCACCTACAGAAAGTGATCGGCCACCCGTGGTGTCGGTCGCATCATTTGCATCAGCGATATAATAAGTTTCCACTTGCAATCCTGCAATTTGAGAGGTAGCAACATGACTTGACAACATCCCTACCATAAAAAGGAAGAAGCAAATTAGAATTTTAGTAATAGTATATGTTTTCATATTCTAGCGAATTAGAGTCGATAGGTTAATCCTAAATTATAATTTGTTCCCCAACGAAAGCTATCGTAATTTTTCTTACCAAGAGAACTATCATTATCATACTCTCGTGTTACGGGTTCATTTAAAATATCTCTGATATTAACAGCTAGTACAAAATGCTTTCCTAACTCCTTTGTTATCTTCATGTCCAATACGTTTCTTGGTAGCTCATAAACGGCAGGAGCCAATTCATCACTTGCAATTACCAATTTCTTACCTTGAATATTATAAGAGGCGGTGATTAAAATTTTAGATTTCTCCAAGCGATAACTAACGATCGCATTTACTACATAGGGAGATTGACCAAACATTTTGCGCTTTATTAACTCACCAGGAACTTCTGTACGAATTCCATTCACTACATTTACTGTTCTATAATTAAAATTTGTTTCAGAATTAATAACGGCAATATTAGCACGAACTTCAAATTGTTTTGTAAGATTTTTCTTTCCTTCTATTTCAATTCCGGCTACGAATGAATTATCAACATTTTGCCAAGAATATCCTCCTACTGAATTAACCAATTCAATATGATTAGCAAAATCTTTATAAAATCCACTTAAAGATATAGAAGTACCGGATTTATAAAACGTTTCCCATCGAACATCGAAATTATCAATATCCACTTCTCTCAAATTAGAATTACCAAAAACAAAAGTTCGCAGTTCGAAATCATACACATTGGTTTCTGTGATTTCGCGAATACTAGGATAAGCAGTAGTACGACTATAGTTCGCTCTTAAATTCATAGCCACTTTCTCTTCTTCTTTAAGCTTATAAATCACATTAAGACTTGGGAGATACTTTGTTAAATTAAAATTACCGGGATTTGGCAAAAAAATATCGGTTTCAAATCGGCGTCTAAAATCATTTACTCCATACCCTTTCTGATCGTATTCATACACATCAGCAAACAGCTTTGCCTTTTCAACTCGCAAACCAACGGAAGCGCGCCATCTAAAATTCAAACTATAATCCAACATTGCAAAAGCGGCTAACACTTCTGAATTACCGATAGTATGATTTGCTGGGTTTGGATCATCAAAATAAAATTTCTTAGCTCGGCGCTTCGGAATCCCTTGAAAAAAATAACTTTCTATATCAAACTCCGAAGGATCTAAAAATGCATCTAAATCATTATTGGGAATAAAATAAGAAGCTGATTGAATATTTCCACTGCTATCAGTTGCACCTAGACTGTATGAATACTGTTGAAAATCTCGCTCCTGCCATACTCTTGAAGCTCCAAAACTAAAGTCACGATTTAGACCAGGTTTCTCATTTATGGGAAACAAAATATTTGCTCTTGTATCAAGTACATTTTCATCAAGATATCTAAAAAATCTACTGTTTCCTCCTATCCCACTTAAAAGCTGTCCATTTAGATCGAGTACATTCCATGTTTTAAAGTCAGGAACATCACTATTTCCATCAGCATAAGATGCATTTAATTCTACTTTTGTCTTCAACTTCGGAAAATAATTTTCTGACTTTGCTTGATAAATATACTGTTTACGCTCCTCATAATATTGATCATAGACAGTGGAACTTAATCCAGGAAAATCAATCAGATCATTTTGGTAAATTTCGCGTGTGTTATTAGTTCCATTCAGATTAGGCATAAATAAAAAAGAGACTGAATTATTCGGGTTAAATTTATAAGCCAAATTCATCAAAGCACTCCATCCATTGGCTTCTCGACTCAAGTTTTGAGAAGAAGTATATAAAGTTTGCTCTTCAGCGCCTCGCTTCTCAATACGTGTACCGCTGGCAGATGGATCATATGAGACCGAGCTATTATACTTCAATCCAAATAAAAATCCAATAACATCGTTCTTGCCTATGTTTATTTGATTACCGATTCCAAAACTTTGACTGAAGTTAAGTGGAGCTTTCTTCTTAAACGGAATCCAATTATTAGGAAAAGATTTTCCATACACCGGCAAAGATTCATTTACTTTATCAAAAGCCTGCAATTCATAATTCGCAGCATATAATGATAATGCGTTATTGTAAGCTACTGGGTCATTAATCTCTGCTGCCCCTAATAATCCTAATTGAATAAGTCCCAATTTGAAATAATTATTTCCAGCTTCAGTACCTTGATCCCAACTCGTTGTTACTCCCAAGCCAGCAAAATAATCTTTCAAACCCAATGCACATAGTTCTTGATACTGCGTAGGACGATTAATATATTGCACGTGGTTATGATCACGATCTCTGAATCCATCATCATATCCTAACCAATCGGTAGCACTTCCATCTGTTGTTAATACATTTTTAAAAGTACTCTGTGAATTATATCCGATTTGTGATTCCACCGTAATCGATAATTTTTCTGGGTAATCCTTTGTTTCGACAGAAATATAAGCGCCTGCCCAATTTCCAGGAAGATCAGGAGAAGCCGTTTTCGTAATGATAATATTGTCGACCAAATTTGCTGGAATAAAATCCAATTTGATATTACTGGTAAATGGATCTAATGTTGGAATGGTTGCTCCATTAATAGTAGTACGCACGTATCGATCACCAATGCCTCTTACTGTAATGAAACCGGCACTACTTGTAGAAACACCTGTGATCCGAGCGATGGCATTAGATACATTATTATCACCAGTTTTACGCATGGTTTCTGAAGAAACATAGTCGATGGTTGTTGCCGACTTTTTCTTCATATTCTCCATATAGTAATCTGCAGCTTTAATTGCTTTAGCTTCAATTTCCACTTCTTTAACTTCAGTTGCAGCGCTTTTCAAAACAAAGTTTTGTAATTTAATTTCATTATTCGCTAACTGAAAAGTTTGTTCAATAGTAGTAAAGCCAACATAAGTGATTAACAAAACGACAGGTTCACTATTTACAATCTTTATCGAATAATTACCATCTAAATCGCTAACTTGTCCATTGCTTGGATTTGCTTTCTCAACGACAGTTACTCCAATCAATGTTTCTCCATTTGCATCTGTTATTTTTCCTCGAATCACGCCTTGTGATTTTGCAGAATTAACAAATAAAAATAGGAAGCCTATTACAATTAACAAACGATACAATACATTCATCATTAACTTAATAATTTCAAGAATTAATCAAACTAGAACTATTTACCAGTTACAATTAATTTTTAATTAGTTTCTTGGTAGAAGAGTGTCCTTCAACAGAAAGTTCCACAAAATATATTCCAGAAGGATAAGCTGACAAATCCACTTTCTCCATTACATCAGCTTGAGTAACGCCTAAAGATTTACTCAACATCTGCTTTCCATCCATCGAATAAATTTTGTAATTGTATATTCCAGGTTGTCTGCTTGCAAAAACCCACATACTAAAAATATCATGCGTTGGATTTGGATACAAACTAAACGCAGGACCTTCCACTGCAAACTCTGGATTTCCAACATTTGAACAATATTGTAAACCTGGAAAAGCAATTTCATTTCCAGTTGGGCTGTCAGCAACATAATTTTCAACAACACCAGGTATTGGAGAGCGTAATTGCACATTCAATTTAAAGCAGAAAGTTCCGTCGGTTGTAATTTGCGCTATTAATACTTTGTTAATCGAAGTATCAGGACCTGAAGCTCCATTTAAAGCTACCCAAGAACCGTTAAAACTTGAAAACAAAGGTCCATTTGTACCATCATTCTGATTATCAAAAACGATAATATCATTTGTCAAACCTAATTCATTAAAAGGCTCTGGAGCACTTAAAATCAAACCATCTTGCGTAGTCAATGGAATTCCGGCAGAAGCATCTGTACCTTGCAACACCTGTGGCGAAAAGTTATTAATGATGTTATTTACTCCATTATCTTCTGTTTTCAAAACTCCCATATAACCATTACATGCTGCTCCGACTGACAACCATGAATCGAGCATTACGGTATTCTTTGCTGCATTCACAAAGGAGAAATTAGGTGATGTAGAGCCACGATCTTCATTATTAAAAAACAAAGTAGAAGTTTCAATTCTCATTTCATGAGTTGGAACTCCGTAACATACTTGAAATTTATATCCTGGTAACATATCCACATAAATGCGGTAGGTTACAGATCCCACAGGAAGAATACCTCCAGTAGAATTTGCATTTGTATCATTTGGCTCCGATACATAGTATCTTTCTACAATGATATTTTCCAACCCATTTTGTGCTTGAAGAAACAAGCTGGTCATGAGAAGTCCAGAAAGGAGTATTAATTTTTTCATAATAAATGGTATTAAATATTAATTGATAATGTTAAGTATACTAGTTCCAAAATCAGTTGCTTTGTATAGAAGCAATCAGACGACAAAACTCAACAATTACCCTTTATTATTGTTTAAAAGAAGATTAACTTTGAGTTAAGGAATACCAAAATTGGTACCAATTGAAAACAATAATTTAACAAACCTGGTTATTAATCGTGCTGAGAAATAGTACCAGAAAGAAATATATTTTTAGATCTGCATTTAGTTCCCTTATCGTCTATGGCAGAAGCTGATACTATGGCATCCTTTGAATTTCCATTATAGCTAAATGCAAACGGAAAAGTAGAATCTGTATAAACCAATCTATCATTAACATAAAAATCGACAGCTACTACTTTTCCATCCTCATCACTGGCCGTTGCCAATAATTCAATTGCACTTACTCCTTTCTTCTTTTGCTGTTGATCAACAGCCAACAAGATTTGAGGCGACTTATTGTTAGGTGAAGAAGTATAAATTAAAGCTGGAAACACAAATTCGCTATCTACCGGATTTTTTGCGACAAACTTTTCAGAACCTCCTCCTGGAATAGCTATTAACAAATTCAATTCAAAACTAAATACACCATCGGTAGTAAATTGACCTAACAAAACTTGATTTTGAGGGTGTGGGCCCACAGATCCACCAAAAGAAGCCCAAGCACCATTGAGTGTACTGATGATGCCATTTACTGAATCTCGAAATGCATACTGGAAATTTTGCAACTCCTTATCGAAATTGAAAAACACAGGACCTGGTTGTAGTTTCAACTTCTTCATTCCATCTACTATTGTCAATGGAATACCTAGATCCTTTTCTTCATTTCTCAAAATATTCAGTTCATTACTTTCAACAAAAGTGGGAAGCGAATCATCCATTGATTTCAACACAGCTTGATAATCTAAGCATGCAGCACCTACACTGACCCATGAATCCAACAGCAAAGTGCTTTCTTTAAGAAAAGAAGGTTCTATGTCAGTGGATGACTTTCCATCATTTTTTGCACAATTAAAAAAACGAGTTGTAGTAGCAATTTTTAATTCATGTTGGGCTTCCCCATAAATGGCTTGAAGTCGATGAACAGGAGTTAAGTCGGCATACACACGATAAGTAACAGAGCCAATAGGAAGATACCCTCCTAGCTCTGTTCCTATTGTATCGGCAGCTGTAGAAATATAATACTTCTCCACTATAATATTCTCCAACCCTTTTTGTGCATTTGCATTTGAATTCAATATAAAACAAAAAAACAAATAACACCAACAATACTTTTTCATTACTAACTTGAATTAAACTTTTTGAAATTTATGCTAATAAATGTACATTAATCAACCAAGAACTTATTGGTAATTCCCTTTCCACTATAGTTTAAGGAAACAAAATACATTCCATTCACTAATGGGTTCTCCAACGAAAGTTCTTTGTTAAATACTCCATCAACAATTTCAACTTCCTCCGTATAAATCACTCGACCTAAAACATCTAGAATTACTATTTGTGCATCAGTATAAATTAATTCATTGTTATAATAATTTATTGTGAATGGACCATTCGTTGGATTTGGATAAGTAGAAAGACTTTCATTTCCATCAGAAATTCCGAATGAATCCCCTTCACGACAATTAACAGTTATTGAAACCGATGATGAATTTTTTGTACAACCATTAGCATTCGTTACAGTTACTTTATAAGAAGCTTGTGATTTAGCTGTGTAATTAATTGACGTTTGACCGGCTTGTGGTATAACGCCTTTAATCCACTGATAAGTTAATCCAGCCCCGCTATTAGCCTTTAAAACTACGCTGTCACCACTACAAAAAGTAGTAGGACCTTGTGGGGTAATTGTTGCAGTTGGAAGTGCGTTAGCGATTATAGCTGTTGCACTAGAAGTTTTAGAACAACCATTTGCATTGGTGACTTGAACTTTATAACCAGTGCTTGTAGCATTAGGTTGAAAAGAAATTCCGGTAGCTCCAGCCTCATTAACGCTTCCTTTTTTCCATTGGTAAGTAAGTCCTGCGCCACTGTTCGCTGTCAGCGTACAAGCATTTGAGCCTTTACAAAACGTAGTAGGTCCGGAAATGGTTACCGTTGCAACCGGTAACGGATTTACTGTAATACTTACGGTGCTGGATGTTTTGCTACAACCACCACTATTTGTTACTTGTACTTTGTACGTTTTAGAAGTAGTAGAGTTTGGAACATACGTGGGACTGTTAGAATTGGCAATGCTTGTAGACCCTTTAAACCATAAATACGTGTCACCCGCTACAGCCGTAGTTGATAATGTACAGGCATTCGCACTGGAGCAGTAGGTGGTAGGTCCGGTAGATACAATATTGGCTACAGGTTTTGCAATTATTTGTGCTGTGATCGCATTTGACGTAGCCGGATTATTCAGCGCCCCAGCAATACTGGAAGTCATTACGCAGGTAATGACATTGTTGGCAACAAGTCCGGAAGTAGTATACGTAGGGCTATTGGTACCTACGTTAGCGCCATTCCTCTTCCATTGATAAGAAGGGGTAGCACCACCATTTACAGGAGTAGCGGTAAAAACCACTGATGTTCCGGTACAAACCGGGAATGGGACATTGGTTGCGATAGATACTGCTGCTGTAGGAAGAGAAACAGAGGAATAAATTAATGCAGGGAAAAGAATTTCGTTTCCGGTTGCATTTTCAGCAACAAAATTCTGAGAAACACCAGGCATAGGAGTTCCAATTTGAATATTTAATTTAAAAGAAAATGTACCATTCGTCGTAAACTGTGCTATTAGTATTTTATTTACAGATGGAATTGGGCCTGTTGAACCACCCAAAACAGCCCATGAAGCATTCGTTGTAGAAATTAAATTTCCAACATTACTAATTGCGTCGATCACATCTAACTGAGCTGGAGTAAAACCGAGTACGGTTACAGAAGGAGTTACAGCTGTATAAATTCCATCCTGTGCAGTTAAAGGAATACCTGCGAGAGGGTCGTTGTTTGCTAAAATTCCATTTGCATTAATAACATTGGTTCCACCTGCTACTCCATCTTCTGGTTTCAAAATACCAAAATTACCTCCACAAGAGGCTCCGCCACTAAACCAAGAATCTAACATTACGGTATTATTTCTAGCATTTGTTTTACTAAAAGTAGGTGTGGTAGCACCGTAATCTTCATTGTTGAAAAAAGAAGTAGTAGTTTGGAAACGAAGTTCATGATTAGGAACACCGTATGCAGCTTGAAATGTATAACCTGGCAGCAAATCAATAAAAATGCGATAGGTAGTAGATCCAGTTGGTAACACACCAGAACTTCCGGCTGCATCAGCAGCATTAGAAATATAATATTTTTCTACAATGACCCCTTCCAAACCATTTTGGCTACTTCCCAATTGGTACAATAATATGAAGGACAAGAATAAGATGGTAAATTTTTTCATGATTTCAGCTGCGATGAGAAGTTTAGAATTTTATTGAATGCAAAAGTAGAAACCAGAAATCCGAAATGAATACTTTTCAAATTATCTTACCATTACCAAATTGTAAAACCGATTGATTAAATAAACTCTCTTTTAAATTAATGTTAACAACCGCCTGTAACATGAATAACACACCCAAAAGTTTATTTCAATTTAATACTAGCATAAGCTAAAATTCACTTTGCCTTCTCTTCTTTGTAAAAATTATTAAATCAAAAAACGGCACTTCATTACGTTAATAAAATCCTTCAGCCTCCTATAAAAATTAAACTCTTTAACTGATTTGCAATTCATCACTCCTCTTAAGAATGCCTAGATCCTAGCTTACTTATTCAAAGAACCGAGCAAAATAGAACCTTAACTTGTTGCTCCACAGCAATTTGAAAATCAAATTTGTCGCAATATATCACATTTCCAAAATATAAATAACAAATTGTCATTTTTTTATACTTTTCATTAGTTCCAAGGAGGTCGGCAAAACCGGCCTCTTTTTTCTTTTTATAGTGGTTGAAATCTCGTAAGAGAAACAGGAATTACACTCACTTATAGAAGGAAAAATAGTCATCTTTGCCTTTGAAGATATGAGTAAAAAGGGCAATCAAAAGGAATCATCCTTACTACTAGAAAAAGGTGGCATTGCACTTTCGGTGAAAGCTGGAGGGATGATAACTCAGTATCTTTTTGTTTTTGTTGTGGCACGGATGTTAGGGCCAACCGCCTTGGGAAGTTTTACATTATCGTTCACGGTACTGCAATTGTTGGCCATTCTTGGATTGTTGGGCTTAGACAATCTACTCACTAGAAAAGTCGCAGCTGCTAAAGCAGCTGATCGACCAGAAGTTATTAAATCGGCGTTTATCACATCCATCAAAATTACAGCCATAAGCTCGGTGCTTCTTTCATTATTGCTGTTTGTCACCGCTGAATATTTAGCGAATGCAGTATTTCACAAACCGCAATTAACAACACATCTAAAAGTAATGTGTTTTGCATTAGCGCCATTTGTGTTTATTAATATTCATGCTGCTGCATTTCGTGGTATGAAAAACATGATTGGTTTCACTCTTTATAAAGCGATCATTCCTTTATTCAACGTAGCCTTTATTTTTATTGGATATTATTTTGCGCTAAACATTAGCCCTACACTTGGATATATGATTTCATGCATTCTTGTCCTATTATTATATAGTATTGCATGGTATAAATACAGTCGAATAAAAGAAGTTGCAGTTGTTGAAACAACATCAATGAAGGAGATGGCATTAGAATCTCTTCCTATGATGATCACTGGCTCCATCTTTTTTATTTTAAACTGGATCGACAATTTAGTAATTGGCATTTTTAGGACAGAACTTGAAGTAGGATTATATGATACCGCTTTTAAAATGGCTTCTGCGTCCGCAATAATATTAATGGCCATCAATGCCATTCAAGGTCCCACTTTTGCCGAATATCACAGCAAGAATGATTTCTCGAAACTACGCGATTCCATTTTTACATCCACTAAAATGCTCTTTTACGCAACCCTACCATTTACCGTATTGATCATTATCTTTCCAGAATGGATACTTTCCTTTTTTGGAAAAGAATTTGAACAAGCCAGCACGGCGTTAATTATACTCTCCATTGGAAATTTCTTTAGCTCCATTACTGGCTCAGTTGGGATACTATTGCAAATGACAGGGCATCAAAAACCATACAATACCATCATTCTTTTCGCTGCATTTACAAGTATTACGCTTAACATTATTCTAGTGCCTCGAATTGGTATTACGGGAGCTGCCATTGCTTCTGCGTCGGCAAAGATTGTTCAAAATTTTGCTGGCTGTTTATATGTCTATAAAAAATTTGGATTCCTTTCCATCTATATTCCAGGCTTAACTCGATCGAATAATACATCCACTGATTCATTATGAAACCAAATTTCCTTGTTGCTGGTGTTGCAAAATGTGGAACCACATCGTTGTTCTATTATCTAGAACAACATCCTGAAGTGTGTATTCCAAAAAAAGAAACCTTTTTCTTTATATCTGATTTATATAAAAATCAATCGGAAGATGAGCGTGGAAGAAGAGAAAGTTCTCGCATCATTTTTACTGAGGATAAATACAATCAACTTTACTCCAAATGTCAAGGAGGTGCAATTGGTGAAGTGTCTACTTGTTATCTTCACTATCATGATACAGCCATTCCAAATATCAAAAAAACACTGGGAGATATTCCGATAATCATTGTTATCCGACAACCAATTGATCGACTCCTTAGCGGCTACAAACATTTTACAAGAATGGATAAAGAAGATCTATCCCTTGAATCAGCATTAGAAGAAGAAGCGAATCGTGCCGTATTGAACTGGGATTTTATGTGGCAATACAAGCGATTGGGTTTGTATGCAGATGGTATTGCTGCTTTTCAACAACATTTCACCAAAGTAAAAGTGATATTACAAGAAGAACTCACCAAACAGCCTGTAGAAATTATGCAGGAGTTGTTCAAATTTATAAATGTGGACGGCTCTATTATTCCAGACACTTCCGTAAAATACAATATTTCAGATCCACAACAACATAATTTCTGGTTTAAATATCTCTTTCAAAATAACCATGTAAAAACATTATTGAAGCCAATTACTCATTTTTTGATTGCAGAAAAAACGAGGAGAAAAATAATGCATCAATTTAGAAAACCATCGAAACAAGGTGAAAACAAATTAATTCTTGATGCAAAACTAAGAGAAGATCTATTGAATTTTTACAGAAACGATATCATCAGAACACAACAATTAATCAATCGTGATTTATCCAGTTGGCTAAAATAAAGATATGATTGAAACTAACCAACCGAATTTTTTCATTGTAGGGGCTGCTAAGTCAGGAACCACCTCGCTTTTTCATTATTTGAATCAGCATCCTGAAATTTATATGGCACCCATTAAAGAACCTAATTTTTTTTCCACGGATATCAATTTAGAAAATTTAAGACAAAGTGTTAAAAACAGAATAAAGGCCGAAAATATTGATCAGTTTTTCAAAAATGGAATGAAGCGCACTATTCACCGGGCATACATTAGGGATTTGCATCAATATCTTCAGCTGTTTACACCTGCAGGTCCCAGACAAATTAAAGGTGAAGCAAGTCCCTCCTACCTCTACTCAGAAGTTGCAGCTAAAGCTATTTTCGAGTTTAACCAGAAAGCAAAAATAATTATCATTCTACGTGAACCTTCAAGCAGGGCTTATTCACACTATAAGATGGATCTTAAACTTGGGTTTACCCAAGACTCTTTTAGTGAAGCCCTAGAAAAAGACAAAATAGCTGATCCTAAAGGTTGGGGAAGCAGCTCTCTCTACTTAGAGCTTGGTCAATATTACTTGCAAGTAAAAAGATATCTTGATGTTTTTCCAAAAGAAAATGTTCTGGTATTACTTCAAAAAGATCTATACAAAAATAAAGAGGAGACAATAAAGACTTTATTCCAATTTCTACATGTAAAAGATGACTTTGTTCCGAACGAACCTGAATTTAAAAACGAATCTGTTGTACCCTCAAACAAGTTAACTTCACTTCTTTTAAAATCAGATTTTATTAGAATTAAAGCAAGAAATTTGTTGGAACATACTAAGTTGAAAAAAAACATCTTAAAAATCCTTTATAAAAAATCGGAAATCAATAAAAAAGACGAAGAAGTTCTTCAAGAAATAAAAATTCTATTGAAGGAAGATGTCTTACAATTATCAAAATTAATAAATAGAGATCTAAGCGAATGGTTGAAATAAATACAAATATACTACCCAATTTTTTGGTGGTTGGAGCTGCGAAATGTGGGACTACTTCCCTTTATCATTATCTGAAACAGCACAAAGATGTGTATATGAGTCCAATTAAGGAACCGAATTATTTTTCCAATGATATCCATCCAGAAGAGTTTAGTCCGGAATATAAACACCACGAAAAAATGAAAAATCTAAACGTATCGAAATATGTGCGTGGCGATATGAAAGAGGATCAATGGGGAGCCTATGTACAGTTAGAAGAAGATTACAAACTATTATTTAAATTTGCTGAAGGAAAGAAGCGAATTGGAGAGATAAGCAACTCATATCTTTATAGTAAAGTAGCGTCCGAAAATATTAAATCAACATTACCTGAGGTAAAATTGATCGCTATACTTCGAAATCCAGTTGATAGAGCTTACTCTCACTATTTAGCAAACATACGAGATGGTCGTGCTGTTTTGCCTTTCAAAAAAGAACTAGAGCAAGATATTTTGAAACCGAATAAGGGATGGGGCAAATCACATTTATATATTGAATTGGGAATGTATAACGAACAGATTAAACGCTTCAAAAGAAATTTTGGTCCAGATCAGTTTAAGATACTTCTCTTAGATGATTTAAAAGCAAACACACCAAAAGTAATAAAAGACGTGTTCGAGTTTCTGAATTTAGATTCAGAAATAAATATCAACTTTAAAGAAAAACACAATGAAGCCAAAGTTCCAAAGAACATTAAATTTATACACTTTCTAACACAAATAGGATTGAAGAGAAAAATATTTCGAGTTCTTCCTAATTCCATACAACCTAGGGTAAAGGCTTTATTCTTCAAGAAGGATGGTCAAGAAAAAATGAACATAGAAGACCGAAAATGGTTAAATTCGATTTTTGCGAATGAAATTGAAGCATTAAGTAAAGAACTAGACCGCGATCTTTCGCATTGGTTAGTTATTAAGTAAGTTTATGTATGAAACAGATCAAACCTGATTTCTTTATTATAGGTTCGCCTAAAGCTGGCACTACTGCATTATATGCCTATCTATCCAATCATCCTCAGGTATGTATGAGTTCAGATAAAGAGCCTAATTATTTCTCTAAAGAACAAATTGAAGCACAAGCATTATATTATAAAAAGAAAAACGTAACAACACAAGATGAATATCTTCAGCTTTTCCAAGCAAAGGAAGGTAATTTAATTGCTGGAGAATGTAGTGTTTCCTATTTATTTTATCCTGGGGTTGCAGAAAAAATACATCAATTTAACCCAAAGTCGAAAATTATAATTTCATTACGTGATCCTGTGCAGAGAGCTTTCTCTCACTACCTCATGGATTACAGTTTAAATTTGGTCACAGTACCATTTGACAAAATTGTTTTTGAAGGAGAAAAAGATGAGAAGCTGAAACTATACTATCAACAATATATTCGACTTAGTCATTATCCTGAACAAATTAAAAGATTCCTATCAGTCTTTCCAAAAGATCAACTATTAATATTCATTCATGACCATTTAATTGCGAATCCGGATAAAGAATTAAAAAGACTCTCTCAATTTCTTGGTATAAACCATACAAGTTCAACAGGGAATTTAGAGCAAAGAAATGTAACAACTAGCGCAAAATCACCCTTAGTGAGATGGCTCTACAAACAGGAACAATTTCGAAAGTTTGTTTCCCTTTTCTTAGATCAAAAAAAAAGGGGTCAACTAAAATCAAAATTGTTTTCCAAAAACAATCTTCCGACGATGACCCGTTCTACCAAAGAATTTCTTAATGATTTATACAAACCAGAAATTCAAGAGATAGAAAAAATCACTGGTGCCAACCTTTCACATTGGTGCAAATAAATTGCTTTAAATGATTGTCCCTAAAATAATATCCCTCACCAAAAAAATATTGCTGATATTTTTTTCTTTCTTGTATTTTATGGTTTGCTTTAGAGTGATTTCAAGAATACCAATGGGCATAGTCAATGAATTTCTGTCCATACTGTTTCTGTTGATATTGGTGACTATCTTTTTATATGATACCACTAGACAGCTTATGAATGGGAAGCTCAATCTTTTGTTTATGATACTGATTGCCCTGTTGATTTATCCTTTTATCAATGCTGCACAAGCACAACTTGTTTTTAATCAGCCCTACACTTATGGATTGCTTTCACAACGATATCACTACTATATATTAGGTGCAATTGGCGTAGTAGTTTCACTAAAACGAAACTGGATAAATTTAGATCAATTGGAAAAATACTTTGTATATTCAATGTACATTATACTTTTCATTATGTACTTTTTTTACGTTTTTGTAGATCCCTCTATCTTTTCTGGAACAGAGTTCGTAAAACTAACCGGTTACAAAGGGTGGATTTACGAATTTCCTAATGGAGCCACTGCTGGCCTTTTGATTTATGCTGCTATTACCTTCTTAAAAGATAACAAATCAAGACATTTAATAACGGTACTTTTGTCCTTTACCTTCTTCCTGATTTATGGACAAGACCGATCACAAATTTTAATTCTTGTCTTCGTATTACTTCTTTTTTATTTTAAATATCTAAAAGTCACTAAAATATTTTTATACTCAATAATCGGTATTTTATTTATTAGTTCAGTGCTTGTGCTTCTACAATTATTCGCTCCAGAATTCATTGAGCATTATTCAGAACTATTTGGAAATGCGTTTACGATTTTCACTGGAGACCAAACCACCGAGTATTCGACAAATATCAGGTATTATGAAGCTGAGGTAGCATTAAAAGGGATTAGTGAACATCCTTGGCTAGGAAATGGCTTTCTTAGCTCGCAGTGGAATGGTGGATATTTACAATTTCATCGTTATTTTTACCCTGCAGATATCGGAATACTTGGCAACCTTTATGTATTTGGTGTTATTGGGACACTCTTTTATTACATCCCTTATATTGCCTGTTTTATATGGGTTTTACAGATGAAAAAAATTAACGACTCCTTTATATTAACTTGTATCTACACCCTCCTATTTATTTTCCTTGACATGCAAAGTGCAGCGAATAACATTAAGTTTATTGGAACACCCGCATTCTTTATTGGGGTCATTTACTATTATAGATTTTATGTATACCCTTTTCGAAACGAAATAGTGTCTTCAAAATAGAATAAGTACTTTTCAGTCCACCTTTTAGCTAGAATTCAATTTAAAATAGAGATTAAATCATACTTTCAATGAAATAATTTAGTAACTTTACAATACTAGAAGTATAATTTACTTCTATTTTAATTTTAATTTAAATTTAAAACCACTATTATGATTAAAGTAATTCTTCTTTTAAGTCTATGTGTTCTAAACATGCAAAATTCATGCAATCAAGAAGCAAAGAAAACCAACAGCGAGGTTCCCATCCTATCAGACAATAAAGTATCTGTCGACTCAGATCAGGGCTCACCACCCAACGTTCTAGAAGTTGAAACTCAACAAAAAGATTTACCGATTAACTGGCCATGGAGAGGCGTTTCAGTCGAGTCTAAAAAAACAAAGCCTGAAGATCTTGTTTATCTAAAATCTATACATGTAAATTTTGTTAGAATTTTCATCAAAGGAGATAAAAGGGCTAAGCGGGAGAAAATCAATCCAACGCTTGCGTTTTACAAAGAATTGAATTGGACAGATAGTATTTTGGATGTTGCAAAGAGTCAGGGTATTACTTGCATGATTGCATTTAACAATCTTAATCTTGATCCAAATTCAGATATTGATGATAAGCATCCTGATTTCTGGCAAAATAAAAGCTTAGTAGATAGTGCCATTAATTTGGTAGATATCATTGTAAAAAGATATCAAGACAGAGGGACTGAACTCACCGCGTACGAAGTAATTGGGGAACCCGCTGTTGAATCCCTTGGAAGAATGAAAAGTCCTGATAATATTGAGGACTTTTACAAAAGGATTTTGTTAACCATAAGAAAATACGATACACAACGCTACTTCCTTTTAACACCTGGTCCATGGGGCAAACCAAACAACTACAATAAGTTTGATGGGTATGACATTAAGGACAAAAAATTAATCTACGGAGTACACATGTATCTTCCTGATCCCTTTACACATCAAGGTGTAAAAAAACGACCACGCGGTTTAAAATATCCTGGATTTGTAGATCAAGTTTTTTGGGATAAAAAAGTACTTAGAGAAAAACTTGCCAAGCTAAAAGCATTTGAAGCGAAGACAGGAAATCTTATTTTTGTAGGAGAATTTCAAAGTATCAAATGGTCGGATGGAGGAAACGTTTGGCTGAAAGATGTTGTTGACATCATAGATGAAAACAAATGGGCATGGGCCATGTATGGGTTTCAATGTGACACCGATTTCTGGGATCCCTATTATGATGTAGTAAACAAAAAAGGAGATTCCAAAGAATGGAAAATTGAATATGTAGGAAAAGAAACAGAAGGATGGAAAATGATGGTCAATTATTTCAAATTAAATAAAAATTAAGTTGACACAATAGATTGAAGATTTCGAAATTGGTTACTTGATTTAATTTTAATAGTGGAGAAAAAAAGGAAACGCATAGCACTTATCGATCCCGTTGGCATAAAAGCTGGTATGGATCATTATGATTTATTATTGCTTTCAGGAATACAAAGTGATACTTGTCGTGTTGATTTATATTCCAACTTCACGCTATCTGCTCATGTCGTAAATATAAACCATGTTTTTTTAAATACTGGGGTATCCAAAATAAAAGCCATCTCAAGTAATTTTTTTGGATTTATTAAAGCTCTTCGTAAGTGTAAAGAAAATCAATGCGATTGGATTATTGTTCACGTTTTCAGAGCAGGAATATTTGACTTAGTAACGTTTGGTATCACGCGCCTGATGGGTTTTCAACTCTGCGCTATCGTACATGATATCGAAAGTTTAGATACGATTACCTTGCCCTTCGTGAGAAAGACCGTGATTGGAAAATTACCACATATGCGCATCGTACATAATGATTTTTGCAAAAAGGAGTTACTAAAATCATTACCTCCTACCTTGGAAAAATCGACGCATGTTATTCCGCACGTGCACTTCCGTCATTTATTTAGTACGTATCATGATGCACCAGAGGCATTGGAGAAATTGAAAACGAATAGCGAACTTCCATTACAACTTCATCCCGCTATACAAATTTGTTTGAAAGAAAAAACACCGATTTTCTTGTTTTTTGGACAAATTAAAAAGGTGAAAGGATTAGATATTTTATTGGAAGCAATCACCCAAACTTCTTCAAAATTCAAAGTTATCATTGCAGGAAGAGTACGTGACGAAAATTGGGAACGCTATGAAGAAATCATTACAGTACTCAATATAAAAGACCGAGTAATCCCTATCATTCGACATATCACCGATGAAGAGCGCGATTACTTATTTTCAATTTCCCATGCAGTAATTTTGCCATATACGCGCATTTACCAAAGTGGCGTCTTATTGATGGCGATGAGCTTTCCAAAAACGATTATTGCCTCTGACCTATCCCCAAACGCCGAAATAATTACATCGGAAGAAAATGGACTTCTCTTTCAGTCGGAAAATACACAGGAGCTTGCACAAAAAATAAGTTTGCTCATCAATAACCCAAATCTAAGCCACACACTTAGTGCTGCCGCATTGAAAAGTATTGAAAACAGATTTAACCCGATTACTATCGGCAAACAATTTTCGGATTTATTACACTAAATTTTAGGGATGTATTTAATCTGGCAAATTATGTACAGTAATTGATTTAACCAACCCTGCTACTTTTTCAAAGTACACTTTACAACCAGGAAATAACTTCAACATTTCGGATGTAGTAAGCAATCGAATTTCCTTGATATAGGTTGCTGCTCTTTCTGGCGTACGTTTACGGCCTCTACTCAATTTTGTTTTGGTGAGAATAAAATACTTTACTGAGTAAGGAAGAAACTGAAAAAATGGAAAAAGGAAATGTGGTTCAATAGGAAAATAACGATTCGGAGTTTGAACAAAATAATACTTACCTAATCGGACTATTTCATTAGCCATCATCACTTGTTTCTCTACATGTGTTAAATGTTCGATTACTGAATTACTAAACGATAGGTCGAAAGATTTATCCTGAAAATTAGAAAGGTTGGTAGCATCGCCCTTAAACACTTCGATATTCGAATAAGGTGAATCAGAAGGTTCAATATTAATGATGGTTATCTTATAATCATTATTATTTTGAAACCCTCTAGCCTCCCAATATTTCACGGTTCCGCCAACGTCTAGAATGGAAATAGGCTTTGAAAATTTTTCCAATTTAGCCGCAAGAAACTTAAAACGTTTTATCCGAAATGAATTTCCTAATGAATCTTGATCACCAGAGTAAGCAAGTATTTTTTTCATAAATCTCTATAGTCAAACAACACTTTTACTCCACTGTTACACTCTTCGCCAAATTTCGTGGCTGATCTACATTACATCCACGCAATACCGCAATATGATATGCTAAGAGTTGTAATGGAACAACGCTCACTAAAGGAACTAAAATCTCATCCGTCTCTGGAATTTCTATAACGTAATCGGCAAGTTCCTTCACTTGTGTATCCCCCTCTGTTACGATGGCAATAATTTTTCCTTTACGTGCTCTCACTTCCTGAATATTGCTCACCACCTTCTCATAAGATCCGTGCTTGGTTGCAATCACTACGACAGGCATTTCTGCATCTATCAAAGCAATGGGACCATGCTTCATCTCTGCAGCAGGATAACCTTCAGCATGGATGTATGAAATCTCTTTCAACTTCAAAGCGCCTTCTAATGCTACTGGAAATCCATATCCTCTACCTAAGTATAAGAAATTTCTAGCGTTTTTATACTCTTGAGCGATGGCTAAAATTTTATCATTCGACTGCAAAGCTTTTTCTACTTTCTGTGGAATGGCTTCAAGCTCATTTAATATTTGACGGAAGCGTGATTCAGCAATGGATCCACGTTTGTGTGCAATTTGTAATGCTAATAAAGTGAGCACCGTTACTTGCGCTGTAAATGCTTTGGTAGAAGCCACTCCAATTTCAGGTCCCGCATGTGTATAAGAACCCGCATGTGTTGCGCGTGGAATACTTGATCCTACGACATTACATACTCCAAAAATAGTTGCGCCCTTCGACTTTGCCATTTCGATTGCTGCTAAAGTATCGGCAGTCTCTCCACTCTGTGAAATCGCAATGACCACATCATCTTCGTATATAACGGGGTTGCGGTAACGAAATTCGGAAGCATACTCAACCTCCACAGGTATCCGCGCTAAATCTTCAATCAAATATTCAGCAACCATTCCGGCATGCCATGATGTACCACAAGCAATAATAATAATTCGTTTCGCATTTACAATTTTCGTCTCGAATTCACGTAAGCCACCTAACTTCAATGTGCCATTGCGACTATCAAATCGACCGCGCATACTATCAGCAATGGAGCGTGGTTGCTCATAAATTTCCTTCAACATGAAATGTTCGTAGCCACCTTTTTCCAGTGCCTCGAGTTTCATTTCCAATTCTTGAACAAACGGAATTTTAATTTCATTACCGATGGTTTTCACAGTTAGTTTTCCATCGGAGATAACTGCTACTTCACCGTCGTTTAAATATGCAACGTTTTTAGTATACTCAACGATGGGTGTAGCATCGGAAGCAACAAAAAATTCATCCTTACCAATTCCAACTACGATTGGAGAACCTTTACGGGCAGCAATTAATTTATTAGGATCGTTTTTAGATAAAATAACAATGGCATAAGCTCCTACCACTTCACCTAATGCTAAACGTACTGCCTCTTCGAGTGCAACATCTGCCTTCACATATATTTCTTCAATCAAATGCACCAATACTTCGGTGTCAGTATCACTCTCGAAAGTATGACCTTGCTTGATTAATTCTGCTTTTATGGATGCATAGTTTTCAATAATTCCATTGTGGATGATTGCAAAATCTTTTGACTGAGAAAAATGAGGATGCGCATTTCTATCGTTTGGCTCACCATGTGTAGCCCAACGTGTATGCCCCATGCCTACGACACCTGCCAAATTTTTATCTTTTACGTAAGCAGCAAGATCACTTACTTTTCCTGCTTTTTTATATACATTCAAACTTCCATTTAACAAAGCAACACCGGCACTGTCATACCCTCTATACTCGAGGCGCTGAAGTCCTTTAATGATGATGGGATAAGCATCTTGCTTACCAATATAGGCAACAATTCCACACATGGCTTAAGGGTTGAATTTAGTTTTAGTAACGATTAGTTTAATAGCGCCTCTGCCTTTCACTACACTTCGACGTGCATTGCTAGTACTTCCTCCAGCAACAAGGAAAAGACCGTAATCGGTTCCTCCATTTTGTACGACTTTCTTCAATGTTTGTTGCACGTAACGAGCAACATTAAAGGTATACTTATTTTGGGTCTCATCATACAATCCACCAAAATAACTTGACGTTTCATTCGCATCTGCGGTAGCAACATTATTTCCTGATGCATCACTTCCAAAAACCAACAAATTGGTATGCGCTTTAAATTTATTAGGTGCTGATCCATCTTTAAGTTGAAATATCAATCGAGCAGAACTAATGGATACTGGTCCATCATCATACAGCGAAGCAATATTATTTATTACCAAACTATCTTTTAATCCAGCCATGGAAGCCACCACCAAATCATCGTCCGGAAAACTATCCATATTCACAGAAAGATATTGATGACTGAAGAAACTAGTACGCACGGCACCTGCATCAATTAGAAATTGATAACTCTTGTTACCTGAGAAATAAATGGTAAGTAGATGAATACTGGAAGTGGAGGTGAGTGTAACAATACTTCCCATACCATCGGCACTATCCACCATAACGATCCCTTTAAAATAATCGGTGAATGCTGTATTACTCGCGAAGGTGGATGGGTTGCTAATATATTCTCGCATCAATTTTCCACCAAAGGCAGTATCCATTGGAATACGTAATTGCGGAGCTATTTTCACACTGTTAAATTCAAGGCTATCTAACGTTGGAATTAAATCTGCGTGACCTATTGTAGTAGTAAAACGATCATAAGTTCTGGATGAATAATATGTACTATCGTTAAACAACTTTTGATTCAACTCATAAACACTAATATGATGCGTGGAAGTGGAATCGCCATTAATATCCTTGTACAAAAAACTTAGCACCACCGAATCGGGAGTAGTGGCTCCTGCGAAAGTGGTCGTTGTAATGGTATTGCCTAAACGAATTTGAGCGACAGTTGATGCTTGCGTTTTTCCCAAATAAGGATCGTCATAACTTCCGATAAACAGCGTTGGCGACTCAATTAGGTTCTTTAATGGACTCCACATAATGAGTGAATCTTCCATCACCACAAAACTTTCTACTTCCAGTGTTTCAATACTTACTCCAGGAGTTTCCGAAACCGGCTGTAAATCAAGACCTATTAGATCAGGTTCGGTACAAGATGGGAGCAGAAATAATAGGGCTACACTTGCAATTTGCAAGGAACGGCGAACATTCTTCAACATGGGGGCGAAGGTAAAGGAATTTATAAAAGATACAGAAGCTAAACGCAAAGAATAAAAAAGGGGACTATTCTGCAAGAACAGAATCTTCAAGCATCGCCTCATCATAGAAATTATCGTAGGCTTCAATGTATTCTTCAGGTGATTTATAGTCAAGTGTTGGTTTACTCAAGCTCTTAAATGCTGTTTCAATTTCATCATGCAATGTGGTTGAACTCTTCATCACCGCATCTGAATACTGCATTGCCAATTTTGTAAGGCTCACGTAATTAGGATCTTCCAATCCCTTTACATCATCAGCACTCAAACCATCCATTAAGATTTTCTTGCTAAAGTCCTTGTTAAACGACTCCGTGAAAGAATCATTGTACAAAGAATAAACTACTTTGCTATTGTGGAACATAGGATCGTCCTTATAGCTAGTTTTAATCAACATTGGAATTAGAGCAGTCATCCAACCATGGCAATGAATAATATCGGGCGACCAGCCTAACTTCTTCACGGTTTCTAACACTCCACGGCCGAAGAAAATGGTACGATCGTCGTTATCGGCGAAGAAAGTATCGTCGGTATCACGGATGGTACACTTGCGTTGAAAATATTCTTCATTATCAATAAAATAAACTTGCATACGAGCCGCTTGAATGGAAGCTACCTTAATGATCAAGGGATGATCGGTATCATCAATGATCAAATTCATTCCAGAAAGACGAATTACTTCGTGTAATTGATTGCGGCGCTCGTTAATATTTCCAAATCGAGGCATAAAAGTTCGAATCTCTTTACCGCGCTCTTGAATTCCTTGTGGGAGGTTGCGAGCGATTTCACTTTGCTCTGATAAATCAAGGTAAGGATGAATCTCAGAAGAGATAAATAGAACACGTGCTTTTCTCATAGCTTTCTTCACGATATAGATAATTTTACGCAAAGATACGGAATATAGAGGGAATTTTCACAAAAACAATAAGGCACAGGCTATTGGTTATTAAAAAAGATTTTCGTATAGGTGTATCGTAAAAGGAAGAGAAGCGATAAATCGCTTCTCTTCCTTTTACGATACAATTGGTGAATTGGTAAGTTGGTGGATTGGTGAATTGCTGCGCTATGAAGTCAGAAACTGCCTGTGGCAACAGGTGTAATGCATTGCTTCAAGAGCGAATTGGTGTCCCGATAGCAATTGTTTAATGGCAAATTGGTGTCGTTAGGCTTCGCTTGGTGAATACATTTTCAAATTTTCAAACTGAAAAATTTTCAAATTATTTCGTGTCCCATTGTTTTTTCAACCACCACAATATTGCCCAGGTTAGGAAGACGGATCCCGCTAATATTCCTTCCTGGCCTTGTTCAATGCCGATGGTATCTGGATTGAAATGAATGGTTCCTCTTTCCATATACCAAGTGAGGATGACGGCCATGGCGTTGTTGATGAAATGCGCAGTGATGGGCACCCACAACGAACCACTCCATACATACAAATAACCCAGTAAAACCCCTAAAGCAAATCTTGGAAGGAATCCGAAAAATTGCATGTGTAAAGCTGAAAATAAAACCGCAGTAAGGATCACTGCAAACCCTTTGCTGTTGGCGAGTTCGGTGAATAGTTTTTGGATGACCCCTCTAAAAAGCAACTCCTCCCCTATGGCGGGAATAATAGCAATCACAATTAAATTTATTAGCAAATCACTTACTCCGGTATTTCCTAAAAGTAATTTGGTGATTTTGGATGCTTGCGCCTCAGTCATTTCCATCCAATCTTGTAATCCTTTGAGGGAAGATGGTAGATTCAATTCACCATTAATTTGCATCATCCAATTTATAAAGGGTATAGCCACTATCAATAAAATAAAGACTGCAAAAAGGTGAATTCCCTTGGATTTTTTTTCGAGTCCGAGGTATTCGGTTGATTGATTTGAAAAAAGATAAGCAGCTCCTAAAGCAGGCAAAATGAAAGTGCCAATAGCAGCAAGTCCCTGAAACAATCGGAAGGCGTTTACCAATGCAGCGTTTCCGGTTTGGTCTAAGATGGAGGCATCGCCCGTTAAATTAATTCCGAATATTAATTGGCTGAGCATCGTTCCTATAGCAGTAAAAAGGACAGCCCCTATCAAGGTTAAGCCAACAACAATCAAGAATTTACGGTAAGGGGTTCGGTCAGAAAGACTAGCGCGGAGTTGCATTGTTTCGTATTTTTGCGGGCTCAAAGATAGTTTTCTTCTTTCGGCTTCTGTTCTTTGGGTTGGGGGAAGATGGTTTTATCGAACCCTGTACGACCATCTAAAGAAGAAAAAGAGCAGCATAAATGTACTTATACCATTAACTTACATATAATTCACATCCAGCAAATAAACCCATCTTGGTAAAAATTGGCAATATAGAACTAGGCGAATTTCCGCTTTTACTCGCTCCCATGGAGGATGTGAGTGATCCGCCTTTCCGTTATGTGTGCAAGGAACATGGGGCCGATTTGATGTATACGGAGTTTATTTCGAGTGAAGGACTCATCCGTGCCGCCCGAAAAAGCACCATGAAGTTGGATATTTTTGAATACGAGCGTCCCATCGGCATTCAACTTTTTGGCTCCGATATCGACTCCATGCGTGAAGCTGGACGTATCGCCGATGAAGCGAAGCCCGAACTTATCGATATCAATTATGGTTGTCCGGTGAAAGCTGTTGCGTGTAAAGGTGCCGGCGCTGCTCTCTTGCAAGACATTCCCAAGATGGTGCAGATGACCAGCGAAATTGTGAAAATTGCGACCCGACCTGTCACTGTGAAAACGCGTTTAGGTTGGGACGATAGCACCAAGAATATTATGGAAGTGGCCGAGCGCTTGCAGGACATTGGCATTGCCGCTTTAACTGTGCATGGTAGAACAAGAGCGCAACTTTATAAAGGTCCGGCCGACTGGACACTCATTGGTAAATTAAAAGAAAACCCCAGACTTACCATTCCAATTTTTGGGAATGGAGATGTTGATTCCCCTGAAAAAGCAATCGCCATGAAAGAGCGTTATGGGGTAGATGGGGTGATGATTGGAAGGGCGAGTATCGGATATCCATGGATTTTTAATGAGATCAAACACTTTATGAAAACAGGGATGCACTTAGCTCCTCCCAATATTTCACAGCGTGTAAATACTTGTAAAATGCATCTCGATTTTTCGATTAAATGGAAAGGCGATTATGTGGGTATTGTGGAAATGAGAAGGCATTATACCAACTATTTCAAAGGCTTAGATCATTTCAAGGAGCATCGTATGAAGCTGGTTACCAGTAATAATTATGATGAGATTGTGGATACTTTGAATTTTATTGAGACGAGGTATTCGGAGGTTAGTGCTTAGTTCGCTATGGGGATTATTTGGGATAATGTTCGTCGTCACGAAGGTGGGATGTTGGATTTTAGATTTTAGATTTTAGATTTTTTCTGCTGGCTGAGGCTGCCATCGAGAACCTCAGGCAGCGCTTCTAGGCCAGCAACTATAGTCATCGTCAGCGTAATAATTTCTAGCTTTGATATTGCATTTTTTTCTAACACTAGAGAAACGAAGAGCACTTGAGGACACTTGAGAAATTTTAGTTTAATAAAGCCCCTCGCCTCTGGAGAGGGTCGCGAAGCCTCGCGAGGGGAGAGACTGGAAGCACTAGTTTTAAAAGATTTAGGCAATTCACAATCTACTGTTCATAATTTTTATTTATTTCATATATTTGTGCAACACAATTCATAACCACAAATTCCTCTATGTCTATGTTCCAGCAATTAAAAAACAAAGGTGTAATTACACGTCCGGCAGATTCAAATGGCGCTATCAACATTATTGGTGCGGGCACCGTGATTGAAGGTGAAATAAAATCGAATGGCGATGTAAGAATTGATGGAACCATTCGTGGATCAGTAACATCCAAAGCGAAAGTGGTCATTGGAGCAACGGGTGTGGTGGAAGGAGACGTATTTTGCCAGAGCGCCGATATTTCAGGTGCTATTAAAGGAAAAACAACTGTATCAGAAATGCTATTTTTAAAATCATCGGCGCGCATCAACGGTGATATTCACACTGGAAAATTAGTAGTGGAAGTGGGTGCCAGCTTTACCGGCAATTGCAGTATGGGTTCCGTAATTAAAGACATGAAACATGGCGACCGATCCAACGAAAAACTCGCCGAAAAAACCGCTTAACAATTACATTCGTTATTCGTCGATGGGCCTGCAAATGGGCATGACCATTTTTTGCATGGCATGGGCGGGCGTGAAATTAGACCAATATTTAAAACTTACTTTTCCAATATTCACACTAGTGCTCACCTTAGCATCGGTAGCGGGTGTCATGTATTATTTCATTAAACAAGTTTCCAAGAAGTAGTTGCTTTACACCCATCGCGTAACCTCACAACCAAAAGCCTCATTTCCAAAAAAACTTATTGTATACCTTTGCGCATCATGATTCTACTGAATAATTTAAACTTGATGCAAAAATTCATCATCAAATTAATTGTTATCACTTTACTAACGGCAGGCATATACGCCATGTTAGGAAATGTAGTTCCTCAAAAATGGTATTACACAAACTTTTATTGGCTACCGATTTTTATTGCCTTCATTACTTTGATTCTCCATCACGGATTATACACCCGCAGAAACGATGGAAAAAAATTCATCCGCTATTACATGGGTTCCACCGGACTCAAACTTTTCATTTACCTAACCACCATCATCATTTTTGCATTCATTAATAAACCGATGGTTATTCCGTTTGCACTTTGTTTCTTTTTCTTTTATTTCTGCTTCACCATTTTCGAGGTGTTGGAATCGTATGGGGGGTTTAGGGAGAAGTATAAGTGAGTTGCTGGCTTCTTGCAGTTTGCCGAAATATATTTTTTATCGTATCTATTTATGCTTGATGGAACACTGATTTATTATGATGATTAAGATTTTCATGATAAATTTTCGTTATGATTTGGATAAAAAAAGGAACGCGGATGACACGGATTAAACGGATTTTCACGGATTCGTTAATCACACTTAGAAAATAAGTAGATAGGTACAATGCAACTCATAAGTGAACTAGTGGATTCGCGCTTTCGTAAATTCGTAATTAGTACATTCGTATTGATTCGTAATTCGTAACCTATCGCTAGACTACTTTTTCATATAGAAGAATCCGCTTCAATCTTAAACAACATCAACCTCGCAATATTAGCAGCTCTAATTTTTGCCTCGTTGGCCTTTTCGCCTTCGAACAAACCATCTACCGTGGTATTAAATAATTGGATCCACTCCGAAAATTCCAATGCGGTTAATGGAATATTTTTGCTTAGTGCAATATGAGTGGCCATCGGATTTCCGCTAAATGAATGTTCGCCTAATAATAAACTGCTCCAAAAGGAATACATCTTGGGCAAATGGGTTTCCCAATTTACATTGGCGCTTACATTAAAGATGGGACCCAATATTGAATGAACTTTAATTCCATCGTAAAAAGTATTTACTAATAATTCTATGTCTTCACGAGTTGCAATGTCGGCTTTTGTCTTTATCATCGTCAGTAGCTTGTTTAACTAATAATTCCCAGTTACGTTTCGGAATCTACTTCTTTGCAAAGATACAATGATCTCATTTCCGTTCACCTGATATTACTCATATTGAATAATTTTGGAAAACAATAAAACCATCATTTTCTAGTTTTATATCCATGAAACTATACATAGAATCCATCCCCGTGTCAAGATTCAGCTCCGTATTTACCATTGCACTTGTAACACTTACTTTTTGTTGGCTCCTTTTCGCTATCGACAAAGCAACGCATCAACTTAGCGATTTACTAAGTCCGGGGATTTTAGCGGCGTTGGTGGTTTATTTTATACCTACCTTTTTAATTTGTCTACTCATTCATCATTTACTCAGCAAGAAATTATCGAATACAAAAAGTTTAGTTCTTTCTCTGGTGATTGGTGTTCCATTGAGTTTTCTAGGAGTTATTTTTATTCTATTAAATAATTCATAAATAAATCAGGATTCACGAGCAGAATTAATTTTTGTGCAATAAAGTATAGTAATAATTTTTACAGATGAAATTTTTTCACATTTCAACTTCTAAGATTTGATAATTTAATTTACTGTTTTCCAATTTACACTGTAGCATAGCTATAAGTTGCATGACATAGCAAAATATGTTAGAAATTTCACCACCATTGCCCTATTAATGCTAATACTAAACATTCATTCTCTTTAAATAATTAATAGATCTAGTATTAAAGCTAGCTTTCTAGTGGATAATTTCTGTAAAGGTGTAATGTTCCCTTACATTATGTTTTCTGCCCTCTTATCCTCTTTCAGTCGATTAAATATGTGAATTATATAATATAACTCAAGAATTGTGTAATGATTAAAATAAAAGGACTTACCAACTTTGTACCGTCAAATTCTATAAGTGAGATGAAAAAAAAATGCATTTATGAATCTTCAAAATTTGAATTTCTAACTATTTCTCTATTAGACGAAAATCCAGAACTGGTTTTATCTCGTATCTATTTCTAAACAATAATCTAATCACCTTTAAAACAAATTTAACATGAAAAAAATTACTCTACTCACCACATTATTAGTAGGATTACTAATTAGTACCATGGCTCCGGCCGCTCATTTAAGAGATCATCTTTTATTATCTGCAAGAATGGATGGCGCACAAGAAGTGCCCGCTGTTGCAACCAATGCTGTAGGTATTGCCAGTTTTATGTTAAACCCAACACGCGATTCCGTATGTGTTGATATTACTGTAACTGGATTAAGTGGTCCACTAGTAGGAATCCATATTCACGATGGATCATTTGGAACCAACGGCGGTGTTCTCATCGACCTTTCTTCATTTATTTCTGGAAATAGAATTACAACTACATTAACAGGAGCCAACGCATCACCGGCAGCTATTGCTAAAATGCTATCTGGACAATTATATGTAAACGGTCATACTTCGGCTAATCCAAATGGCGAAATTCGTGGACAAATCTATTTAGAAACAGATTATAGTTTTCCGGTAATGTTAAGCGGAAGTCAAAATACTCCTCCATTAGCAACTAATGCGTACGGCGTAGGTGTATTTAATCTGTCAAAAGATTTTTCTAAAATAAAATTTAACATTATTACGCAAGGATTAAGTGGCGCAATTACGGGTGCACATCTACATTTTGGAATGCCCGGTGTAGCTGGACCAGTTGCAGTATCAGTAAGTACAAATGTAAATGGTGATGAAATATCAGGAGTTATTACTGCACCATCACAAGCGGTAATCGATAGCTTATTTGCAAACAGTATTTATTTTAATGTACATACATTAGCAAACCCAAATGGAGAAATCAGAAGCCAATTAGTGTGGGAAAAAAATTATCTGTACTTTGATGCTAAGTTAGACGGAAATCAGGAAGTTCCTCCTTTAGTAACAGGAGCAAAAGGCGCTGCTACCATTAAAATTAATGCCAGCTTTGACACATTATGGTATGATGTAAGCGTAACAAATTTAAGTGGCCCAATTACTGGTGCACATTTTCATAATGGAGTAGTTCTAACTACAGGTAGTGTTGTTGTTGATTTAAGTTCATCCATTAATGGAAACCGAATTACAGGAATTGTAACTGGGTCAGTTTTAAATTCAGCATTGCTTAATAAGTTTTTTAAAGCAGAAATTTATTTGAACGTACATACAGCTCAAAATCCGAATGGAGAAATAAGAGGACAAGTATATCGCTTAGCGCGTGAAGGCTACACGGTAGCTTTAGATGGAACGCAAGAAGTACCATCCGTTACAACAACCGCATCTGGATCCGGAATGGTTTCCATTGATAGGGATCAAGATAATGCGCATTTCATGCTTGTAATTAATGGATTGTCTGCGACCGGTGCTCATTTTCATAATGCAGTAATGGGACAGAATGGTGGAGTTGTTTACGACCTAGCTTCGTTCTTAGTAAATAATGGAATCTTTGGATACTGGAGAAGTACTGACGCAACACCTTTCTTGGTTGGTAATTCCGTTCAGTTTAGAAATGATAGTATTTATGTAAATATTCATACAGCAGTGAATCCAAATGGAGAAATTAGAGGACAAGTTGATCGTGGATTTAATTGCTCAAATACAACAACGGGAATAGCACAAAACTCTTCTTCAAATAACATTCTGAATCTTTATCCTAATCCTAGTTCAGATAACTTATTCATAGATTTGAATTTAAACGAAAGCTTCAGTGGTGAAATTAACATTACCAATTTATTAGGAGAATCGGTTTATAATTCGATCCAAGATCCATCTGCAAATACCAAAACAATACAAATCAATATTATTGATTGGCAGGCTGGAATGTATTTTGTGAATTTAATTCAAGGAAGTAAAACTTCAACCTTGAAGTTTGTTAAAAACTAAACTAAATCTTTTATGCGAGTAGACGAAATTATTCATCTGCTCGCTTTTTTATTCTCGCTCGTGAGAAATTTTAATAAAATAAATCCAAAATTTAGTTACATCCGTAAGTGTCATTAAACAAATAAACAATAACAATATGAAAAATTCAAAATTAATTCTGTCCTCTATGTTAATTGCAGCAAGTATGTTCTGTAATCAAACATTTGCCCAATCTATGGACAAAAATGTCAAAGTAGGTGGAGAAGCTATGTACCCCACAAAAAACATCATTGAAAATGCTGTGAAATCAACTGTGCATACTACATTGGTTGCGGCAGTAAAAGCTGCAGGATTGGTTGAAACATTACAAGGCAAAGGTCCATTTACTGTATTTGCGCCTACGAATGATGCGTTCGAAAATTTACCAGCAGGCACGGTTGAAACTTTGTTGAAGCCTGAAAATAAGGCTAGCTTAACGAAAGTGTTGACGTATCATGTAATCAGTGGTAGCTACAATTTCGAAGAGTTGACAAAACAAATTCAAAAATCAGGTGGTAAAGCAACCTTTCCAACAGTAAGCGGCGGAACATTAATGTTCACCATGAATGGAGAAAAAAATATTTCAGTATGGGATGAAAACGGTAACGGAGCGAACATCAGTGTTTATGATGTAAAACAAAGTAATGGAGTGATCCATGTTATTGATGCCGTGGTTCTACCAAAAATGTAATTTTCCAAAACAATTATTAAGACTGTCTCTACACAGGAGGCAGTCTTTTTTATTAAGGAAAGTTGATGGCATGATAATTCATCTATTCAAATCCTCTTTAATTTCGCTCTTAACAATTTTCATTTAATACCATTTAAAAAATATTTAATAGTCCAAATAAGTCTAATAATATTTTTGCTAGTTAGTTTATTTCATAAACACTGACATTACTGAACTTTATCTTACAAAATAAGGGTTTTCTAGTTGATTGGATATCCGTAATAAATATTTTAGTTTTTTAATTAAGATTTTAGTCCTATATTACTTGTTACTTTCTTTTGCGTGAAAAGAAAGTGAAACTCCGATTATTTCTATTCAACTTTGAATAGACTTGTGGAATGCCGACTTACATTCTATAAATCTTAAGCCTTTCGATAAATTAATATGTAGAGTCGGTATAACCAAAGAAAGCACGCCACCCAACACCAACCAATTTTTGCAGTTTTTGCTTTCTACTTTCTTTCGCAACCACTAAACAATCTTTTGTGCTATCTCTTTACTATATCGGTACAGCAAAAATCGGTTCGCGCTGTTGCCTGGACGACCTCCGCACTGTTCCGTACGATATTACTTTTTATTATAAATTTATTGCTCGAAATATGTTTCCATTTATGTTTAAATTATTGGATTACATTTTATGTATAAATGACATAAGAAAAATATCATCTAACCTTTACACAAACATCGACTTCACAAATGCCCATCGTTTTGAACCAAAAAGTCCTTCGTGTGGAGCTTCACCTAAACGATAGCCACATTCTTCGTATTCCAACACGACTGGATGGTGTGAAGAATAATAAAACTTCGATTTAATTCCCATCATGTAATACATCAAATGTACATTGACTCCGGCCAACATCGACCCACCCACCATTCCTAAGAAAGCACTTTCTCCTCGAGTCATAGCAAATACAGCACCCATCAATGCAAACGAAATTTTTAAAATTCGTCCCACTTTATGATACCAATAAACGATATCGGAACGTGGAAGTAATACAGCGCGATGATGAATTATCGTTTTTCGGTACACCGTATTGCTGGTCACTTGCATGCGATGCATCATCACTTTTAATGGATTGCTTCCCGCCTTTTCTCCCGATTTAAAATAGCAATGATTCTCCTCCACAAAAACTTGCAGCGATTCGGAGTTTACTGGAATATGATGGAAATGAATTTGCGCTGCAGGAATGGTTTGCACTCCGGTTCTCAACGCACAAACAGTATAATGTAAAACCGTTTCACGAATGGAATGTCCATCTACTAAAACATAACGATGATCCACGGTAGGTCCTGCCGTTATAACCCATCCATATAAAACAGGTTTTTTGAAAAAGCGTCCTTCACCCGGAAATGAAAAAGTTAATTCTACTTCTTCATTGAGCTTTACTTTTTTTACATCTACCTCTGCTTTTAAATATTCGGGAGAAATGATTGCACTTGTAAATGCATAACTACTAAATCCAGCATCATAATTCGCGCGCTTGATGGGATCACTTAAAACTTTATATGCTTCAGCAATCATTTTAAATCGATCGGCCGACTTTTCATCATTCGGATTTTTGTCGGGATGATGCAAAAGTGCCTGTCGATGATATCCCTTTTTTATTTCCACTGGATTAGCATCGCGTGGAAGTCCGAGAAGTTGATAATAATCGGGACTCGACATAGTCTACAAACGTAGTAAGGATTTAAATAGTACCGAATAAAAGTTAGGACAGAAACACCTTTCTCTAATTTCGATTTTCGTGCCTGCCTACCGACTTGCCTTTGCTTTGCTTCGGCGAAGCAAGGAGCTTTAGCATAGGTAGGCTTTTCGCATTTTCGTGCCTGCCTACCGACTTGCCTTTGCCTTGCTTCGGCGAAGCAAGGAGCTTTAGCATAGGTAGGCTTTTCGCATTTTCGCGTCCCTGTAGAACTGCGAAGCAAAATTTATAGGCAACAACTCAACCCTCTTTGTAATAGCAAATTCGTATTACGTACAAAAAGCTTTCATACCTTCGCAACATCAACATGAAAAGAATCGCCATTCTCGGATCAACGGGATCCATCGGAACACAAGCCCTCGAAGTGATTGAGGCACATCCTGATCAATTCAGTGTGGAAGTGCTCACTGCAAATAGCAATGTAGATTTGCTGATTGAACAAGCTAAAAAGTTTAAACCAAATGCGGTAGTTATTTGTGATACCACAAAATTAGCCGCATTAAAATCGGGGTTGGAAAGCGACAACATAAAAGTATTTGGCGGTGCGGCTTCCATTGTACAATTGATGAGTATGGACACTATCGATTTAGTGTTGACAGCTATGGTTGGTTTTTCTGGTCTTGCTCCAACCTTGGCCGCCATTGAAAACAAAAAAAATATTGCGCTGGCAAATAAAGAAACGTTGGTGGTGGCAGGCGATTTAGTAACGAAATTGGCTTTGGAGAATAAAGTCAGCATTTATCCTGTCGACTCCGAGCACAGCGCTATTTTTCAGTGTTTAGCTGGAGAAATGCACAATCCGATTGAAAAAATTATTTTGACAGCTTCGGGCGGACCTTTCCGCGGGAAGAAAAAATCAGAATTAGCTAACATCACCAAGGCGCAGGCATTAAAACATCCCAACTGGACCATGGGCGCTAAAATTACCATTGATTCGGCGACTTTGATGAATAAAGGCTTGGAAATGATTGAGGCCAAATGGCTTTTCGATTTGCAAGCTTCTGAAATTGAAGTTATTGTACATCCTCAATCTATCATTCACAGCATTGTTCAATTTCAAGATGGAAGCATGAAAGCCCAAATGGGATTACCTGATATGAAATTACCTATTCAATATGCCTTGGGTTATCCAAACCGATTAGTATCCGATTTTCCGCGCTTCGATTTTACTAAATTTCCGCAACTGACCTTCGAAGCTGCTGATGAAGAAACCTTTAGGTGCTTAGGCTTGGCGAGATGGGCGATGGAAAAAGGCGGGAATTTACCTTGCATCATGAATGCTGCTAATGAAATTGCGGTAGCTGCCTTTTTACGCGACGAGCTTGGGTTCCTTCAAATTGCGGAGGTCATCGAAGCGACGATGAATCAAGTTCCTTTTGAGTCTCAGCCCGATATAAAATCGTTTCAGGAGAGCGATGAGGTGGCTCGGAAAATAGCGTCACAACTAATTCAAAAAAGCGACGTTCAAATTTAAAGTGAGGATAATCGTCAAACATAAACTCCCTAAAAAGATTAGATTAGAAAAAGGGAGAACAAAGGCTTTCGGCAAGACCCATTCCTTATTCGTACATTCGCAACCTGAAACAATTTCATCATAATTAAATAGATCAATGCAAGGACTTATTATGGCCGGCCAATTAATTTTAGGCCTCTCAATATTAGTAACACTTCACGAGTTAGGACATTTTTTAGCGGCTCGTGCATTCGGAATTAAAGTAGAAAAATTTTATTTATTCTTTGATGCTTGGGGCTTTAAACTTTTCAGTTTTAAAATAGGTGATACAGAGTACGGTATGGGGTGGTTACCATTAGGTGGCTATGTCAAAATTGCGGGAATGGTTGACGAAAGTTTAGACACTGAGCAATTAGCTGCCGAGCCACAACCTTGGGAATTTAGAGCGAAACCAGCATGGCAACGATTGATTGTGATGGTGGGTGGTGTTACGATGAATGTAATATTAGGAATTATTATTTTCAGTGGTACTTTATTACAATTCAAAAAAGATTATTTACCCAATCAAGAAGTAATTCAAGGAAAGGGAATTTATGCTTACAAGTTGGGTAAGGAGATTGGCTTACAAGACGGAGATAAAATTCTTACCATCAACGGTAATTCATTTGAGCGTTTTGAAGATGTGCTTTCATCGCGTGTTTTATTTGGCGCAACTTTATCCATTGAGCGAGATAATCGCACGATGGAAGTAATAGTTCCTGATAATTTTTATCGCAAGGTAGGTGAGGCTGGTCGTTGGAGTTTCATTGGTTATGGTCCGCTTCATTACCAAATTGGAAGAGTAGTGGATGGTGAGCCTGCACAAAAAGCAGGAGTACAAGCTGGAGATAAAATTACAGCTATCAATGGTGAAAGCATTGCCAACAACGATGATTTAGTAAGCAAAATTGGTGCGTTAAAAAACAAGACGGTTACTTTAAATATACTTCGCGATAATAAAACCATCACCTTAGAAAGTACAGTAACCGAGAAAGGCACCATCGGTATTTCATACGATGCTACACCCGAAAAGAACTCTTCGTATAAAATGGAACCTTATACGGTTTCAAACGCTGTTTCATTTGGTACATCGGATGCCATTGAGGCACTTGTTTCGAATGCGAAAGGCTTAGGAAAAATATTTACTGGTGAAGAAAAAGCAAGTGAATCGGTGCAAGGTCCCATTGGTATTGCCACTATTTACGGTGGCGTTTGGGATTGGTCTCGTTTTTGGGCAATCACCGGACTTTTGTCGATGGTATTAGCTTTCATGAATATGTTACCCATTCCAGCTTTAGACGGCGGACACGTTATCTTCCTTTTAATTGAAAGCATTTTCAAAGTGAAATTTAGTGACAAAGTAATGGAGCGTGCGCAAGTGGTAGGAATGGTGATTCTCTTTAGCTTGTTAATTTTTGCTGTAGGGAATGATATTTGGAAACACATTCTCCATTGATTTTCGTACGCAGGGATTTATTGGTTAATAATGTTTGTAGTACACTATCGTTACTGGGCTGCTAGCTTCTGGCTGCTAGCTTCAAGTTTTTTATTGGTAAATAATATTCATAGCATTGATAAAAAGAATTTAACACTAAAGGCACTAGAGGACACAAAAGATCACAAGAGAATAAAAGCGATTAACCTTTAGTGCACTTAGTGTCCTCTATTTTCTCTAGTGTTGAAAAAGCGCCGCTACTGTAAGTTTCTTTCGCTATTTCAAATCAAAGAATGAGAGTCGAAGAGCGGTTTTACTCATTCAATATAACACTTGAAGCTCGAAGCCTGTAGCTTAATTTCAATTCGAAGCAACATTTGATTTCACCCTGTTAATATCTCTCTGTGCCACACATGTGAATTCATTAATTGACTTCATATTTTTGAAGTATGAGAATTCACATTACCCTCCTCGTATTTCTTTTCTTGCAGATGGTTGCATCGGCACAAGACACGCTTAAGAATACCTCGATTTTATTAGTTCCTTTCCCACCTGAATATTATTTAAGCGATGCGGAACGCGATATCATGGCTCAAACGAAAAGGAGTCCGGAGGAGTATAGAAATTATTTTCGCAAAACATTAGATTTAAAAATTCAAGGAGAGTTAGAAGTACATGGACCTTGCATTAGTCTTTTACAAGATACCACCAATCGAGGTCGAAAACTTTTAGAAATGTTTTACGGAAAAGCGGGGTACAGTTATGCATATCCAACAGGAGGAAGTAATACTTCCAAAAGCGAAATCAAAAAACAAAAAAAGAAATCCGAACTCCATCCCGATGCACAAACGGCACCGCAAACCATCACCACACGCGGCGATTCAAAGTTCATGCAAGTGGAGATAAGAGATACTTCCTTTCTAAATTATTTATTTCAATTGTATCAATCCGATTATATAGTAAGCATTAATCAATTCGAAATAAAAACAAATTACAATTCTTGCATCGACATTGCCAATAAAATTTACCGACGAGAATTGTTGATTCACTATTCCATTTTAAAAGCCGATGGAAAACAAGTGCGTGGAAATTTTTGTATGGAATTTTTTCCATCTTCAACGAATAGCGATCGTGAAATTGTAGAACGAACGTTTCCAGGAATTGCTTCCTCTCTTCAACAAGAAATGGCCGAAGAAGTTGGACGATAGTTTTTCATTTCGCAGGGATTTTTTTTGTAAATATTGTTTGTAGTACGCTATTGGGGTTGAGCTGCTAGCTTCAGGCTTCTAGCTTCTAGTTTTTTATTGGTAAATAGTATTTATTTCATAGATAAACTTTTTAAAAGAGTTCACTAGAGAAATTTGATTTTTCTAAATCTCCTCGACTAGAGAATACAAAAGGGGTTTTTCGCAAATAATAATAGTTAGTATCGGATCAAGCTGGTAGTACTAGTTTTTGAAGCTAAAAGCCAGAAGCCAGAAGCTAGAAGCCAGAAGCAAGAAGCAAGAAGCTAGAAGCTAGAAGCCTGAAGCTAGAAGCTAGAAGCTAGAAGCCAGAAGCCAGAAGCGTAAATTTTATTAAGTATAAAAATCTAATCGAAGCTAATAACCGCCTGAGCCTACGCAAAAGCACTTTTGAGCCCATTTTGAATGAAAAAACGACTAAAATCAGCCAAAAAACGTCAATTTTACATTACCAAAGGAAATCACAATGCACTTATAAACAGTTAATTGTTCAATAACAATCCCCAGTATTTGGAATAGTTAAAAAAATGACAATAAATTTGCACCCAACCTTAACTATAAAAGCAATGAAAAAGAGCTTACTAATCTTAGCAATGTTTATCGGTGGAGCAGTAACTGCACAAGATAACATGACATCAAAAAAAGGAACTCCAATTTTACCAGAAGCTGGTGATTGGAGCATTGGTATTGGCGCAAACTCTACCTTAGACTATTTCGGAAATCTTATGAATGGTAACAACAGTGCACCATCATTCGATTGGCAAAATCCACAAAACGTTCTTCAAGGTAAAATGATGAAAGACGAAAACACAGCTTATCGCTTAAGATTGCGTTTAGGTCTGGGTTCTAATAAGCAAGAAGGACAAAGTGTTGATACTGACGGAGACGGATTTGATGATGTTGATTCAGCTGAAGTTAAAACTTCTGCTACCAACATCAACTTAGGAGCTGGTATCCAAAAATACCGTGGTAAAGGACGCTTAAAAGGAATTTACGGTGCTGAAGCAAACATTGGTTTAAGCGGTGGAAAAACTACTATCGATGCACCTGGTTACACAAGTGAGAACAAATTGGGTAGTACCTTCGGCTTAGGAATCCGTGGTTTCATTGGTATAGAGTACTTCTTTGCTCCAAAGATGTCTTTAGGCGGTGAATTCGGTTGGGGAATCGCATTTTCAAGCACTGGTGAAGGAGAAAATTCTTCTACTACTGGTGGTGTTTCTACATCTTCTAAAACTGGTAAATCATCTTCTTTCGGTTTAGATACTGATAACGCTAGCGGATCTCTTGTTTTAAATTTCTACTTCTAAAAAGTAAAAAAATTAATAAGAAAGGCTGTCCTCACGGATGGCCTTTTTTATTTCCAACAAGTAAGGGGTTTGTTTATTAGATTGAGTTAGGAAGAGTAACTTAATGAGGATCTTTAGTCGTCTTAATCAATAGAATATGATTAATTTAGTTTGATCATTGTTTTAGAGCTGAAAAAGGCTGAAATTTGATACTTCAAATACCATAAAGAGCATTGTGAGCGAAAGTTTCGAAATTAAATTACCCCAGTTTGAAGGTCCATTCGACCTTCTTCTTTTCTTTATAGAAAGGGATGAATTGGACATTCATGATATTCCCATTGCCAAAATCACCAACGATTTTTTGACCTATATGCATGATATGCAAACCATGGACATCGAATTGGCGAGTGAGTTCATCCTTGTTGCTTCTACTTTAATGCGGATCAAAGCAAAACTACTGTTGCCTCGTTATGAAAAAGACGAAGAAGGTAATGAGATTGATCCGCGTCATGACTTGGTTCGACAACTGCTCGACTACAAACAATTTAAAGCAGCGTCAGAAGAGTTAAGAGCGATGGAAGATGAACGCATGATGCGTTTTCATCGTGGCAACTTAGAGCAAGAGCTTGCAAAGTATAAAGCAACATCAGATGCTACTTATGCCGGCGAATTAAATCAGTTGACTTTATATCGACTCATTGCTACTTTCGAAAAAGTAATGTCGCGTTTTGAAGACAATCAAAATAAAGTTACGCATACCATCATTCAATATCCTTTTTCTATCGACAGCCAGAAGGATTACATCAATAAAACATTGATGAAAAAACCACAGGTAAATTTCATCGAGCTCTTTGAAGAATGTACCAGTAAACTGCATGCCGTATTCACGTTTCTCGCATTACTAGATCTTATTCAGAACAGAACCTTACTCATCTTCATGGGTGAAGGCTTTAACAATTTTGTGGTGAGTACGCTCGAAGCGGCACCCGAAGTTACAGCTCCAAGGGAAGAGGATGCAAACTGATCCCCGTGAAATTCTAAAAGTATTCTCTCCCAAAAAAATTATTTGGCCAATATTGATTGGTCTTTGCGTAACCGCATTTCTTTTTTTTAAAGATTTTGATAAGGAAGCGTTTTCCGCTGTGAAATGGAATTTGAATTCTTCTTTCTGGTTTTTTCTTGCTATCGTTTCCGTCGTTATTCGTGATTGGGCTTACATGATTCGTATTCGTGTGCTCACCGATCAACATCTTAATTGGAAGCGTGCTTTCATAGTTATTATGCTGTGGGAATTTAGTTCAGCATTGGCTCCAGGAATGATTGGTGGTGGATTTATTTTCGCTATTTTCATTTTAAATCGAGAAGGACTTCACATGGGAAAAAGCATTACCGCAATTCTCAACTCTTCTTTTCTAGATGGAATTTTCCTGGCTGTGATGGCTCCCTTCGTTTATTTTATGGCAAGCAAGGATGCACTCTTTTCAGGAATCCATCTTAACACCAGTTTTGGAAATAGTATTTTCTATACTTTCTGGACAGTCTATTTTTTAATCCTCGCCTATAAATTATTTGTGGCTTATGCGCTTTTTGTAAATCCACAATTCATAAAAAAATTATTGCTGTATATGTTTTCTGCGCCTTTATTGAGGAGATGGAAGAGACAAGCGAGAGAAACCGGCGATCAGTTAGTAATCGCATCTAACGGATTAAAAGATAAAAGTAAAAAATATTGGATGTGGTGTTTGGGTGCCACCTTTGTTTCATGGACCGCCCGCTACTCGATCGTGAATTGCATCTTACACGCATTTCATGGTACTACTGCACTCAATGATTTTGTAATTTATGGGAAACAAGTCATCATGGGCATCATCATTTTACTAAGTCCCACACCAGGAGGCAGTGGACTAGCAGAATTTATGTTTACCGATTTTTTAGGAGAATTTATTTCAAAAGGTCTCGCACCAACGCTAAGTATTTTGTGGAGGATGCTAAGCTACTATCCCTATTTATTGATAGGCGCTATTCTTCTCCCTCGATGGATTCGCAATCACATTAAGATTGAAAAATTAAAATTGTAATCAATAAATTACAAGCTAAAGGGAGCCCCTAAAAACCTCGCAGACTAAGCCTGCAATAATCTTCAACACCGGAGTTTACCAATTGTAAATGAGGATTTGAAAATTTTTGTAAAACGAAGTATTCGGGGTTTTTAGAGGTTCCCTACAGGTTGTGGAGCTTCCATCATTGTTCCACACTCCTTGCAAGTACAAAGATCTTTGGATGCGTAAAAATTACTCATCACAGCAGGAAGCTGATTCACGATATCTTCTAAACTAAAAGATTCTTCATATAATTTCGCATTGCACTTTTCACAAAACCACATGCATTTATCTTTTTCTTTTTGATCACGGTATCGCTCAATAACTAATCCAATGGTATTAGGTCCGCGTTGTGGAGAATGAGGAACACATCGAGGCAGTAAAAACATCTCGCCTTCCTTAATATGAATATCACGTTGCTTCCCTTCATCAATAATTTTTACGACGATGTCGCCTTCAATTTGATAAAATAATTCTTCCGCTTCCTCCCAATGATAATCTTTTCGGGAGTTTGGTCCGCCCACAATCATCACGATAAAATCGTCGTTGGCTTTATAGACCTGCTGATTTCCAACAGGAGGTTTTAATAAATGACGATTTTCATCGATCCACTTCTTCAGATTGAAAGCTGAGGCTACGGCCATAATTATTTCTTTTTTGGACTACTAAATTAGAAAAAATAAAACAATTATGGACTTTTCATACTTCCCCTATTATATAAGATTCACAAATTAAATAGTCCAATCGCATAATAGCTTTGCTTTGGCCACAATCTATGAAGTATGTTCGTAACTCCAAAAAAGTTCGAATTCTAACCCTGCTTGCTTTGCTCCGCTGACCGCATGTCGCTGAAGCTTTAGCGGAGGCACAAGCTACAGCAAAAGCTTTGCTCTGCTGAAGCTACGCGAAAGCGATGCGATGCTGCAGGCAGGAACGGAGAAAGTACGGAGAAACACGGAGAATTTTTCGTCTTTTATAAATCACTATTTTCAAATGATCTGGATACTTACCATAACTTTTAATCTAATTATCAAGTTATACCGTCTGTACATATAAAATTTTGGGAGGTAGAATAGTATTCAATTGGTATTACACACACTCCGTGAACATCTGTGTAATCCGTGACTCTGTGGTAAAAAATGAAAATTTTGTTTTTAATACAAATTCGTTTCATTTGAAAAATCGAATGATCTTGAAACTTATCATAACTTTTAAACTTATTATCAAGATATACCGCCTGTACAATTAAAATAATTAAGCTAGCATCCAATTGTCATAGGTATTATTCTGCCTAAATAATAATATCTTCGCAATATGATGGATCTAAACTTACAAGGCAAAACCGCATTGGTTTGTGGTAGTACACAAGGGATTGGTTTTGCGGCCGCCACACAACTCTCGTTATTGGGTGCTCATGTGATTTTATTGGCTCGAAATGAAGAGAAATTGAAAGAAGTTGTAGCAACTCTTCATAAAGCCGAGAGTCAGCACCACTCCTATCTAGTTGCTGATTTTGCAAATCCCGATCAATTGAAATCTATTTTAGACGGATATATAAAAGCCAATAATCCCATTCATATCCTAGTTAATAATACGGGCGGACCACCTGCAGGTACTATTGCTCAAGCAAAAACGGAAGAATTTGTTTCTGCTTTTTCCAATCATTTACTATGCAATCACATTTTAGCTCAGGCTTTGTTAGATGGGATGAAGAAAGAAAAGTACGGTCGTATCATTAATGTAATTAGTACTTCTGTTAAACAACCATTGAAAGGATTAGGCGTTTCCAATACTATCAGAGCTGCTGTTGCCAATTGGTCGAAGACATTAGCCAGCGAAGTGGCATCATTTGGAATCACCGTTAATAATGTTTTACCGGGAGCTACTTCAACACAACGTTTGCAAAGTATCATTTCCAACAAATCAAAAAATTCAGGTAATACAGAAGATACTATCACCCATGAAATGGAAAGTGAAATTCCGATGGGTCGCTTTGCTGATCCTTCAGAGATTGCGAATGCCATTGCTTTTTTAGCTTCTCCCGCGGCGTCTTACATTACTGGAATCAATCTTCCGGTAGATGGCGGAAGAACATCGTGTTTATAGTTGTTGTGTGAATAGGAAGATGGGTGTGTCGAAGAAAAAAAATATTGGTTCTTTAATCGTACTAGGAATTCTATTGATTCTCTATTTTATTTTATACTTCGAAGGTTGTGATCGAAGCAGTAAAGATTTCGAAAATCCCAAAAAAGAAAATACTTCTCAGCGAAACCAACGCGACCATCGCGAAGCTACTTTTCGTCATCAACAAATTTACTACACGAAGCATGCAAAATGTCGGATGGATTGCCGCAGCATTGATGAATCAGAAGTAAAAGAAATTTTACAAACGGGAGAAATCAATTATTCAAAAAGCGATATGAAATCTAAACCTTGCCCTAAGTATGCAGTAGAAGGAAATACGCATGATGGACAGCATGTGCGTATCATTGTTGGAAATTGTAATACACAAGCAAGTATTGTTACTGTGATTGATTTAGAAAACGAAGTTAAATGCGACTGTAAATAAATTTAGTTTTTATGGTGTGCTAAAATCGTAAAAGATAGTTGTACCGCTCATCATCACGGGTAATTTGCTCCAGGTTTCTATAGAGGACAATTGTCTTACTACTAAATAATACGATTGATTTAATAAACCTACCGGCACGGGAACTGAAAAATTTCCGAAGATGTCCATAACGGCTTGCGTCGATTGAACGAGAGCATAAGGTGCAGTAGCATTTCTCCATTGAAGCTGTACGGTATCACAAAGTAAGTTATTCGTAGTGGCGCCAACGTTATAGAGTCGAGGTGTCAATTCGCCATTAAGAACATAAGATCCTTCGATCATGCATTTAACAGTAAGCACTGTGGATCCTGCACAATTTTGAATAACCACTGGCGAAGCGTTACCACAATCAATGGTAACCGAATAACTTCCTGCCCCATAAACGAAAATGCTGGATGTAGTGGCGCCAGTACTCCACAAATAACTATTTCCGGAAGTAGCAGTTAACAACACCGAATCGCCCGGACAAATAATGGTATCGGAAGCCGTAATGGTGGGATCAGGAATGTGTTTAAAAATTACATCATCAATTCGGTATTGTGCGGCTACAGTTGATTGATAAAACCGCAAATGCAGATGAGTAGATTTAGGAATTGAACCGGTGGCCGTACGTAAATACCATCCTGAACCTCCGGTAATCACAGGAAAAGACAAATCCGTAAAATTAATATTGTCAGTACTCACTTGAACTTTCAATTCTTGGCCTGTACTGGCAGTCGTACTTTTATACATTCCAAAACTAACTTCCATGCTATTTGAATTTAGGGTATTGATTCCTGAGATCGTGAAATATCTTCCCACAATATTTGTGATGAAAATGTTTGATCCTGCACTTGCTCCTGCATAGCTACTCGAAGTTTGTGTGATGCGTACGTCTGCAGTACCCGACATCGTGAACGCTACATTCTGAAATCCATTTGCATTTTCGTGGGTAGCAATAGGAATAGTACCTGTAGTAATTCCCATGCTTTCAGAAAATAAGTTTTGCAAAAGAGGAGTTGATCCAATGCTTACAGTAACGATATTACTTGTAGACACACATCCACCAGCAGAAGTTACACTAACGCTATACGAACCTGCAGCACTCACGTAAATACTAGAAGTAGTAGCACCTGTAGACCACAAATAACTTATTCCATAACTAACCGTTAATGTTACGGCATTACCTGAACATATTTGTAATGGTCCAGCAGGAGAAACGTTAGCTAATCCGCCACTGAGGATAGAAAAAGAACTTTGTGCCATTGCATTGTTGGTATTATTTACATCACCCGTTAAACTAGTAGATGCATTTACCAAATAAGAACCAGGTACAGTTGCCGAATAATTTATTCCTAATGTTACAATAGTATCTTGTCCGGGTGCAAGTGAACCTGAACTAAGTAAAAGATTAAATGTCTCTGTCACATTATTCGGATTTTTGATAGATGCATTTACGGTAACTAATGAAGAACTAAAATTAAGGGTACTGGATGCAAAATTATGAACTTTCAACTGTATCGTTCTATTGTTAGAAGGGCAATACGAACCATTTGTTAGCAGCGCTGTCACACCTACATCACCACCTAAAGAAATGGGGAATGTAAATTTCATCGTTACAGGCAAGTGATCGGATGCATTGTATAAAGCATTAATGATGGTTGGACTTGCAAACGTATTAGTAGGATGATTCAATGAATCATTATAATGATTTCCATCATTACCAAAAGCCACCAAAGAATTGGGGACTACTTCCATTCCGCCAGCAAGAGAAATGGCTTGCGAATATAGAATCATATCAAATCGATCATCCAATCCACCTTCAACACCTGCGCCAAATAGTCGAGTCCTTGTTGACTGTGTATGATAAATCGAATAGGCAGCATTATTCCAGATGCCCGTAATATTAATCATGTCAATAAAATGGCCTTCGTTCCCTGATTGATCAAGTAGCAACTTTTGATATGCTGGTTCACTGCTTGAATAAATATTAAAATCACCCATTACCACAAAATTAGAACCTGGTAATAATGCATTAGTCACTTTTCGTAAACTATCTACTTCGGCAGTACGAATTTGTTCCTCCACCGAACCTGAACTTGCTTTTAAATGAACAGCATAAACTCTTAACGTATCACCTGAAGCTATATGCACCAACTTAAATTCATAGATATTTCTTAAATTAGTAACAATCGTTTTGGAATTAATAAATTGAAATTTTGATATCTTATAATAGAGACCAGCATCAGTATCTGGACCATTCACAAAAGTAGCAGCACCATATTGTAGCGTAGTACTATTCATCACACCATTCAAAAACCAATTAAATCCTGCTGTTGATTGAACCTCCTCCACCACTAAAATATCTGGATTTATTGCTGTAATAGCAGTTCTATAAAAGGGATGACGAAGTGTAGTATCTGCAGCTGATGCAGACACTGAACTTATATCGGGGTATTTTAATAAATTGTAGGCAGCCACCTTTACCGTATCATGCAATTGCGAATAGGCCACCACTGGAGCAAAGAATGCATACAAGAAGATAAAAAAACCAATAACGGATTCCTTTTTTAGCTTAATGTGCGATGACAGAAATCTATTCAACAGATTTGATAACCTGTCTAATTGAATACCAAACATGTAAGGGGAGGGTTTTGCTTAGTTTAACGCAAGATAACAATTCCTTTTTGATCCTACAAGCAAAAAAACATGGGCTGAAATTCATACTTTTACAACGCTGAAAACTGCACATCTCTACATGTTGGAGTCCTGTGTATCTCAGTTGAAAGGAAATAATACTACTTAAATTTCAATGCAAAAAATTAAAAATTATATCAACGGCGTTTTAGTTGAGCCCATGTCTGGAAATTATCTCGACAACTACAATCCTTCAACTGGAAAGGTGTATAGTTTGATTCCAGATAGTGATGAGCAAGATGTTGAGCTCGCGGTAAAAGCAGCACAAGACGCCTTTCCGATATGGAGTGCATTGCCAACACAAAAACGTTCAGCGTTATTAATTCGATTAAGTGAATTAATCGAAAAAAATCTAGAAAAATTTGCAGTTGCCGAATCTGTTGACAACGGTAAGCCGGTATGGTTAGCACGAACGGTAGATATTCCAAGAGCTGTTGACAATTTTCATTTTTATGCAACGGCTGCATTGCATCAAAGCACAGAAACACATTCGATGGGTGATGTAGCCTTAAATTATACACTCAGAACTCCAATAGGAATTGCAGGATGTATTTCTCCGTGGAATTTACCTCTGTATTTATTCTCATGGAAAATTGCGCCTGCCTTAGCTTCTGGAAATTGTGTGGTAGCCAAGCCCAGTGAAATAACACCCATGACAGCCTATTTGCTTTCCGAATTAGCGATTGAAGCAGGAATTCCAGCAGGGGTTCTGAACATTGTTCACGGATTGGGAACGAAAGTAGGATCTGCCATTGTTGCTCACCCAAAAATTCAAGCGATATCATTTACTGGCGGAACCAAAACCGGAGAACATATTGCTCGAGTAGCTGCGCCGATGTTTAAAAAATTATCCTTAGAGTTAGGAGGGAAAAATCCAAATATTATTTTCGCGGATTGTGATTTTGAAAAAGCTGTGAAAACAACAGTACGTTCTTCATTTGCCAATCAAGGCGAAATTTGTTTATGTGGTTCACGTATTTTTATTGAAAGACCATTGTATGATAAATTTAAACTTGCATTTTTAGAAGAAGTAAAAAAACTCAAGGTCGGAGATCCTTCCGATGACAAAAATTGGTTGGGAGCTATTGTCTCAAAACCACACATGGAAAAAATCCTATCCTATATTGAGTTAGCACAAAAAGAAGGCGGTAAAATTCTACACGGAGGAAACCGAGTTCAGTTAGAGGGTGAGTTTGCAGAGGGGTATTTCATTGCACCCACCATCATCGAAGGACTTCCGCATGATTGCCGAACCAATCAGGAAGAAATATTTGGTCCGGTAGTAACACTACAACCGTTCGATACAGAAGAAGAAGTATTGAGTTATGCGAACAGTACCAATTACGGATTAGCGGCTTCTGTGTGGACCCAACATCTTACCAAAGCGCATCATGTAGCCGCTAAATTACACAGCGGAATCGTTTGGATCAATTGTTGGCTCTTGCGCGACTTAAGAACGCCTTTCGGAGGTGTGAAATCATCTGGTGTAGGAAGAGAAGGTGGATTTGAGGCGTTGAATTTCTTTACGGAGGAAAAGAACGTTTGTATAAAACTTTAGGTATCCTTAGTACTTATTTGACGCGAAAAACGAATTAACACTAAATGCGAAAAGTACGAAATTTATCCTCTCATTTTGCAATACACCAATACACCAATAAAAGAGAATCAATTCAAATAAAGAAATTTATACAATAAGATAATTACGAAAAGAGAGAAGGAACATGGTGTTTTTAGAGAACGAAAAAGTAAAAATTGTGGTGTTGCCATTCGGAGCAGAGCTTTGCAGCTTGTATCATAAGCAACATCGACTAGAATATATTTGGCAAGGTGCGGCTTGGGCGAAACATTCTCCGGTATTGTTTCCTATTGTGGGGCAGTTAAAGAATAATGAATACATCCATCAGCAAAATAAATATAGTTTGCCTAGACATGGGTTTGCTAGAGAAAAAATATTTTCAGTGATTGAGCAACAAGACCACCAAGTTATTTTTCGTTTGTCGGACGATGAGAGCACACGAAAAAAGTATCCATTCGCTTTTCATTTCGATATTCTTTATCAGTTAATCGACTCTGAAATAATTATTACCTATTCAGTGACAAATACCGGAACTGAAAAAATGTATTTTTCGGTAGGTGCGCATCCTGCCTTTCGTGTTCCTCTTGATTTACGAGATAATTATGATGATTATTATTTAGAGTTTGATCAAGAAGAACAATCGGGACGTTGGCCTTTAAAAGATGGATTGATTGACGTTGCTCCTACTCCATTTTTCAATTCTCAAAAAATTCATCTTACAAAAGAACTATTTTCTAACGATGCCTTAGTGTTTAAAAAAATAAATTCCCAACAAATCCATTTACGTTCAAACAAACATCAGCATGGATTAACTGTAACGGTGAACTCTTGTCCCTATCTTGGTTTGTGGGCTGCGAAGGGTGCTGACTTTTTATGCATTGAACCTTGGCAAGGAATTGCAGATAGCGTTCAAGCTACAGGAGAAATTGCTGAGAAAGAAGGAATACATAGTTTAGATGCCGGCGAGAATTACCAATATAAATGGTCTATTCATCTTTTTTAAAATTTCTAAAATCGAATTAACGTACAATGGAAACGCGACCTGTATACGTATGAGGATTCCCTAAATCATCTTTCATATCTATTTTGTACACGTAAACATCTTGTTGAGCTTCCGCTCCTTGATAAGTTCCATCCCAGCCTTTAATTACTTCATTACTCGTAAAAATCAGTGCGCCCCACCGATTAAAAATCTGCATAGTGAATTGACTAAACCCAAATCCTTTCACCATGAATGTTTCGTTATAACCATCACCATTAGGAGTAAACGCGCTTGGAATCCAGATAGCATAATCTTTTTTAATATCGATCACTTCCCAGGTGGTATCCAAGCATCCGAATTCGGTTTCAATAATTAATTGTACCGTATACACTCCGGGATTCTTATACTTATGAGTTGGATCTTGATCTGCAGAAAAAGTAGTATCACCAAAATTCCAATGCCAAACGGTAGCCAATGCACTTTGATCATAGAAATAAACTAAAGGAATAAATACACTCGGTTCACTAGGATCGTACCGAAAAGAAGCTATCGGTAATGGATGTACTAAAATATATTCCGAATATATGGTATCGTTGATGCATCCATAGGACGAAACCACATTTAACTGAACATCATACAATCCATCCTCCTCGTAAATAGTGCTTGGATGTTGCAATGAACTGGTATCTCCATTTCCAAAATCCCAATTCCAATTCACAATGGATCCATCTGGTGAATTCGATAAATCTACAATCAAAACAGGGAGCGGTTCGCAGCCTTCTACAACATCTGCTTGCAACAGGGGTTGCGGTGGCCACCAAACTCTTACGATTCGTATAAGCGAATCGATACAGCCGCGATCACTAGTTGCTACTAAGGTAGTGAAATGAATTCCACCAGAAGGATAAATGTGTGTGGGATCTGTTTGCGTTGAAGTAGTTTGATCACCGAAACTCCAATCATACCCGATAATACTACCATTCACAATGGAGGAAGTATTATTCAATGTAGTTAGATTTCCTTCGCAAACAGTATCTGAAGTGAAGGATACATTTGGCAAGGGAAACACAGTGATGGAATCCAATATGGTATCTCTACAACCTCTATCACTTTCCGCTACATAGGTGATTAAATAATTTCCAGTAGTTTGAAAAATATGACTAGGATGATAATTCGTATCTAACGGTGACCCATCTCCGAAATTCCAAAATGAATTGGAAATTAAATATCCATTGGGAATTGTAGAACTATTTAGAAATGAAAAAGCACTGCCTACACATTCATTGGTAGTGGTAAATTGCGGGAAAGGTTTAGGGAAAATGATAATGTTCATAGCTGTATCCTTCTTACAGCCATTTGCATCAACAACTTGGTGCGTCACAGCATAAGTACCATCATTCGTATAGATATGTGTAGGATTTTTTATAAATGAAGAATCCCCATCTCCAAATGCCCAAGTCCAAGTAGTTATTGGCGCGCCCGATACACTTTGATCCAAGAAGAGTGAATTGTCAAGCTCGCACACATTTTGCAAAGTCATATCGGCAGTTGGCAAATTATTCACGAACACGTTTCTATTTGTAGAATCAACACATCCATTGGTACCAGTAACTACCAAATTAATCAGATGGTTTCCAGCTTGCGAAAAAACAACTTGTGGATTTGGACTGGTATACATTCCGAAAATAGAATTTGTCCACTGCTGGCTTTGAATAGCTCCACCGTTTAATGTAGATGTATTAGTTAATGAAAAATAAGAACCAACGCAATAAGGTCCCGTAGTGCTAAAAGATGGAATGGGCAATTCTTTCACGACGATGGCTTTTTGAATCGTATCAAAACATCCTGCACTATTCATCACAATCAAACTAGGAAAATAGGGACCTGTAGCGGAATATGTATGATTAGATTGTGGAATACCAAACGTGACGGGCGACCCATCTCCATAGTTCCATTGCCAATCCAAAATACTACCTTGATTATTAAAACTGATATCTGTGAAAATGGCAGAATCACCGAGACAAATATCGCTCACAGAAAAGTTGGCTTGTGGTAAACCTACTACGATCACTTCATGTACAATAGAATCTCTACAGCCCAAATTACTAATAGCGACTAAGGAAACAAAGTACGATCCGGCAGCAGAAAAAAGATGAGTAGGACTTGATTGCGCACTCAGAGGAGAGCCATCATCGAAATTCCATTCATAAGCAGCAATTCCTCCTACAGGAATGTTACTTTGGTTAGGAAAAAATAAAGGAGCATTAACACAGCCATTTGGAATAAAATAATCAGCATTAGGTATAGGATTCGTAGCAATTGATATCGTTGTCGTATCTGCACAACCGTTAGTGCTTTCTACTACTAATGATACAGCATACGATCCGGCACCTGTAAAAATATGTTGTGGGTTGACTACATTGGTAAGTGTAGATCCATCTCCAAAATTCCACTCCCAGGAATTAATTAGTCCAGCCCCGCTTAATGATAAATCACTAAATGCGGAAGAACTTCCTGGACAAACAGGAGTAGAACTAAAGTTTGCAGTAGGCCCTGATAAAACATTTACATTTTGAATAAAGGTGTTGGTGCAACCATTAGAACCAGTAACTACTAATTGAACATTAAAATTACCGGGAGGAAATGCATGCACTGGATTCTGTGAGAGCGCTACTTGACTACCATCACCAAAACTCCATTGCCAAGCGGTAATCGTTCCAACATTCGTAACGGAAGCATCCGAAAATTGAGTGAATTGATTCGCACATGCAAGCGTATTGTTAAAGGCAGCTATGGGAACTGACTGAACATCCACTGGTTTAACAATAGTATCCTTACAACCATTTGCGGTGGTAACGATAAGAGATGTATTATACGTCCCAGGACCAGGATAAAAATGATTAGGGTTAGAAATTCCAGTTACTAACGGACTCGCATCACCGAAATTCCATTCCCAATCCAATATAATGGTTCCAGCAACTGTAGACACATCCGTAAAATTAATTTGACTATTCACACATGCGGAGAGATAACTAAAATCACTTACTGGACCAGGTAACGTAGAAACATTTTGAATGAGCGTATCCTTACAACCTAATGAATCAGTAACTATTAAAGTTACGGGATATGTTCCTGGCAAATTATAAGTATGCACAGGATTTTGAATGGTATCGGTTGTCCCATCTCCAAAATTCCAATTCCAATTCGCAATGGGACCATTGGTACTTCCACTCGCATCAAAAAAACTAGAAACATCATTAGGACAAACGGGAGGTGAATTAAAATTAACTTGAGGAATCGGAATCGTGGTAATATTATAATCCACAGTATCAGCACAACCGCCCATATTCGTAACAATGAGAGAAACAGTATAGTTTCCTGGGGCTATATAATTGTGTGTAGGATGTTGCACATTGGAAGTTTGCCCATCTCCAAAATCCCATTTCCATGCATTAATGGGTGTTCCTACTGTGACCAATGAAGAATCCTGAAAGCGAGTTTGATTTTGACAATTTGTAATTTGACCAAAGTGAGGAGCTAAAATGGTTGGTGTAATAATAGTAGTTAACGTAATTGTACATCCAGTAACGGAAGTCATGGTGCATTGATATTGTGTGCCAATGACCACATTATTGATTGCTATCGACTGTGTAGTCTCACCAGTACTCCAACTGTAAGCCTCAAACCCAATGGGGGCTGTGAGTATAGTTGAATTTGCACCTGAACATAAATCACTCAAAATAATAAGCGGGCTACAATAACAATCAACATAAGCGTATCCGAAATGTCCTCCGAGTGCACAGTCCCCTGTAGAAAACTCGATGGTTACATTTTGTCCAATGTACGGTGACAAATTAATTCCCACTGTTGTCCAGTCTTTATAATGTACCGTACTGCCCGATGAATTCACAATAGATACGAATCCGGGAATTCCAGAGGAAGCTACTACATTATAGTCGCCACATACTACAGGTAAACCATTTTGATCGTATACTCTTATTTCAAATCGTGGTTGCTCTGCCAGAGTATGACTGGGGTCTTCCAACACCACTGCATAGCGATAAATAAACAAAGCATTCGTTGCATCAACTGCAATTTGATAACTTAATTGTTCTGCTTCTGATCCTGTATCATCATTACCTAAACGAGCAGAAAATTGTCCGCCAGGAGCCACCACAGTGATAGCACCATTGGTATTAGGATCCGTTCCAGGACCTGTCATGATGGTATGTCGACCTGCTAGAATTCCAGGAGTAAATGAATTTATTGGACAACATGTTCCTGAAGTAGCGGTCCAATTAGCAAGGCTGTTTAGCTCAAAATCGGCATTGACACAACTACTCAATTGTGATTTTGCATCTTTCGATGCAAAAAATAATAGCAATAGCAATAGTTGAAATAAAATTTTTCTCACTGGCAACATTCTACGTAAAAATTTAAAAATATTTTGAGTAAATAAAGGTATAACATTTCAAAGAGAATTAATGCATTCTGAACGAGTAAAATGGCAATTTAAACTTGAAAATAGAGGTTTTGGGCAAAAAAAGGGTTAATTAACTGTTTAATACGCTGTATATCGCCATAAAAGTCAATTTTTAAAGAACAATAGCTGGGGGGAAATTACATGTTTCATACTATTAAGTAATCAATGATCCCTATTTCAAACAATCAGAAGTAATAATTAATGATATCCCTTCATCCTACCTATCTTTGCAAATTCCTAATAACCGAATGAAGACCGAAAGCAGTATTGAAGTACAAGAGCAGTTAATTGGTAAACAGCTTTATGATTATCAGCATAAAGCCATTGAAGATATTTTATTTCGATTGAAAGATCATCCGGTTCGTTACAATTTGTTGTATCAACTTCCAACAGGTGGTGGAAAAACGGTCATCTTTTCGGAGATAGCTCGACGTTATATTGAGGCTACTGGTAAAAAAGTTTTGATACTTACTCATCGATTAGAACTTTGTGCGCAAACCGCAAAAATGTTGCAAGAGTTTGGCGTAAATAATATGGTCATCAACAGTGCGGTGAAAGAATTACCGGTACCTAATGATTATATGTGCTATGTGTCGATGGTTGAAACATTGAACAATCGTTTGAGAGATAAAATTTTGAATTTGGACTCGATCGGATTGATGATTGTCGATGAAGCGCATTATAATTCTTTCGGAAAATTATTTCGTTTTTATGAGAAGGGTGTGGTGCTTGGAGTAACAGCAACACCATTGAGTTCGAATGTAAATATTCGAATGAAGGATAACTACGATGAGCTCATTGTGGGTGAATCTATCTCTAAATTAATTGGCTCAGGATTCTTAGCAAAGGCAACAACCTATCATTATCACGTTGGATTAAATTCTTTGAAAGTAGGGCGCAGTGGAGATTATACGGTTAGTTCATCCGAACGACTATACAATAATCATGCGATGCAAGATAAATTGCTGAGTGCGTATCGAGAGAAATGCGTGGGCAAAAAAACATTGATTTTCAATAATGGAATTGCTACTTCACAATATGTTTACGCTACTTTTCAGGAGGCAGGATTTGAAATAAAACACCTTGATCACACCCATTCTACTAAGGAAAGAAGGGAAATATTGCAGTGGTTCAAAGAAAAGCCTGATGCCATACTAACGTCGGTGAGTATCCTAACAACGGGTTTTGATGAACCCACTGTAGAATGTATCATTTTAAATCGCGCCACCAAATCACTTACTTTGTATTTTCAGATGATTGGTCGTGGCTCCCGTGTCCTGCCCAATAAAAGCGATTTTATGGTGATTGATTTGGGAAATAATTTAAATCGTTTTGGTTTATGGGATGAGCCTGTAGACTGGAATTCCATCTTCCAAAATCCAGAAATGTATTTGGAGAGTATCCCGAATGATGAAATCATTGAAAGGAATTACAAGTACATTATGCCAGAAGAATTACAAGAACATTTTCGTAATTCTGAAAACATCACGATGGACATCGAATACGAACATCGACAAGCTATTAATACTAACCAACGTCCTCGTATTGTCGTTGAGAAATCTTTGCAACAACATGTGCGTATGTGTGTCGAAAATAGCAAGGATGTAGATGGAGCCTTAGCGTTATCTGATTTGCTTCAAGAAGAAATTGAATATCGTATTCGTTGCTTTACAAGGTGCTTAAGTAAAACTTCAGAAAGCTATGTAAAATGGTTGCAAGAAGATTACAAACGCAAATTGAAAGTAAATGTGATACGTAGTGTTCATCACGGTGAGTAAATAAAATAAATTTCGTAACGAATTTTTAGCTACTTCCTGTTCTTTATTGTGCTCAAAAATATTACCATTAAAACATTGATTTAATAAGATCAATTTTAGGTAGAACACTTTCTGTTTTTTAATAAAATGATCTGTCTATCAGTATTTTAAGAATGCAATAAATTCTAGATTTATAGCATTAGCAAACCCTTCTCATTCTTCGTATCTTTGCACTCTCAAATTGAGAATTCTATGAAAAACGAAACGATTGCGGCCAACGACTTTAAAGTCGAAGAAATGTTAAAAGCATTAGGCATTGACAAAATGAATTACGGTGCAAGTACTGGCACCAAATGGATAAAAACGAATGGCGAGATCATCGAATCTTTTTCTCCTGCTGATGGGCAACTCATTGCTTCTGTGCAACAGGCTACCACTGACGACTACGAACATATTATAAAAACATCTCAAGAAGCTTTTGCTACATGGAGAATGATTCCGGCGCCGAAGCGTGGAGAAATTGTTCGACAGATGGGTGATGCATTGCGTGAATATAAAGAGCCTTTGGGTCGATTGGTTTCCTTTGAAATGGGAAAGATTTATCAAGAAGGATTAGGTGAGGTACAAGAGATGATTGATATCTGCGATTTCGCTGTGGGATTGTCTCGTCAGTTGTATGGATTAACCATGCATAGTGAACGCTCCCGTCATCGCATGTACGAACAATATCATCCACTCGGAACCATCGGTGTAATTTCTGCATTTAATTTTCCGGTTGCCGTGTGGGCTTGGAATGCCATGTTAGCCATGGTTTGTGGAGATGTTGTAGTTTGGAAACCGAGTTCAAAAGTTCCATTGTGTGCAGTAGCCACCCATAAAATTATTCAACGAGTATTAGCTGCGAATGATGTTCCCGAAGGAGTTTTAAATTTAATCATTGCTTCTTCAAAACATGTAGGTGATAATTTCTTAGCTGACAAACGTGTTCCATTAATTTCAGTGACGGGTTCAACTCGTGTAGGACGCAGAGCAGGAAAAATTGTGGGTGAGCGTTTAGGACGTTCTCTTCTCGAGTTAGGTGGAAACAATGCCATCATCATTTCAGAAAAAGCAGATTTCGATTTAGCATTACGTGCCGTTGTTTTTGGAGCCGTGGGTACTGCAGGTCAACGTTGCACCAGCACACGCCGACTCATCATTCACGAAAGCATTTACGATCAATTTACACAAAAAGTGAAATCAGCTTACGAGCATATTCGTATAGGCCACCCGTTAGATAGTAAAACTTTAGTAGGGCCGTTGATCGACCATGGCGCAGTGAAAGATTTCACCAATGCTATTGAAGCTGCTAAAAAAGAAGGTGGAAAAGTGTTGTTTGGTGGAGAGGTGTTAAGTGGAGATGGATTTGAGAGTGGAAATTATGTTGTTCCTTGCATCATCGAAGCGAAAAATCACTATCACATTGTGCAAGAAGAAACCTTTGCTCCTATTTTATACTTGATGAAATATGCAACGATGGAAGAAGCCATAGCGCAACAAAACGATGTACCGCAAGGATTATCATCGTCCATCTTCACAAGAGATTTACAAGAGGCGGAAGCGTTCTTATCACATGAAGGTTCGGATTGTGGAATAGCGAATGTAAACATTGGTACTTCAGGTGCAGAAATTGGTGGAGCGTTTGGTGGAGAGAAAGACACGGGCGGTGGTCGTGAGTCGGGAAGTGATGCCTGGAAAGTGTACATGAGACGACAAACCAATACCATCAACTACTCCAAAGAACTTCCATTAGCGCAGGGTATCCAGTTCGATTTTTAGAAGTTTGTAACCGCTTGTATTCGTTTATAACCGAGTAAATCCGTGTTCTCATCATACCTTTGTGATGGAACACGGATTTTTTCTGCGATAATTTAGAACGCGGATGACACGGATAAAAACGATAAAACAAGATGAGTTTAGAACATGAAGAATTAACTGGATCTATTATTAATGCTTTTTTCAAAGTATATAATACGTTAGGATATGGATTTTTGGAGAAAGTATACGAAAATGCTCTTTTACTTGAATTAAGAGGAAGAGGAATTCATTGCTTATCGCAATATGCAGTAAAGGTTTATTATGATAATGTTGAAGTAGGCTTTTACATTGCTGACATAATAGTCAATGATATCTTAATCATTGAAATAAAAGCTGCAGAAGGTTTATGTGAACAACATGAATTTCAATTAATCAATTATTTGAGAGCTACGGACCTTCAAATTGGCTTATTACTTAACTTTGGGAAATCACCACAATTCAAAAGAAAAATTGTGAGTAGGGTGTTGAATAAATCTCAGTTCGACTCAAGTACCTAAAACGAAAGTGAATTATATTAACCAGAATCAATCCGTCCTAATCCGCAAAATCCGAGTCATCCGCGTTCAAAATTAAAACTCTACCCTCCACATAATGCTTAAAATAGATATTCACACTCATATCATTCCAGAAAATCTTCCTAAGTTCAAAGAAAAATTTGGGTATGGTGGTTTTATTTCTTTAGATCATCACAAACCATGTTGTGCGAAGATGATGATCGACGATCGTTTTTTCCGTGAGATCGAAGACAACTGTTGGGATCCCAACACGCGGATTAAAGAATGTGACCATCACCACATCAACGTTCAAGTGTTGAGTACCATTCCTGTGATGTTTTCATATTGGGCAAAGCCGCAAGATGCACTAGAAGTAAGTATGTTTTTGAATGATCATATTGCTACTATTGTTCACGCCTATCCGAAAAGATTTATCGGATTAGGAACAATTCCATTGCAAGCACCTGACCTCGCTATAAAAGAATTAGAACGCTGTATGAAAATTGGATTACGCGGTGTACAAATTGGTTCTCATGTGAACGATTGGAATTTAAATGCATCGGAATTATTTCCCGTGTTTGAAGCCGCTCAAGAATTAGGTGCTGCGATTTTTGTTCATCCATGGGATATGATGGCGAAGGAGAAGATGAGTAAGTATTGGCTTCCTTGGCTCGTCGGAATGCCTGCCGAAACATCACTTGCGATTTGCTCCATGATCTTCGGTGGAATCTTTGAAAGACTTCCTAAACTAAAAGTTGCATTTGCACATGGTGGAGGATCTTTCCCATCTTCTATCGGTCGTATCGAGCATGGCTATCATGTACGTCCCGACTTAGTCGCTGTCGACAATAACGTCAACCCAAGAGAATATTTAGATAAATTTTATTTGGATACGTTAGTACACGATCCCTTGATGCTCGACTTCCTCATGAATTTGATGGGACCCAATCAGCTTGCACTTGGTACGGACTATCCCTTTCCGCTAGGAGAATTACAGCCTGGCAAGTTAATCGATTCTATGCCGTACGATGATAAAATCAAAGAGAGACTTTTGAGCGGATCTGCTTTGGAGTGGTTGAGTTTGGAGAAGGGGTTGTTTGTATAAGTCTTACAACCTTCAAAATTATATAGTTAGCAGATAATATAAACCCTTTTCATAAAAGTACTTTGGAATGGCAAAAATTAATTTTAATCAAAAAGTTCCAACTTTGGGAACTTTTCATATCTTTGTATTATGAGAGTGATTGCGAAGAGAACGTTAAAAATTTTCTGGACCAAACACAAGGATTGTGAAGAGCAACTTAAAACATGGTATAAAGAATGTGAAGAAGCTCAATGGCAAAGCCCAAGAGAAATTAAGCAAGATTATCCATCTGCAAGTTTCTTAGAAGACAATAGAGTTGTATTCAATATTAAAGGAAACAAATACAGAATAATAGTCAGAATTAATTATCACTATGGTATTTTGTGGATTCGGTTTGTAGGAAATCATGCTCAATACGATAAAATAGACGCGTCAAAAATTTAATATTATGGATTGGAAAGTAATAAAAACTGAAAAAGATTACCAAAAAGCGTTAGGTCGTTTAGAGGTAATATTTGATGCAAAAAGAAATTCGAAATTAGGAGATGAGTTAGAATTACTTTCACTTTTAATTGACAATTATGAAAAAGACAAATTTCCAATTGACTTACCTGATCCAATCGAAGCTATCAAATTTAGAATGGAGCAACTTGGTTACAAACAAAAAGATCTAGCAGAGGTGATGGGCCTAAAGAGTAGAGTGAGTGAAATTCTTAATCGAAAAAGAAAACTAACACTTGAAATGATTCGAAAGCTTAACGAAGTGTTGGGCATCCCCACTGAAATTTTAGTGAAAGATTATTAATTGCTGCTGGATGTTGGATGTTAGATGTTGGATTTTTCGATTTCCAATTTCAACACTAAAGCCACTAGAGGACACAAAAGAACACTAAGCTATGCTTAGGTGCACTCATAGTGTACTTATTTTTTCTATTGCATTAAAAAAAACAATTCTGATCGCGAAGCTTCGCGACATAATTCTGATCCCGATAGCTATCGGGACTGAATTAAAGCGTGAACACTCTCGAAATATTAAATCCAATTCGGATTCCGCCATCTCCCCACTTGGTATCGGTGTAGGGTAAGAATTGATTTTCGCTCAGACCAAATGAATTGGTAACATGCATTTGAAATACGTGTCCGCCGGTTTCGATTTCCCAACCTATTCCGAACGAATCATAAAAATCACGATCGGTATAATCATTCATGCGATGCGCATATTCTACAGTAATCGCCATATGCTTTGTGAATTTGTAACGAAGAGCTCCTGATAATCCATAAATATCATTTGCATCTTTCAACAAATCCACTTGATTTATATGTACAAACCAAGGTGCGATTTGAGCTGAGAAATTTGTTCCAAACTTGCGACCAATTATTACCTGGTAATTGTAAGATAGTCGACTATAAAAGTTCTCATAACGATCGAAGCCAGTTACTTTTTTGAGTGGATCCTTCGCCATCGTAGCATACATTCCGCTAAAGAGTGTAACACTCAACGGCATTTCATCTCCTTCTGTTTGACGTAACAATCGATACTTTAAAAACCCATCTAACAGCTTCTGATAACCTGTTCTTCCAATACCAAACATAAAACGACCGTCGTAACTATACTCTAATCCCAAACGAATACTTGCACCACCATCGAGTCCCCAAAAATCATCTACACCAGAATTGACAAGTCCGAAACGATGAGCAATTCTGAAATCCAGCGTACGCTTTCCGACGGTTTCAATCGTATGGAAATTAATAACGCGCGTTGTTTTAAATGTGGCGAGTGTGATTATTTTCTGTTTTTCCTCGGCACTATTTAAAATGCTGTCTAAGTCTTCTTGTGCAAATGCCGAGAAGAAAAAACAATTTAAGAATAACAGAATAATATAAGAAGATTTTTTCATAGCGATTAATTATTCAATTTTCCTTCGTCGATCCATTTTTGAATAGTAGCAATTCTACAATTATCCAATTTGCCTCCACCTTTGGGCATGGGAGAAGCACCACCAGTGTGACGTATAGCATTCATCAAATTACTACTTGCTGCTATCGAAATATCCAAATGTGTAACCAAAGGAATACCACTTGCGCCACTGTTTCCATGACAAGAGGCGGCTTGTCCACCTGTGCTACCACAAAAGGTAGTAATGATTGGATTTACTCGTTGAGAAAAAGAGATAACTCCAACCGTATCGCAATTTCCAATTTGTCCGAAGTTAGGATCCAATTCTTCTACGCTATCATAATAACATGACGACATAAAAAACATGAACCCACTAATGATCGTAAGAATTAAAAATGTTGATTTATTTCTATTCAATTTTTTCATAATGTACTTAGTTGTTTTTTGCTCCTTGCTCAATCCACCAATAAATTAATTTCGCGTTTTCAGAACTCACTTCCTGATAACCATTTGGCGGCATACGTTGCTCCACATAACCTCTACGCGTTATCGATTGATACAACTTGCTTCCATGAGCATTTCCTGCTTTGATGGAACCCATCACTTGATCATAAGTTTGGAATGAACCTGGTCCTTGAGGATTGGCTCCATGACAACCACTAAAATTACAATGCGAGGAAATGATGGGCTGTACTTGCGTGCTAAAAGAAATTACTGGAACATTATCCAATTTAGGTTCGGTAGTACAAGAGCCAATAGTGATGAGTACGAAAAGAAAAAATATAATTCGGGGATGGCTTCTCATATTTTAAGTAATCTCGCAAATTTATAGGTATTCAGTCGAATATTTTCCTGTAAAAGTCACTAACTTGCCTAATTCATTAACAATTAATTGGTAATAAAAGGAATTAGATAAAAATCAGTTGAAAGAAATTAGAGTAAAATAGCAATAGATTCCGTAATTTTGCGACTTAGAAACGAAACATGAGCGATGCTCTTCATCACGAGTGCGGAATTGCCCTCGTTCGATTATTAAAACCACTTGACTTTTATCTGGAAAAGTACGGGACGGCATTATACGGCCTGAACAAACTTTCATTGCTGATGGAAAAGCAACACAACCGTGGCCAAGACGGTGCTGGTGTAGCTTGTATCAAACTGGATATGCAACCAGGGGAGAAATATATCAGCCGTTATCGTTCTATTGAAAAAAATGCAATTGCGGATATTTTTTCAGTTATCAATGATCCCATTCGTGAAATTCAAAAGAATAATCCTGAAAAATTAAATGATGTAAATTTTTTAAAAAAGAACGCTGAGTTTATGGGCGAACTTTTATTAGGGCATTTACGCTATGGTACTTTTGGTGCAAATAATTTTGAAACATGTCATCCGTTTCTTCGTCAGAATAATTGGATGACTCGAAATTTAGTGGTCGCTGGAAATTTTAATTTAACAAATGTTGAAGAACTTTTCAATGATTTAGTGAGCATCGGTCAACATCCTCGTGAGAAAGCCGATACCGTGACAGTGATGGAAAACATCGGACACTGGCTCGATGAGGAAAATGATTTGTTGTACTATCGCTACAAGCAAGACGGTTTTTCGAAAAAAGATATGAGTCCGATTATAGCTGAAAAACTTGACATCGGAAATATTCTTCGTCGCTCTTCCAAGTTATGGGATGGTGGATATATTATGGCCGGTTTACTGGGGCATGGTGATGCATTTGTGCTGAGAGATCCTTCCGGAATTCGTCCGGCTTGGTATTACGCCGATGATGAAGTGGTAGTGGTTACATCGGAACGTCCACAAATTCAAACTGCGTTTAATGTTCCCTTTGAAAGTGTAAAAGAAATCACACCTGGTTGTGCTTTAATTATTAAGAAGAATGGAAAGGTATACGAAGAAATAATTCGTGAACCACTCGAGCGAAAATCTTGTTCTTTCGAACGTATCTATTTTTCTAGAGGAAGTGATAAAGATATTTATCGTGAGCGACAAATGTTAGGACGACTTTTATGTCCAACGATTTTAAAAGCGGTCGACAAAGATTTAAGAAATACTGTTTTCTCTTACATTCCGAATACCGCTGAAGTGGCGTTTTATGGAATGTTAAAAGGGATGGAAGATTATTTGAAAGAGGTGAAGAAGACCAAAATTCTCGCGATGGGTAATAACATCGACGAGGCGAAGTTGGATGAAATTCTTTCTTATAAACCACGCGCAGAAAAAATTGCAATTAAAGATGCGAAGCTTCGTACATTCATCACCAATGATAGTGATCGAACGGATATGGTGGCGCATATTTACGATATCACTTACGGAACAGTGCAGCAAGGCGTCGATAATTTGGTGGTGATTGATGATTCTATCGTAAGAGGAACTACATTACGCAACAGCATCATTCGTATGTTGGATCGATTGAGTCCAAAGAAAATAGTTATTGTTTCTTCGGCACCACAGATTCGTTATCCCGATTGTTACGGTATCGACATGGCGAAGATTGGCGACCTCATTGCTTTCAAAGCTGTGATCAGTTTGATTGAAGAACGCAACATGGAACACTTGATTGATCAGGTTTTTGAAGAATGCAAACTAGAACTTAACAAAGGAAATGATGCGCAGAATGTGGTGAAGAAAATTTATGCACCATTTACCGATGAAGAAATCTCAGCGCGGGTTGCTCAATTGGTAACACCTGAAGGAATCAGCGCAGAAGTAGAAGTTATTTTCCAAACCATTTCTAATTTGCACAAAGCATGTCCCGACCATCAAGGAGACTGGTATTTCAGCGGTGACTATCCTACTCCAGGAGGAAACAGAGTTTCGTGTAAAGCGTTTGTGAATTATGTTTCGGGGTTGAATGAAAGAGCGTATTAGGTAATTCAGAATGTAGTCCCGATAGCTATCGGGATCAGAATTAAGAATTAGTTGAAATTATTTATAGAACGTTGCTTACTCTCCTGAATTAATACTTTCCAATTTTGTTCTCGCTGGCTATCGCATATACGTCAAGCTAATTTATTGGTTGAGCAACAAATCGTAGTTAGTTGGATATCCAAAAACGCACCTATAACCTCGCCATTTATGGCGAGGTTATAGGAATACACCTCCTTGATAATCCCGCCTTCCATAAAATTGGATTTCATCCAATTTTATGGAAGGCGGGATCTAGGTAAGGGAAGGATATCGTTAACCTCGCCATAAATGGCGAGGTTAACCTAAATTAGGATGAACTATTAATTCTACGAATGATTTAAAACGGCAAACTAGCTCGAAGCAAATGCAATAGACACGGGGAAAATTCTGAATTCTGATCCCGATAGCTATCGCATAGGCGTCAAGACTAAATTGAGTAATTAACAATAAAATGTAGAGAAAAAGTGCTGGCAATCAACTAAACGAAGAGAAAAAAAGGAGCTGTTTGTATTTCAATACTTCTAATAATGAAAACAAACAACTCCAAGGGAAATAAATCCCACAACAAAGAAAATATAATTTTCAATAAAAGCGATAAACAATTAATCAACAAAATAGCAAAGCTTACTGGTTTCATAGGAAGAAAAGACGGAAAGATTAGACC
>JANOPQ010000184.1:0-5594 GCA_031421935.1 Bacteroidota bacterium | reverse complement strand
CCCAAATCTTTACGGATTTATCTCTACTGGCTGTTGCAAAATATTTTCCAGATGGATCAAAGGCTATATCATAGATGGCAAAATTATGAGCAGGTATAGAAGCCTTCAAATTAAAATTTTCCAAATCAAAAACATTTAAATGCGCATCTCTTGAACCAGTCAGTAAATATTTTTCATCAGGAGAAAAACAAAGTGCATTCACCGAAAAATCTAATCCGTGTGCTTGAAAACGATGTGCAATTTCCAGCGATGGGATTGACAATTCTACGATACTACCATCTCCACAACCAATGAAAGCTTTATCTTGATTTTGATTAATTATAATCGCTCTTAATTTTTTTTCACTGAGCCGAATACGTTGTAACACTTCAAGCGTTTGCAAATTCAACACACATACAATTCCATCTCCACCCATCGTAAAAAGCAAATTATGTTTAGTACTTTGTAAAATAGAAAAAACAGCTTGGTCGTGCAACTTCAACAATCGTTCTTCTTTGTTTTCCGCCAAATGAATAACATGTACGCCACCACTGCCTTGTCCGATAAGCAATCGATTTTGCTCTTGAAGAAAATGCATACAATAAATAGAATCGGTAGCTTTTGCAATTAGATTACCATCACCTGGATGATGGAGGTCCCATTGAGCGACAACTTTATCACCCGAACCGCTATAAAAAATTCCCGCATCTTGTCCTTTTACAAGCGCATAGATAGAACCTTGGTGACCAGTAAATCGATATTGAAATTGTAATTTCATAAGCGCAAAAGTAAAGGAAATACAATTCAATGGTTGAAATGTCCAATTAATAGAATTGAAAGAATTTTTTACATACATTTTACGGTGCCTATTAAAAAAATCAATACTTTTAACTACCTAATCTTCTAAATTTTTAAATCATGAAAAAAACACTACTCTCCCTTTTAATGTGCTTCCTTGCGATTTCTGCCGATGCACAAAACTGTCCAACTCCTTCAGCACAAATTGATCTTGATGTAAACAATGTTAGAGCAAAAATATTGAATGGCGGCGACCTTTGGTGGAACCCTACCACACAAGTAAATACTTATGAGGTTCCTATTGGAAGTTCAAAGAATGCCCTTTTTTGTGGCAGCATTTGGATTGGTGGTTTTGATGCAAGCAATCAACTTTTGACGGCGGCTCAAACGTATAGACAAGCTGGAGCAAACGATTTTTGGGCTGGACCTATTAGTGTTGCTCCAGGCTCTGGGAATCTTTCTATATCTCCTGCAACTTGCAGTTTATACAACAACTTATTCGCGATTACAAAAGCAGAAGTAATCACTTTTGCAAATGGCGGAGCAGCTACACCAGCTATTATTAATTGGCCTGGCAATGGAAATGTATCTTCTGGTCAACTTCCATTTCTTGCTCCATTTTTTGATGCGAATAACGACGGTATATACGATCATACTACTGGAGATTATCCTTATTTTAATTTGAGTGGAAATTATCCTGTGAATCAAACTACAGGATTAACTGAATGCAATGATTATTTATTCGGCGATAAATCCATTTGGTGGGTATTTAATGATATTGGAAATGTAAAAACAGAAACCAACAGTGGACCGATTGGTTTAGAAATTCGTGCACAAGCTTTTGCTTATAGCGCTACCAATTCTGCCATTAACAATACTACTTTTTACAAATATCAAATTATCAATCGCAGCAGTGGGACCTTATTTCAAACACATCTTGGATCATGGGTTGATGCTGATTTAGGTAATGCTTCTGATGATTATGTTGGTTGTGATGTTGGTCGCGATTTGGGCTATGTTTATAATGGAGATCCGGATGATGATGGCGGTGGCGGATATGGATTACTTCCTCCGGCTTGCGGAGTAGATTTCTTACAAGGTCCATTGGCCGATTCCAGTGATGGGATCGATAATAATCATAATGGGGTTATCGATGAGTTAGGAGAAGTATGTCTAATGTCATCATTTATGTATTACAATAATGTGAATGGCACACCAACCGGAAATCCAAATAACACACTTGACTATTATAATTATTTGAAATCGACATGGATTGATGGCACTCCAGTAACCTACGGTGGAAATGGAAAAGGTTCTGGTCCCGGAGCTACTATAACTCCAACTACATTTATGTATCCCAATAATACCAATCCCTTATTTTCTACACCATGGACTATGGGTAATTCATCTATCCAAGCAAGCGATGTGCGCTTTATTGTAAGTTCAGGTCCATTCACTATGCAACCTGGAGAAGTTTGTTATATGACTAATGCCGTAGTATGGGCAAGAACGAACACTACAGGTAATCCGCTGCCTTCTGTATCAGAATTACAAGCTGCATCCGATGTAGTGCAATTGTTTTTTGATAGTTGCTTTAATTTCTCTGCCATCAGCGGGATAGAAAATCAAGATGAGATTTCAGGAATAGAGATTTCTCCCAATCCATTTAGAACTTCATGTAACATTGACTTCAAAAGATCAAGCCTACTAGAAGCGGAAGTGAGTGTCTTTTCTCTTTCTGGAAAATTAATTTCAATTTCAAAATATACTAACCTTTCAAGCGTCATCACTATTGGCGATAACTTAAAAGAAGGAGTTTACATTATCAACATCAAAGAAGGAAACCGCTCTTACTCCCAAAAAGTTGTAAAAATAGAGTAATTCTAAATTGATGAAAAACAAGAATAATTCCCGGATCGTAACCATTCTTACACAGATCCGGGAATTGTTTTTATAGATTTGCAGTATGAAGCCTGAGGTAAAAAATATAATTAGCAGTTTCATTCCAGGTACGATCTTCATTGGAATTTTAAGTCTGATTAAGTATTATGAAGTTTCACAACAGGTAAGCTTTTCTACTTACGGTGTTTTTCCGCGGTCGTTAGATGAGATCACAGGCATTTTGACATTTCCGTTAATACATAAAGACTACGATCATCTTTTCTCCAATGCGGTACCGTTATTTGTATTGATGGGAATGTTAAATTATTTCTACAAGGATATGGCGGGTAAAGTATTTTTCTTTTTATGGCTCATCGGAGGAGCTTGGCTTTGGATAGGTGGTCGACCTTCCTTTCATATTGGTGCCAGCGGATTGGTGTATGGATTAGCATCCTTTATTTTTTTCAGCGGGATCTGGAGGAAGTGGAGAAGCATGCTAGCGGTGAGTATGATTATTGTATTCCTCTATGGAAGTATGATATGGGGAATTTTTCCTTGGTTCAAAGAAACGAGTTGGGAAGGACATTTGTTTGGTGGATTGGCAGGGTTGTTATTATCCTGGTTGTATCGGAAAGAAGGTCCACAAAGGCCAAAATTTGTTTGGGAAGATGAGATCGAGGATAATAAAATTTATGATGAAGAAGGGAATGAAATTGATCTCCCTTCAGGTGAGACAGATTTGAAAATGGATGATAATTTGAAGATGGAACAATTTGAAAATTTGAAGATGAATGAATCTCCCTTGATGGAAGACAAGTTTGAAAATGAGCAATCGGATGAGGTGGATGCTGCGAAGCTTCGCGATGAAATGAATGATGTAGATCTTAAAACAGACACTCCGCAAATTTCATATACTTATGTTGAAAAGAAACGATCATTGAACGCTGATGACACGGATGAAACGGATAAATTAGGATAGCTCAAACCCACATCTAATTCTATATTCTTTAGAAAATACTTTACTTTAAACATTTTCAATATGATAGCAGAGAATATTTATGTACAGTTACATTAAATAAAATTATAAATTTGCCTTATGAATAAAATTGAGCATATCGGCATTGCAGTAAAATCACTTTCTGAATCCAATGAACTTTTTAAGAAACTTTTCAATGTTCCACACTATAAAATTGAAGAGGTAGAATCGGAAGGAGTAAAAACTTCTTTTTTTCAAGTGGGTCCGAATAAGATTGAGTTATTAGAATCTACTTCGCCTGATAGTCCGATTGCTAAATTCATCGATAAAAAAGGAGAAGGCATGCATCACATCGCCATTGATGTGGATGATATTTTAGCGGAGATGAAAAGGTTGGAAGGAGAAGGATTTATTTTATTAAACAAAGAACCCAAAGTTGGAGCAGATAATAAGCTCATTTGTTTTTTACATCCGAAAAGTACGAATGGGGTGTTGGTGGAGTTGTGTCAGGAGAAAATTTGATTTGAAAATGAGTTGATTTGATAGCGAGGCTTCGCTATGTACCGTGCAAGATTTTTTATTCATCAATTCTCTTTTATTATTTTATGATTGAACTGACTTTGTATTGTTGAAAATGCACTTTTAATTAAAAGTAATGCTTATTCAATTTTTCTAAAATTGCGAAATAGTGCACTAAAACCATTGTATTCCACTCAATCATTACATTTTACAACGTTGATTCTATCAATACTATAGAAGTCAGTATTTTTTCGAATTTTTAATAACATCGTGTTATTCAATAATTTCTTGATAAAAAGAGCCTTTTAAATGAACTTAATTTTCAATTCAATGACTAATTCAAGAGAAAACTGGACAATTCTTGGAAAAATAAAATATTTCAATTTCATGACAAACCATCCTACCCTTTAAGTGTTTTTTATTCTCTACGATTAATTATAACGATTTAAAAAACCAACTAAAAACCAATTAAATGAAAAAACAATTTCAAAAATTAACTGGGTCGGTATTCAAAATGCTGATTCTTTTTGCACTCCTACTTCCAGGAAGTATGAAAGCGCAAAGTTATTGCAAAACAAAGGGAGTTAATTCCATAACCAGAAAACTATGGATAGAAAGGTTTGATTTAGGAACCATTTCTAACGTGAGTGGAAACAATGGTGGTTATGGAAATTTCACTACTCAAACCGCAACGGCAGTAGCAGGTGGTACCATTGCTTATAATATAACAACGGATCGTTTGTTGTTAAAAAGCTTATTCTTTACTAGAATTTTTGTTGATCTTAATAATGACCAAGATTTTAATGACCTTGGCGAAACCGTGGTTGAAGATACTTCATTTGTATCCTTAGCAGGAACAATTTCTATTCCCGCAACTGCATCAGTAGGAAATGTTAGAGTCAGAGTATCTGTTAAACGTATAGGGTATGCTCCTAACTGTGGTTCATACTTTTTAGGTGAAACAGAAGACTATACGTTAAATATTACTTCTGGTTTATGCGCAGCGAATGCCGGAACACTTACTGCTAATTTTAATTCAGTATGTGCGAAAGCAGGTTCTGCAGTTCTCGCTGCGACTCCAAATGGTAACGCCGTAGTTCCAAACGGTTTTCAAACAATTTATGTATTGACAAAAACATCAGGTCTCATCATTGAACAAACAAATACAAATCCTTTGTTCGCAGTTACAGGAGGTGGTTTGTATACTATTCATACATTAGTTTATGACACTAATACACTCAATCTAGGTATCGTTGTTCCTGGAGTTACAACTGGCTTTGACGTAAATGCTTTATTGATTCAAGGTGGTGGTAGTATCTGTGCTTCTTTAGATGTGGCCGGTGCACAGTTCAACGTGAACAATCCGGATGCAGGAACACTCACTGCAGTAAATGCAACCATTTGCGGAGCTGGCGGAATACTTTCTGCTACTGCGGATGGA
>JANOPQ010000183.1:0-57892 GCA_031421935.1 Bacteroidota bacterium | reverse complement strand
GCACTTGGGGCGGTTACCGCTGGACTTATTGGTAATATTATCCCATGGAGAATTGCATTTTTCTTGGCGGGGTGTATGGGCTTGTTACTTTTATTATTAAGAATGAAAGTTTTCGAGCCACAATTGTTTAAAGAGCAAATTCATCTAGCAAGTCATAAAAAAGGATCATTTAAAATACTTTTATCTAATAGAAAAAGAAGTACGAAATACATAGGTTGTATTTTGATGGGCGTACCTATTTGGTATAGCGTGGGATTACTTATCTCATTGTCACCTGAAATCGCAAACCTTTATCATATCGAAAACTTACAATTGGCCACCTGTTTCATCCTATTCCAAATTGGAATTACGATTGGTGATTTAAGCTCCGGAATTTTAAGTCAACTCGTTCACTCAAGAAAAAAAGTACTTTTAGGATTTATGCTGATAGCTATTGTTGCCACATGGGTTCACTTTGTCAATATCTCTAAAGGAATCGGTTTAAATATTACTTCTTTTTGGATGGGATTAGGATGTGGTTATCTAAGCGTATTTGTTACTACCACTGCTGAACATTTTGGTACCAATTTAAGAGTATTAGCCACTGCAACTGTCACTAATTTTATGCGAGGTTCCATTACACTTTTAGTACCATTTCATTTATGGATACAATCCTATTTCCAAGTTGATTTGGCCTTGGGATTAATCATTACAGGAATTGTTGTTTGGACATTAGCGATAGCTTCAACAATCTATTTGCCCGAAACTTTCGGTAAAAATTTAAATTTTAATGAAGAATAAAAATACAATTTTACAACCATTCTCCATATGAAAATATTTCCTGCATCCTTCATACAAAAAATGCAAGCACTTTTAAAAGGTGAAGCGGATGCATTTTTTGAAAGTCATGAAAACCCTCCTCCTATTTCATTAAGAACACATCCTCAAAAGAAATATGGAAATAATTTCTCAGAAGCACAAAAAGTAACATGGTGCCATGAAGGCATTTATTTAGAATCGCGTCCTGTATTTACTTACGATCCTTTTTTTCACGGAGGTTCATACTATGTGCAAGAAGCGGGATCGATGCTATTAGAAAAATTTCTTGTCCCCATTTTAGAAGAAAATAAAAATGCCAAAATATTAGATTTATGTGCAGCTCCAGGAGGAAAATCGACGCATGCTTTGAGTTTAATGAACGGAGATGGAATTTTAGTAAGCAATGAAACCATTCCACTTAGGAATAAAATATTAAGACAAAATATTGCTAAGTGGGGATTTGCCAATTGCATCGTTACCCAAAGCAAAGCAGAAGATTTTGCTAGAGGAGATGTTCAATTTGATGTTATCATTGTTGATGCACCTTGCAGTGGTGAAGGACTATTTCGAAAAGACGAGCAAGCGATCCTTGAATGGAGCGTGGATCAAGTAATGGTTTGTAGTCAACGTCAAACTAAAATTTTGGAAGATATTTTTCCTGCATTAAAACCAGGAGGATATCTCATTTACTCTACTTGCACCTATGAGTCATCAGAAAATGACGACCAAATAGAGAAAATGATTTCTAATTTTGGAATGAAAGTAGAGACTCCCGAACCACCATCTGGAATAGCAAGTACAAAATACGGGTGGCAAGCTTTTCCTCACCTTGTAAAGAGTGAAGGTTTTTATTGTTGTCTACTTAAAAAAAATGGTGAATTGACTTCTGACAATTTTTCATCAACTACGAAAGGCTCAACAAAAAAAAGCGGATTACCACCTTTTGATAAATGGCTGATCAATGAAAATTCATTTATCATATCGCAACAACAAGATTTCATCTATGCCAACACAAAAGATGTACATGAGTTAACTCAGCAATTAAGTAAAACAAATTACATTCGAATGAGTGGATTACTGTTGGGCGAAATGAAAGGAAAAGATTTTATCCCATCGGCTGAGTTAGCATTGAGTTTACAATTGAACAGAAATACTCCAACGGTAAATCTATCAGAACAAGAATCCATCAACTACTTATGTGGTGAGCCTCTACAAGCAAAAAGTGAAGCGTTAGGATGGCATTTAGTTACCTTTCAAAATCTTCCCTTAGGATGGGCAAAAAAGATTGCCAATCGATGGAATAATTACTATCCAAAAGAGTGGAGAATTCAGAACAAACCAAAAAATTAATTTATACAATTTGCTATGAAATGGGATATAGAAGTTGCTTATAAACACCTCAGAAAAGATCCAAAATTAAAGGAGATCATAAAACAAACAGGGAAGTTAGAACCTTCGCATCAAAAAGATTTATTTACATCTTTATTAAGTGCTATTGTTAGTCAACAACTTTCAACAAAAGCAGCGGCTACTATTTGGAATCGATTTATTCAATTATTTCCTGAAGAACAACCTACGGAGAATGCCATTCTAAAAATGGATATTGAACAGCTGAGAGCCGTTGGACTTTCCTATCAAAAAGGTGGTTATCTAAAAAACATTGCCAACTTTTCACTTGAAAATACACTTGAGTACAAACGACTTTACCGCAAAAGTGATGATGATTTAATAGATTACTTATCGAGCATCAAAGGAGTTGGAAGATGGACAGCAGAAATGATTTTAATGTTCAATTTGAATCGACCCAATGTGTTACCAGTAGACGATTTAGGCATACAACAAGCGATGACAAAACTTTATGACATACCTTTAAAAGGAAAAGAATTGAAAGCAGAAATGATTCGCATTTCATTAGATTGGCAACCATACCGAAGTTTAGCTTCCAGACATCTTTGGAGATGGAAAGATAAGTCTTGATTTTTCTTCTTGAACCTATTGCATTCAATTTCCCCAACAATTAAATTTCATTTATCAATTTAATAGAAATGGTAAAGTTTACGAAACTAACATCATCTAGAAACTATCATTGACAATGGTTTGGAATCCATTTGAAGAAAAAAAGCTCTCACCTAAATCATTGATAAATTATCTTGACACTTTTTCTAAATTGTTTACTTTTGCATTTCAACCATGGCAGCATATTCCTCGCATAGGCATTTGCAAAAGCCTATAAAACAGAAAGATATGCAAATTGGACAAAATACTGTGGTAAGTGTTACTTACTTGTTACATAGCAGTCAAGAAGGAAGTGAGAAAAACAAAGTAGAAGAAACTGGGAATGAGAATCCATTAATCTTCCTTTTTGGATCTAGACAATTGATCCCTGCTTTTGAAGATAACCTTGCTGGATTATCAGAAGGAAATAATTTCGAATTCAGTATTGATGCTGAAAATGGGTACGGATTGAATGAAGCCGATGCTTTAGTAAATGTACCCGATGACATGTTTAAGGTAGATGGAGTTTTAGATTTAGAAGTATTGCGTATTGGCAATATGGTTCCACTCCTCGACCGTGAAGGAAATCAAATGGTGGCAAAAATTGTTGAATTTAAAGATGGAAACGTATTGCTCGATTTTAATCACCCTTTAGCAAGTCAGGATTTGCATTTCAGCGGAACTGTTGTGAATGTTCGTGAAGCAACGCCAGAAGAAATTGAACACGGACATGCGCATACGCCGGGGATGCACGATCATTAATTCAGAATTAAGAATTAAGAATTAAGAATTTTGAAATTAGTCTCTAGGATTAGCTTTGTTCATACAAAGCGCTAGAACAATTCTTAATTTAGTTGCGAGGATTAGATTTGTTCATTGAAAGCGCTAGATCAATTCTGAATTTAGTCGCGAGGATTGGCTTTGTTCATTCAAAGCGCCAGATCAATCTTAATTCAGAATTTTGATTTTAGTCGCGAGGGGTAGCGTTGTTGACTCAAAACTCTAGCCCAATTCTGAATTCTGAATTCTGAATTCATAATTCTAAAGTGTCGAAGGGCAAACATAATCTGTTAAATCAAACTTACCTGTACTTTTTATTGCATTATACCCACCTTTGATATCAATTAAATTATGGTAACCTCTTGCTCTTAGAATTGAAGTAAAAATCATCGAACGATAACCGCCTGCGCAATGAATGTAAACGGGTTCGTCTTTACTGATAGTTGGCATTGCATCATTCACAAAATCAAGAGGAGCATGTATAACACCATTAATATGTTCAGAAACATATTCACCGTGCTTTCTAACATCTATAACTTTTGCTTTTTCGTTTTTAGAAATAATCTCCGCTAATTCATCGGCAGAAATGGAAGTGATGGCATCTATTTCCTTTCCTGCTTTTTTCCACGCCTCTACTCCACCTGCTAAATATCCCAAGGCATTGTCGTAACCAACACGAGCTAAACGCGTCACTACTTCTTCTTCGCGACCTTCATCAGCAATAATTAATAGTTCTTGTTTCACATCCGGAATTAAAGCGCCCACCCAAGGGGCAAATCCACCATCAATTCCAATATTAATGGAGTTCGGAACAAATGCTTTTGCAAAAATTTGTGGATCTCGAGTATCCAATAACAAGGCTCCTGTTTCATTGGCTGCTGCCTCAAACGCTTCTTGAGATAATCCTTGATTGCTGCGCTTCATTACATTGGAAATGCTTTCGTACCCTTCTTTATTCATCATGACATTCTGCGGAAAATAGGCGGGCGGAGGCAATAATCCATCCGTTACTTCCTTAATAAATTCAGCCTTCGTCATGTTTGCACGTAAAGCGTAATTCACTTCTTTCTGATGTCCGAGTGTGTCAAAAGTTTCTTTACTCATGTTTTTTCCGCAAGCCGAACCCGCACCGTGCGCTGGATAAACCAACACATCATTCGGTAAGATCATTACTTTGTTTCGTAATGAATCGAATAATAATCCCGCTAAATCATCTTGAGTAACGTCTGATTTTTGAGCAAGGTCAGGTCGACCTACATCACCAATAAACAAAGTATCTCCTGTGAAGAGTGCCACTTCTTTTCCATTTTCATCCATCAACAAATAACAAGTCGATTCCATGGTATGTCCGGGAGTATGTAGTACTTTAAATCGCAATTTCCCTACTTTAAATTCCTCGCCATCGGTAGCAACATGCGAAGTAAAGTTCGTCTTTGCATTCGGACCAAAAACAATACTGGCTCCTGTCGCATTGGCTAAATCCACATGCCCAGAAACAAAATCGGCATGAAAATGCGTTTCAAAAACGTATTTAATTTTTACACCTTCTTTCTCTGCGCGATCCAAATACGGTTGCACTTCACGCAATGGGTCAATAACAACTGCTTCATTTTCTGATTGGATGAAATAAGCACCTTGTGCTAAACATCCAGTATAAATTTGTTCTATTTTCATTTCTATTTTATGTAATCGTTTTCAATGCTATTTTATTTTAACCAAAGTTCTTTAATTATGATGTAAAGTCCAGTGATCAGAACAAACCATCCAAATCCCTTTTTCAATTTTGCCCCATCAAACTTTTTCGACAAGGCATTTCCAATAAAGATTCCAATGACTGCTATACCTGTCACAGAGAGAAGAAGCACCCAATTTAAGTCATAATGTCCAAAATCACCAGTAAATCCAATCAATGATTTTACAGCAATGATTAACAGCGAAGTTCCAACCGCTTCTTTCATGGGTAAACCACTTAATAAGACGAGTGCTGGAATAATTAAGAAACCTCCTCCTGCTCCTACCATTCCGGTTAAGGTGCCTACAAACAATCCTTCCAAGATAATGATGGGATAATTATAGGTTCTTTCATTTTTCGAAACAGAAACTTTATTTAATCCATTGCTTCTAATCATAGAATATGCAGCAATAACCATCAACACCGCAAAAAGAAGCAACATAAATATTGACTTGGTCACAATAAATCCAGAAACAGTAAAAACTACATCCGGTATGGCAGGTACTATGAATAACCGAGTTAAATAAACGGCAATTAAGGATGGAATGCCGAAAATAGCAGCCGTTTTCATATCGATCATTCCTTCTTTAAACTTAGGAATAGCTCCAACTAATGCTGTTGTTCCCACTATAAATAATGAATACGATGTAGATAATACAGCATCTTGATTAAATAAATAGACTAAGACCGGAACAGTGAGAATACTTCCTCCGCCGCCTATCAATCCTAAAGAAATTCCAATTAATGCCGAAGCGAGATAACCAATGAGTACTAACATATCGTTTTTAACAGGTGCAAAGATGGGGCATCAAATCAAGATAATCGGTAACATTCATTACACAACCATATTTTTTAGGTCGATGACATTACGATTGAGTTTCAACTTACCAGCTTGCTCCATACTTTTGAGCAATCGGGAAATGACAACGCGAGAAGTACCCAAATCATTAGCAATTTCCTCATGCGTAATTTTCAATTCATCCGACTTAAAAGTATCCCGTTGCTTCTTCAAATAAAACTCAAGTCGCTCATCCAAGCCTTTAAAAACCGTATGATCAATCAAATTCAACAATTCTTCAAAACGATTCCGATAACTCTCAAGCACAAAATAGTACCATGTTTTATAAGTAGCCATCAAATTATCCATGATGGCGATGGGAACTAGAATCACTTCAGTAAGTTCTATCGTCTTGGCTAAAAGCTCACTCTGCTCTTGACGGGCTGCACAAATCATCGATAAAGCACATGCATTTCCGGGTTCTAAGTAGTACATAAAGAACTCACTTCCTTGATCTCCTTCTTTATAAACTTTTACTCTACCCTTGGTTATCAGCATAGTAGACTTAAAAAATTGTCCAGGCTTCATCAATATTTCTCCCGCTGCAAATTCACGAATCAGAGAGTTAGCTGCTATTTCACGCATCAATTCGGGCTCCAACATAGGGTAAAAAACCTTTAATTTATCGAGGATTTCCTGCTTATCGGGGGTAGTCACTTCATTCATAAGCACCAATTTAATCAAAATTTTAGAATATTTGATTTCACTTCCAATAATCCTGGTAAAATCTTCGTTCAGTTTTACACATTTGTATGTTCAATAAGCATACGATGTACAGTGTAAAACACGAGAGAAATCTCGGTACTTTTAACCGCTAAACCAATTGACATGGCTGGAAAGGGAAATAGAATAAAAGCACCGATCGTTCAAGACGATGCGGAGATGGAAGAAGAATTGGTTGCTGAAAAGCCACAAAAGAAAGTTCGTCAGCGCAAAGAAAAAGTAGTTGCTGATGAACCAAATAATGTAAAGTTGTTTTTGACGAACGAAAGAACGCATAAAATTTTCGGACTTTTTTTATTGCTCATTTCCGTTTATTCTTTGATTGCTTTCACCTCTTATTTTTTCACTTGGAAAAATGATCAGAGCTTAGTGATGGGATCATGGTTCGATCTCATTCGTTTCTCCGACAAGCAAGTTGAAAATTGGTTAGGGAAGATTGGCGCTATCGTGTCGCATCAATTTATGTACAACTGGTTTGGATTGGCTGCATATGCATTTGTATTGCTTTCCTTCATCACTGGATTCAAAATATTATTTCAAGCATCGTTATTACCGATCAAGAAAACTTTTCGCTACAGTTTATTCTGTTTATTATTCTTCCCTCCTGCACTATCATTTTTATTTAGTAGCAAACCTGATTTACTCTTTTTAGGAGGAGGAATCGGCTACCAAATAAATTCGTGGTTAAATCTTTCTATCGGAAAAATTGGAACTGGATTCTTAATTGGCTTCACCGGATTTTCTTTCTTAGTGGCGGTTTACAATTTTAGTTTTAAAATTCCATCTCGGAATAAAAAGAATGAAGAGGAAGCAGATGCATTAATTTCTGAAGAAGAAGATTTCGTTGTTGGAAATAAATTAAAAGATTTTGAAGATGATTTGGGCGATGATAATATGGAATTGGAATTGCCCGATGATTATTCGCATCGTGATGAAATTCCAGAATTGTTTCCACCTGTTATTGCAGCGAATACCGCTCCTCAACCTGAGATTCATTTGCTAAATGCCGAAATTCCAGAAATGGAATTGGATGTAAAGAATGATGATCTCACCTTGGAAATTGAATCATTGAAAGAAGGTGATGATTTGTTAAGGGGAGATGGTATTGTAACCAGTGCAGAAGACGTAGATTTAGTAGAGCAATTGGGTGAATACGATCCGAAATTAGATTTAAGTCAATACCAACATCCTACTCTCGACTTACTTGAAAATTATACAAGCAGTCGTTCTCAATTGAGTCGTGATGAGTTGATGGCAGAATTAGAAGCCAACAAAAAACGCATCATTGAAACGCTCGGACATTATGCAATTGAAATTGATAAAATAAAAGCAACGGTAGGTCCTACGGTTACTCTTTTTGAAATTGTACCGAAAGCCGGAATTCGTATTTCTAAAATTAAAAATTTGGAAGATGATATTGCGTTGAGTTTGGCCGCACTTGGAATTCGTATCATCGCTCCTATTCCTGGAAAAGGAACCATCGGTATTGAAGTACCGAATCAAAATCCGGATATTGTAAGTATGCGCTCCGTGATTGGCTCTGAGAAATTCCAGAACACGGATTACGATTTGCCGATTGCATTAGGAAAAACCATCTCCAATGAAATCTTTATTGCCGACTTAGCCAAGATGCCTCACTTGTTGATGGCAGGTGCTACAGGACAAGGAAAATCAGTAGGATTAAATGCGATTTTAGTTTCGCTACTTTATAAAAAACATCCAGCTCAAGTTAAATTCGTGTTGGTCGATCCAAAGAAAGTGGAGTTAACACTTTTCAAAACCATCGAACGACATTTCCTAGCTAAACTTCCGGGTGATGAAGATGCGATTATCACCGATACAAAGAAAGTGGTGAATACCTTGAACTCACTTTGTATTGAGATGGATGATCGCTACGAATTATTGAAAGAAGCGCAAGTAAGAAATATTCGCGAGTACAATGTTAAGTTTATCTCCAGAAAATTAAATCCGAATAACGGACATCGTTTCCTTCCCTACATTGTGTTGGTGGTAGATGAGTTTGCCGATTTAATTATGACGGCAGGTAAAGAAGTAGAAACACCCATTGCTCGTTTAGCGCAGCTAGCTCGTGCCATCGGAATTCACTTGATCATAGCAACACAGCGTCCATCTGTAAATATTATTACGGGTACCATCAAAGCCAACTTCCCGGCTCGATTAGCCTTTAGGGTAACTTCCAAAATCGACTCAAGAACAATTTTAGATACCGGCGGCGCCGATCAATTGATAGGCAGAGGCGATATGTTATTATCTACGGGTTCTGATTTAGTTCGAATGCAATGTGCATTTGTTGACACCCCTGAAGTTGAAGCGATTACCAACTTCATTGGTAATCAGCGCGCTTACTCACAAGCGTACCAACTCCCTGAGTATGTGGGCGAAGGAGAAGCTTCGGGTGGATCTAACGATATGGGAGCCGATGATTTTGATCCTTTATTCGATGAAGCGGCTCATATGGTGGTTCAATTCCAGCAAGGCTCTGCATCTTTATTACAAAGAAGATTGAAATTAGGATACAATAGAGCCGGAAGAATTGTGGATCAGCTTGAGGCTGCAGGCATTATAGGACCCTTTGAAGGAAGTAAAGCTCGTGAAGTTCGTTGCAAGGATATGGCAAGTTTGGAACAGTTATTGAAAAGCCTGAAATCACCTTCGGGAGTTTAAGTTTCTAAACTTTATCTTTACAGCCTACAAAACCTATGAATAAATCTAAATTATTAAGCGCTTGCATTGCGTTCTCGTTATTAATAAGCACTTCGGTCTTCGCACAAAGCGATGCTAAATCAACAGCCATATTAAAATCGGTAAGTGCGAAATACAAATCCTATAAATCCTTATCCGCATCTTTTAAATTATCGCGAGTGGATCAAAAAACAAAAGCTTCTGAAAATTTTTCGGGTACCATCGTATTAAATGGTCCCAAGTTTCAGTTTGTTTTAAATAATCAAACGGTGATGAGCGACGGCGCCAGTACTTGGACCTTCTTAAAAGAATCGAACGAAGTACAAATCTCCGAATCAAAAGCTGTTGAAGGAGCAATTAGTCCTACCAACATTTTTACCATGTATGAAAAAGGATTCAAGACAAAATACATTGGTGATAAAAAAGAAAAGAGTGGCACTGTTCAGCAAATTGAATTAACACCAGACGATACTAAGAAAAATTATTTCAAAATTTTATTGCACATCGACAAAGCGGGTCAGTTTGTGAAAGAAGCCAAGATTTATGAAAAGAGCGGTGCTATACTCACCTACTCCATTGTAAAATTCACACCTAACTCAGCAGTAAACGATAATATGTTTGTTTTTGATGCGAAGAAATATCCCGGTGTTGAGGTGATTGATTTGAGGTAAAAACATTTCAAATAAAAAATAAAAGACCGTCAGAATGATGGTCTTTTTTTTGTTTTATAAATCTTACTTCAATATTATCTAATGGAACACTGATTTATTATGATGGTCATGATTTTTTATGATAGATTATATTAACTTAATAATCTCAATTTTGAACACTTATGACAGGGATAAATTGGATTTGCGCGGATTTTTTCTTTGTATGAATTCACCAAAAATACATTTCGCAATTTTCGATTTTCGTGTTCATTCGTATTTCGTGTATCAGTAAATTAGTATCGATTCGTAATTCGTATTTTCGTATCGATTCGTAATTCGTAACCTAATAAAATTTCAAAATTATCTCACCAAATTCACATGCCCTACTTTCTCATGTTGCTTGCCCCATACATCGATGACTTTTACTTGATACACGTAGGTTCCTTCCTGTGCTAATTGCGATTCGCCTTCTATACTTCCATCCCATGCACGATTAGTTTTTCCAGAACTTTGGAAGATGCGCGCACCCCAACGGTTGAAGATGCTTAAATCTACATCAACAATATATTCACCTTGAATATTGAATCCTTCGTTAACTCCATCTCCATTTGGAGTGAATGCATTTGGAATCCACCAGCTGAAAATTGGATCTACACGCACCCAATGTGAAACGGAATCAGGACAACCATAAGAATTCACTACCCATAAGGTTACTAAATAATTTCCGGTATCGCGATACGTGTATGATGGTTCAAACTGTGTTGAAGAACCACCATCACCAAATGTCCAGTTGTAAGTTAATGCACCCAAAGAAAGATTTATAAAATCGAAATTAGGATTTAAGATATTTTGCAATGCTGGATCTGCTTCAAACTCGGCATCAGGTCCAGGATAAACGGTAACTGCATTGTTGATGCTTACCGTGTTGGTACAACCCGAATCTGAAACAACCGTTAATGTTACGTTGAAGTTTCCACTTGCTGTATAAGTATGTGTTGGATTTTGTAATGATGAACTTCCACCGTCACCAAAATCCCATGCCCATGATACTACTCCTCCTGAACTTACAAAAGAAGAATCAGTAAACGGAACAACGATGGGTCCGCAACCTGGATTACTCATCTCTGTAAAATAAGCTACCGGTAATGGATTAACGAGAACTGTACCAGTGATGGTATCGTTACAACCATCATCACTCGTTACAATTAATGTAATGGTGTATGTTCCTTCTTGTGTGTACACATAAGTTGGATTCGCGGAACTGGAAGTACCTACTCCATCTCCAAAATTCCATGAATAACCGGTGATGGTTCCTCCAGGAACAAATGAAGTACTGTTAAATTGCACAGGACTATTTAAACAAGGAGTGTTGGCAGTAAATCCTGCCACAGGTAAAACGTTAATGATTACATTGGTATTGGCTGTAGCTCTACACCCGTTCGAGTTGGTAGTTGTTAATGTAGCTACATAAGTACCAGCATTAGTATAAGTACTACTTTCATTCGCTAATGTTCCTGTACTTCCATTTCCGAATGTCCAATCCCAATTTACAATGTTGTTGTTTGCACCTGAACTGGTATCAGCAAATGGAATATTATCACCCACACAACCTGTTCCAGCGGTTGGCTGCGGACTTGGTGCAGCGTACACTTCTACAGAATCAGTAATGGTGCTTTTGCAACCTTGATTCGATGTCGCTTCTAATGTAATGGTATAGAATCCGGCAGCAGGATAAAACACGGTTGGATTTTGTGCAGTACTTGTTGTACCATTTCCTAATGTCCACGACCATCCCGATAAATTTCCAGGATTAACTGTAGAGTTATCGATGATTTGAACAGGGAAATTCAAACATACATTTCCAGCAGTGAAATCAGGAACCGGTAATGGATACACCGTAATACTTCGCATCACATTGGCAATACAGCCATAAGGAGTAGTGATGGATAAATTCACATTATACGTTCCTGCTGCAGTATAAGTATGCTGAGGATGCATTAAAGTATCTGTTGTATTATCTCCAAAATCCCAAGCGTATTGGAAAGTTCCTCCGCCTACAATTTGTGATTGATCAAAGAAGTTGGTACTTCCATTTAAACAAACATCATTGCTAGAGAAATTGGCATTCGGCACTGGGAAAACGTTGACGCTTCTATTCACTGTATCGATACAACCATTCGCATTAGAAACAATTAAACTAACGGTATAGGTGCCCGTTGAATTATAAGTATGAGAAGGATTCTGAGTAGTTGATGTAATTCCATCTCCAAAATTCCATGCCCAATTCGTGATGGCACCTGCCGCTCCAGAAGTAGTATCATTAAACACTACTGCACTTCCTAAACAAGCATTGGCTGCTGTAAAACCAGCGCGTGGAATATCGTTTATTGTTGTTGAACGATTCAATGTATCGCTACATCCTTTATCGGTGCTGGCTACCAAACTCACATTATAGATTCCAGGATTTGCATATTGATGATTGGGTTGTTGTGTTGATGAGAATGATCCATCACCAAACTCCCAATACCATCCATTCACAATTCCCGATGGAACCGTTGAATTATCAACAAAAAGTATAGGCGATCCATTACAAACTGGATTGGCTACAAAGTCGGCAGTAGGTTTTGGATTAACAACAATTGTTTTTGCAATCACATCTTCACATACTTGATCTGATCCAACACTTAACGTTACAGTATATGATCCTGGAGAAGTATAATAATGGACTGGATCGCTTAATGAACTTGTATTTCCATCACCGAAATCCCAATTGATATCACTGATGAAACCGTTCGTTATTTGAGAATTATTTGTGAACTGCACAGAATCACCTTCACAAACATCGTTGGCAACGAAATCAGCAACTGGTGTAGGATCGATGGTGATTGACTGTAAAATGGTGTCGTTACATCCTGTTGCGCTCGATACAATTAAAGTAACATTATATACTCCTTCATTGGCGTATGTATGTTGTGGATTTTGCAAAGATGACGTAGTTCCATCACCCAATTGCCAAGTCCAAGTAGTGATGCTGCCACCTCCTACTGAAGATACATCATTTAATTGAGTGGCACTTCCTTCACAAACATCAGGCGCATTGAAAGCTGCAGTAGGTAACGGATTTACGGTAAGGCTACCCGTTAGTGAATCAACACATCCAAATCCTGATGTAGCTACTAAAGTTACTGGATAAGTTCCCGTTGTTGAAATGACTACAGATGGATTTTGAACAATCGAGGAAGCATTTCCATTGATATTCCACTGCCATCCAATAATATTTCCACTTGCGATGGATGAAGTGTTTGTAAAAGTGTTTGCATCTCCTAAACAAGCTGGATTGGTAGTAAAGTTCACCGCTGGTAATGGATGCACAGCAACATTATTGGTAAACGATGCCGAACATCCACCTGCATCAGTAATGGTCACTTGATATGTACCCGTACTACTTACATTGATAGATTGCGAAGCAGCACCAGTCGACCATAGATAGGACATTCCAGGATTTCCTGCATCTAATAAAACATTTGCACCTTGACATGCATTCACATTGATGGGTGTAGCACTTAAACCCGTACCGCCTTCGGTTACATTGAATGTTCCCGAACCTTGACAACCAAAAGCATTAGTTACGACTACAGAATAAACACCGGGATCGGTCACACCAATGGTTTGCGTTACATCACCACTCGGCGACCATAAATAAGTCATACCCGGATTTCCTGCATCCAATGTTGCGCTAAATCCAGTACAGAAAAAAGCATTCGTTCCAACAACGGAGGGAGTTGGATTGGTATTCACCTGCACCGTATCTCTTCTTGAACAGCCTGCTGAACTGGTAACAGTAACTATATACGAAGAAGTGGTAGATGGATTCACATAAACAGTAGCTGTTGTTGCGCCATTATGTTGCCATAAATAGGTACTTCCACCTGAAGCAGTCAATGATGTGGTGGTTCCAAAACAAATGGTTTTATCAGGACCTGCATTTGCTGAAGGCAATGGATTTACTACTACTCTTGCGGTATCATTTCGAGTACAACCATTTGCTGCAGTAACGGTAACAATATAGTTTAAAGTTGAAGCTGGAGAAACGGAAATAGTTGGCGTTGTAGCACCACCTGGATTCCAAGAGTATGTTCCACCTCCCGTTGCAGTAAGTGTAGTATTATTTCCAACACAAAAAGATTTATCAGGACCTGCACTGACAACTGGCAATGCATTAATATTTACACGTACACTATCTCTTGACGTACATCCGTTAGCGTTAGTCACCACAACGTAATACATTCCACTGGTAATCGGTGAAACGGTAATGGAGCTCGCAGTGGATCCTCCCGGTGACCATGAATAAGTTCCACCTCCTGTTGCTATCAATACTGTAGACGTTCCTGCACAAATAGCACGATTAGAACCCGCGTCGGCAGATGGCAATGCATTAATAGTTACAGCTTGCGTTAACGTATCGGAGCAACCATGTGATGTGGTTCCAATCAAAGTGACGGTATAATTCCCTGCGGTACTATACGTAATGGTTGGGTTCACTTGATTAGAAGTGGTTCCGTTTCCAAAACTCCACTGCCAACTGTTGATGGCACCATTACTCGAGGTACTTGTATTATTAAAGGTTACTGATCCACCCAAACAGATGGTTGTCGGTGTGGACGTAAATGACAATACCGGCTCTGGAAAAACCTGAACAACTCTTTTGGTCGATCTTTTACAACCTCCAGGAGTAGAAACCTCCAACGTTACTTGGTAATTACCTGCAGTTGTATAAACATGTTGTGGGTTTTGCAAAGAAGAAGTAGTTCCATCTCCAAAATTCCAATTCCAACTTACAATATTTCCAAAACCAACATTAGATTGATCCAAAAATGGAACGGCTGTTCCAATACAACCTTGCGAATATTGAAACTGAGCTGTTGGCATCGGATAAATATTCAAGGTATCGGATAAAGTTGATGTACAACCTTGATCGGATGTAACCGTGAGTACTACATTGTAAGCTCCCGGAGAATTATAAACCAATATTGGATTCTGAGCATACGAAATATTTCCATTTCCCAAATCCCAACTCCATGAAGTGATACTTCCTCCATTTACAGAACTGGCATCGAAGAAAAATACAGAATCATTTAAACATTCATCGTTCGGTGTAAATGCAGCTTGCGGTAAAGGATTAACCTGAACCGTATTGGCCACGGTACCTGTACATCCACTTGCATCTGTAACCGTCACTGAATAAACTCCTGCAGCATTTACTGAAATTGTTTGCGAAGTAGATCCTGTACTCCAAGAATAAGTTGATCCTGGAAAACCGGCATCTAAGGTTGCTGATTGTCCTTGACAAATAGAGGTAGTATTATTATTGCTGATGGTTTGCCCTCCCACTGTAACTTGCGCTGAGGCTATTGACGTACATCCAGCAGCGTTAGTAACGGTTACAGAATACGAACCTTGTGTGTTCACACTGATGGTTGGTGTAGTAGCACCATTGCTCCATAAATAACTGGTTCCAGTTGCTCCAGGATTTAAAGTGGCACTTACACCACTACAAATAAATACTCCGCCAGGCAAACTGATTACTGGATTTGGATTTACCGTCACATTGACGAATGCTGTGGCTTGACATCCATTCACATCAATTACGTTTACAGCATATGTTGTAGAAGATCCCGGTGATACGGTGATTGTCCCTGTTACACTTCCTGATGGATTCCAGCTATACGAAACACCACCACTCGCGGTTAATGAAGTACTTTGTCCTTGGCAAATGCTCACATTAGGACTCACCGTTGCAATGGGTAATGGATTTACAAAAACCCTAACGGTATCTATCCCCGTACATCCATTCGCATCGGTAACAATTACCGTATACGAAGTATTAGTAGAAGGAGAAACTGAAATAGTATTACTTGTACTTCCACCTGGTGTCCAGTTGAAAGATACTCCACCATTCGCTGTAAGAACAGCATTGCTACCAATACAAATCGTCACATCGGGTCCGGCCGTAGCCACTGGAGGTGCATTCACTTGTACGGTTTGTTGAACTGTATCATAGCAACCAAAAGCATTCATGGCAATCAACGTGGCTGTATAAGAGCCATTATTTCCATAAGTATGCGATGGATTTTGTAATGTAGAAGTAGACCCATCTCCAAACAACCAAGTATAACCAGTTGCTCCGCTCGATGTATTATTAAAATTTATGGGAGCACCTTGACAATTATTTCCACTTACGGTAAAAGCTGCTAACGGTTGCGGATTAACTACAACATTTTGAGTAACGGTATCAGTACAACCAACAGAATCCGTAACCACTAATACTGCAGTATAAGTTCCTGGTGCTCCTAAAATCACAGAAGGATTTTGAGAATTGGAAGTTCCACCATTACTAAACGACCACGACCATCCTGATCCAGGAGGCGTGCTTGTATTGGTAAAATTGATAAATGATCCAGCACAAACCGTATCCGTACTAAATGAAGCATTGGGTAACGGTGCGATTACAACTGGAAGTACGAGCGTATCTGTACAACCATAAATATTTTCAACGATTAATGAAACGTTATAGGTACCACTTCCTGGGAAAGTATGCGTTGGATTTTGAAGATTCGATCCCGTACCATCACCAAAATTCCAGGTCCAACTTTGCATTCCTCCAGCGGATGTACTTAGATCCGTGAATTGAATAGGAGCATTTCCGCATGCACCATCCCATGTGAAATTAGCGATAGGCTGAAAGGCCGCAACAATTTCTACGGTATCTGTACTCGAACAAGTACCATCAGAAACGGTAACAACATACGTACCTACTCCAACAGTTTGCGTTGGATTTGTAAAGCCATTGCTCCATAAATAAGTATAAGGAGGATTTCCACCACTCGCATTCGCGGTGACGGTAGCGAGATCACTACATGCTATGTATTGATCGGGACCGGCGTCGACGACAATACCCGTGACCGTTATACAATAAGAATACGTATTAGATCCAATAAAAGGACAAGCATCATCACTGACACGTACTGTGAAACAATGCGCAGTGTTACTAATATCGGCTTGCGTTGGTGTCCAGCAAAATGTTCCTGTAGGATGTGGACTTCCCGCAGTTGTAAATGTTGCATTTGGAATGGCATTATTCCAAAACAATCCAACTTGTTGTCCGGCATTAATATCATTTGAAAATACATCAAAGCACAAACTTTCATTTGCACAAACCGTCATATCAAAATTCGTAGTTCCATTAATACCTGTTAAAGTAGGAAGATCGTTCGTACAATTTAAGACGGTAATTTGAATATCACGAACTACATAACCAATTAAAACACCGTTTCTATACTCTTGCACTAAAACGGCCATTACGGTTACTTGTAATTGAGTAGGCGTAAAACAAATATCACCTGTTTGAGAGTTGAATTGAAAACCTCCCGAAGTAGTTAATGGATTAGATGCATTATAAGGTGCAATATAGCTCACATCATTCGATACTGTTTGACGAGGGTTTACTAAAGAATAAACTAAAGAATCACCATCAGGATCCGTCGCACCATGATTAAAACATAATTGCTGACCTAAGCATGCAAAAGGAACTGGTTTATTTGTAAAGGTAGGAGAACTATTGCAAGGGGTGATCGTATTATCTAAAGAAGCATAAATATAAAATGTATTTGAGCCAGGACTGCTGATCGTATTGATAGCAGCATTTCGACAACAAAGTGAATACGAAAATCTCCAATCGTTGCATTGCATTGGAAGTGTAACCACACCTTCGTACACCCATTCTTGAATTCCCGTAAACGTTCCACCATTACAAGTACTTTGTGCAGTAGGACATAAATACGTTACTTGTTGGCCTGTTCCAGGGATGGGATTACAGGTAACACCCAATGTTTGACCACAACTTACAGAACGAATGTTTACATAAATATTAGCAGGAGCTAAGATTCCTATACAATCTCGATAAAACGACAATCGCACTTTGTAGGTGTTTCCACCAAGGCATTCATAAGTCAAGTCAGCACCCATCGCGTGACTAGCTTTTACTGGATCAGCCCGAAGGATGAACAGCAGGGCTGTCAGGATAAATAAGCTTCTTCGTAGTTTTAGACTCATAACATCTCTTTTTTCGTTTCTACCACCTGTTAGTTGGGACAATTTCACAGGAATACTTTTATGGTGTAAACAAAGCTATAGCGAGATCAAGATGGGTATTGAGTTCATTCTATCAGGATATGTACGATGTAAGAAATGTAAGACAAGAACATAAATTATTCAACACAACAATCTGATCATCAAATTTTTACATGAATTAATAGTCTATACTTGAGTAAATTAGATGAAAGATATTCAACAAAAGAAATCGATAATTGCAATTTTAAAATTGAATGAAGCAAAAAGCCTTCAATCATTACAAATAACTAATCTATAAATTGAAATCAAACCTTACGAAAACAAAAAAAGAAAAAATAAAAAATTAAGTATAAAATATCGTGCCAACGCTATGCTCTCATCAAATTAAATTAAATTTCGCTTGAAGATTTCTTTCAACCAAAAAGTAAATAGATGTGGATGCATTTCCATTTCAGCTTTAAGATCATCTAAAGAAATCCATTTAAAATCCTGTGCTTCTTCTGGATTCAAAATCGGATTTTCATTGGTACTTCCCACTAAAATATAATCAAGCTCATGTTCAATAAGTCCATTCGGAAATTCAGCTCTATAAATAAAATGATTTTTTAAGATGAGTTCATCAACTTGTAAACCCATCTCCTCTAGAAGACGTTGCTTAGCACATTCGACTAAATCCATCTTCGGTAATGGATGACTGCAACAGGTATTTGTCCATAAACCTCCGCTGTGGTATTTACCTTGAGCGCGCTGTTGAATGAGTAATTCATTTTTAGAATTAAAAATAAAAATTGAAAAGGCCCGATGTAAAAGTCCAAGTTGATGGGCTTTTAATTTTTCGGAGACGCCTATTTCTGCATCTTGCTCATCAACTAAAATAACTTCATTCATAGTTCGAAGATAACATCGTTGGCGATGTAAAGTTTATCCAATTGAAAAATAAATTGAAAATTATACATTCTCGATTTTTAATACTGCTTCGTTCATTACATATACGACATTAAATGTTAAATACCCTAATACTTTTGATGTTTTATTTCGCATATCCTACGCAGTACGTAGTAAAATTGAAAAAGCCTATTTCTTCGTAAACTTCTTTACTGAAATATTTTTAAATGCATCTTCGTAAATAAAAGTATAGAGGCCAACCGAAAGTTGACTGATATCGATTTGCATACTCTTTCCATTAATCATCGACTTCAAAACCAACGCGCCTTGATTATTGATAATTCGATAAGCGCCATCGGTTAAATCGCTATTCAATTTCAAGTGAAGTGTGTTAGAAGCAGGATTAGGAAATAGTTCGAAAATTCCTTTTGCCAACTCTTGGTTTCCACTTGCTAAATTTACAACGAAAGTCAATGAATCTGTAGGACCAGCTACAATTCCTGGAGTACAAGGAGATGGTCCCATGCCTGCATCTACTTGATAATAGAAAGTGTAAGTCCCAGCAGGGAGAAGTCCGAGGTTGAAAGTATCTTTATCATTACAAATAAAACTAGCGGCACCTAAACAATGGATAGCGGACGCTGAAATAGAATTACCTGCTTGAAACATATTCAACGTTTTGTCCTTGCAATCACCTGATGGGAAATCAACTTCAGCTATCAATTGAATGGGAGTATTTGTAGTAAGAAAAGATGGATTCGTCCACAATTGTTGAATCCATTGGCCTTGGCAATTCATTGCACTAAGGAAACTAAAGAAACAAATGAGTAAGTAATTTTTCATGACTTTAGAATTTAAAGGATAAAGGTATTAAAAGTGCAATGTAGAATAAATATACAATTGATGCTTTTATCATGTAAATGTAAAAATTTATGATTCAGGTATTTAAATCAAAATACAGGTGTTTAAAAGGCGGAGACACTGAAAAGAGGATTATTGTAGTGTAGGACCATGGCATGCCTTGATCTTGTTCCGCGAAATATTGAAATAAGGGATTACCGAGTAGTGTGCTTTGCACTACTACTCGGTGATCCCTCGTTCTCCCATCGTCAACATCAAAAGAAACGCTACGCTATTTTTATTTTTTATCCAAGGCATTGAAAGCGTAGCTTTCTGCCTCGGATTAAAAAAAAGAAGGGATTACCCAGTAGTAGAGCAAAGCACATTGCTGGATGATCCCTTTTTGGGGGTAGCTACCCCGAAGCAGAGCCTTCGGCACGCTACAGGGTAATTACATGATTACTTAATCGCCAGCGCTTGGCGTTGGACCATTTTCATTTAAATCCATCATTGCAAGCAAGTTTACAGGGTTGAGGAACGAAGTTTCTACCAGGAGGGATCACCGAGTCTCGTTGGATCAAGATCCAACGAGACTCGGTGATCCCGTTTTGGGGGTAGCTAAATCAATATTCAATTGCCAACGCGTTGCGTTGGACCATTTTCATTTAAATCCATCATTGCAAGCAAGTTTACACGGTAGCGTAACGAAGTTTCTGCTACCCTATGCTTGCTGATGGATTTAAATGAAAATTGCCCTGTAGCGAATGCTACAGGGCAATTGAATATTGATTTGCGGAGAGTTAGGGATTCGAACCCCAGGAAGTGTAACCTTCAACAGTTTTCAAGACTGCCGCAATCGACCGCTCTGCCAACTCTCCGGGTGCGAAATTATATGATTTTGTATTACCAATTTTGGAAAAAATAAAAATTCTTGCAGAATGATGATTTTTTTGTGTTCTGTAGTCAGATGAATACAAATTTTTTCACCAAAAAAATTCTCTTAATTGTTAATCACTAACACATTAGCAAGGCATTTGAAATAATGCTTAATCACGAATTGTGACCCTCCAAATTTGACTATTCCATCAACATCAATACGATAAATTGATCATTTTTATCGATTTGATGTGACGAAAACATGACATCCTCAATAGATTAATTAAATACCTTTGATCTCAAACCTAAGCTCATGAAAAAGTCAACCCTAGTTCTGATCTGCTCTTGCTTATTAAGTATGTATTCTCTTGAAGCAAAGAATCTTCAAGCAAATTTATCTTATGCAACTTTCTTAGCTCCACAAAATGGTCCTTATATTGAAACTTACTTAACTGTTGATGGGCATTCTGTTCACTATAAAAAGAATGGAGAGGCTCTTTATCAAGCCTCTATTGAAGCCAGCATCCTATTTCTTCAAGGGGACAGTATTCGCTATTTTGATAAATTCAATCTCTTAAGCCCACAAACCGCAGATACCCTTAGCGCTGTAAGTAATTTCACTGATTTACACCGTATTTCACTACCCAATGGTACTTATACGATGGAGCTGAAAATAAAGGATAATAATGCTCCTGGAACCAAACCATATATGGTTCGACAAAATGTGATTGTCAATTACTACACGAATGTGATTAGTATTTCGGATATCGAATTGATCAATTCTTACAGCGTGTCAGAAAAAGAAGGTCCGTTGGTAAAGAATGGATATGATATTGTTCCTTACGTTGACAATTTTTATGGTGCGAACAAAAACTCATTGAAATTTTACTGTGAATACTATCATACAAAATCGGTTCTAGGTACAACTGATTTTCTTCTTACGTATCAAATTGTAAATTTTGAAAGTCACCGAATTGTTGATGCCAATTCCAACTTCTCAAAACAAAGTCCGAAAGATGTTGGGATCCTATTAACCGAATTCGACATTACTGATTTACCTTCTGGAAATTATAATTTAGTAGTGAATATACGCGATAAGGAAAATAATTTATTAGCATCGAAAGACTGCTTTTTCCAACGAAGTCGTCCATTAACATTAGCTCAAGATGCGGGTGATTTAAACTATATGAAATTAGATGTTTCAACCACCTTCGCTGCAGAAATCTCACAACGCGACACCATAGCAGAGTACATTCGTTGCCTCTGGCCTATCAGTAGTCCGAATGAAAACACTTTCGCATTAAATCAACTGGAGATGGCTGACACCAAACTCATGCAACAATATTTTTATGATTTTTGGCAGAAGCGAAATGCACAAAATCCGCAGCTTGCTTGGTTAAATTATAAAAAAGAAGTAGATTTAGTAAATGCAAGTTATACCATCGGTAAAAAGAAAGGTTATATGACCGAAAGAGGTAGAGTTTACCTTGTATACGGTGCTCCTAATCAAATTTCAAAAGCATATAATGAACCTAGTACTTATCCGTACGAAATATGGCAATATTACACGTTAAAAAACCAAAGTAATCGGAAATTCGTATTCTATTGCCCTGAGATTGGTGGTCATGATTTTTCACTTTTGCATAGCGATGCTCGAGGAGAAGTTTTTGAATCGCAATGGATGGTTATATTAAAGAAAAGAACAGAAACCTTAAACGATTTTGATAAAACCAAAGCTAGATCAACCTATGGAAATAATTTTGAACAGATATTCCAAAATCCGAGGTAGGACTTTTCCCATTAATTATGATATTTTTGCAGAGCCGGTAATTCCGGCTCTGTGTATTTAAGAAAGCCTGTGAAAAAAATTGCCATAGTCATACTCAACTGGAACGGAAATGATTTTCTGGAAAAATTTCTTCCCGTAGTCATTAGATATAGCAATTCACTTTCAAGAATAGTAATTATTGATAATGCTTCTTCCGACAATTCAATTTCATTTCTAACCCAGCATTTTCCCGAAATCGATATAGTACAACTTGACAAAAACTATGGTTTTACAGGTGGTTACAATCGTGGATTGAAAGGAATAAATGAAGAGTATTATGTATTGTTGAATTCGGATGTAGAAGTTACTGAAAATTGGCTGGAACCTTTAGTCACTTTCATGGACAATCATCCTGAAGCAGCAGCCTGTCAACCCAAAATTAAATCCTATCACGATCGCAATTTATTTGAACATGCTGGAGCTGCAGGAGGCTATATTGACTACTTAGGGTATCCATTTTGTAGAGGAAGAATCTTGAACACATTGGAAGAAGATCATGGACAATATGATAGCATTCAGCGTGTATTTTGGGCTACTGGAGCCTGTTTATTCATCCGCTCAAAGATATTTCATGAACAAGGAGGATTTGATGATGACTTCTTCGCACATATGGAAGAAATTGATTTATGTTGGAGAATTCAACAAGCAGGAAAAGAAATTTATGTTGTTCCAGAAAGTCAAGTGTATCATGTAGGAGGTGGAACATTACCGAAAAGCAATCCAAGAAAGACTTATTACAACTTTAGAAATAATTTATTCATGCTTTTCAAAAATCTACCGGGCAATCAACTTATTTTATTGATTCCTACAAGGCTTTTATTGGATGGTTTAGCAGGTATAAAATTTCTATTTGACGGCGATTTCAAAGATACCGTTGCGGTATTTAAATCTCATCTTTCTTTTTATAGATACTTCTTACGTAATTTCTCAAAACGCAGAAAGCAGCAACAACAAGTATTGAAACATCCTTCTCGAGGTATTTATGGAAAGAGTATCGTCGTTGAATATTTTATAAATAAGAAAAAACACTTTAAGGATTTACCATCTAACAACTTCAGTTAATTCAGTCATGAAAATAATTTGTGTAGGACGAAACTATGAGGCTCATGCCAAAGAGTTAAACAATGCTGTTGAAGAAAGTCCGGTCATCTTTTTAAAACCAGAAACAGCTTTAATTCCAAATAAGCAACCATTCTTTTATCCTACGTTTTCGAATGATGTTCATTATGAAACTGAATTAGTAGTAAAAATTTGCAAACTCGGAAAGCATATTGATGAAAAATTTGCACATCGCTATTATCAAGAAATCACTTTAGGAATTGACTTTACGGCGCGTGATGTACAAAGTCAATTAAAAACAAAAGGTCTACCTTGGGAATTAGCAAAAGGATTTGATGGTTCGGCACCACTAGGGAAATTCATAGCGATTGAATCCATGCAAAAAAACATTCAAGATCTTCATTTCCACATGAAATTAAATGGAGAGATCAAGCAAGTAGGGCATACGGCAAATATGATCTTCAGCGTCGACAAAATCATTGCTTTTGTTTCCGCTTATTTCACGTTAAAAATTGGAGATTTGATCTTCACCGGTACACCTGCCGGGGTTGGACCCGTGAAAAAAGGAGATCATTTGGAAGCTTGGTTAGAGGAAGAAAAGGTCTTATCGGTGAAAGTAAAATAGACTTTTTCATTGTTGAAATATTTTTACAATAAAGTTCGAATTTACAGGCTGATTTTCCTTAATATTGAGTAATGTTTCTGAAGCGATTTCTGAAAATATTTTTAGTTCTGTTGATCACAGGATTTGCACTCCCATTTCATTGTACGGCTACTCATATTGTCGGTGGGGAGTTAAATTATAAATATCTTGGAAATAATATTTACCAAATCAATTTAACGGTATATCGCGATTGCTATAATGGAGTTCCTCCATTTGATAATCCCGCTTCCGTAGGTGTCTTCAATGCCTTGACTAATATTTTTATTAGACAGAAATTTTTCAATTTTACTTCACTTGATACGGTGCCTCCTACCATTAATTCACCGTGCTTTATCCCTCCTACTGATGTATGCTATGAGGTAACCACCTATACCGACACGTTAGTTCTACCACCCTCTAGTGGTGGATATATTTTATCATATCAGCGCTGTTGTCGTAACATGACTATTTTAAATATTATAACACCTAGTGATGTTGGTGCCACCTATGAAGCATGGATTGCAGGTACGAATACTTTTTCTCAAAACAGTAATCCCGTATTCAATAATTGGCCTCCTCCGTTTATTTGTGCAGGAATACCATTTATTTTCGATCATTCCGCTTTTGATTTGGAAGGAGATTCGATCCTATATGAATTAGTCACTCCCTTTGATGGAGCTACACCTGGAAATCCAATGCCAGTACAACCTGCCGATCCACCCTATTTAAATGTGACTTTTGCTTTCCCTTACTCTCAAAGTGATATGTTAGGTGGTACACCTCCTTTCTCCATAGATCCTGCAACAGGCTTACTCACTGCCTTTCCAACTACATTGGGTCAATTTGTGGTGGGAGTTAGAGCTAAGGAATTTAGAAATGGAATATTGGTGGGTTATACACGTAGAGATTTTCAGCTGAACGTAGTTCCTTGCCCTACTCTGGTAGTTGCAGCCATTCAAAATCCGTTAATCCGATGTGGAAGTAATTCTGTCACCTTTCAAAATTTTAGTTTTAATGCAGGAACTTATCATTGGGATTTTGGATTGACAACAAGTACAAGTGACACCTCCAATGCCTTCTCTCCTACTTTTGTTTATCCCGATACCGGAGTCTACACCGTGACGCTAATCGCTTACTCTTTTTTAGATCCAACTTGCACGGATACAACAACTGGCACAGTTACCATTTTGCCTGATTACACACCAAACTTTACTTTTACGATGGACACTTGTTCCAATACCATTTCTTTCAATGATTCTTCTAATAGCATAAGCGGTGTTAGTACACAATGGAATTGGAATTTTGGAGATGGTGGAACGGCTACAACAACGGATCCCATACATCAATACACTTCCGCTGGAAATTATTTGGTTTCACTCATTGCCACTTCTTCCAGAGGATGCATTGATACAATTACAAATCCAATTACCATCTTTCCGAGGTTGAACACAACCATAAATAATCAAGCTGTTCGCTGTAATGGAGAATGCAATGGTGTAGCAACAGCGAATCCTGTGAATGGATGGCCTCCGTATTCTTATCAATGGAATGATCCACTTTTACAAAACACGATTGCTGCCGATAGCCTTTGTATTGGAAGTTATATAGTAACGGTGACGGATAGCCGAGGTTGTACCATAAATACTGCGATACAAATTTCTCAACCCTTGCCATTATCTTTTTCTATTTCTTATCTCCCCGACTATTGTGGAGGCATATGTGCTGGACAAGCAACCGCGAATGCTTCGGGAGGTAATGGGAATTTTACTTACCAATGGAATGATCCACAAAATCAAATTACAGCTACTGCAATAAGTCTTTGTCCAGATACATTTCAAGTGATTATTATTGATCAACTTGGATGCACAACACAAGGGCAAGCAATTGTCAATTATGTAGATTCATTTCCTACTGTGGATGCAATAGCCGATACCACCTTGCTCTATCAAGGGCAATCGACTTCTCTCCATGGAATTATTCAAGCAGGATCTCTACAATTTCAATGGACACCTGCTGGTTCATTAAATGATGACAATATCCAACATCCTATTGCAACACCTACCACTACTACTACTTACACTGTAGTGGCAACGGATGCTAACGGCTGTACTGCAGAAGATACAGTCACCATTTTCGTGACGGAAGTTCTATGCGCCGAACCCGAAATATTTATCCCTTCCGCTTTCTCTCCCAACAACGATCAACAAAACGATATTTTATTTGTGAGAGGAAACACAATCGAAAAAGTATACTTAGCCATCTATGATCGTTGGGGAGAAAAAGTATTTGAAACGAATAGCTCTACGTTAGGCTGGGACGGCACCTATCAAGGAAAATTGCTTGCACCTGATGTTTACGTTTATTACGTAGAGGCCACCTGTTATAATAAAGCAGAGTTTAGAAAAAAAGGAAATATTACGTTGATACGATAAGTGAAAAAATATATTTACATAGCTCTTGTTATTTTATTCTTCTCCAATTTAGAGGTGAATGGACAGGATATTCATTTTTCACAATTTCCACATTCGGCGTTAAATTTAAATCCATCTAATGCTGGAAATTTTCCTGCTGATTTACGTTTAAATGGAATGTTACGTCGACAATGGAATTCGGTAACAGTGCCCTATAAAACGATTTCCATTGCAGGCGATTTAAAGTTAACCATGCTGAATGATCGTTTAAAAGGATTTGGTGCTGGACTACTTATCAATCACGATGATGCTGGAGATGGACAACTTCGTACTTTGGATATTCGATTATTTACTTCTTTTAACAAACCCATCAACAGTGATTCTATACATTATTTACGAGCAGGAATTATGATTGGTGGAAGTCAACGCAGTATTGATTTAAACAAATTAACATTCGACAACCAATTCAATGGTGACTCCTGGGATCCCCTTGCGCCGTCAGGTGAAAATAGGGCTGGTGACAAAGTAACGTGGATGGATGTAGGTTTCGGATTGGGCTGGGAAATGATCAAAGAAAATTATACATGGGATGTAGGATTTTCATCAACGCATATTAATAGACCTAACCAAAGTTTCTATTCAGAAAAAGTACCAAGACCTGTATTATGGCAAATTCACACTACTCCTACTTTTAAATTAAATTCCAATTTAACTCTTTTACCTTCTGCTGTATTTATGATGCAACAAGAATTTCGTGCACTTAATTTTGGCGCTGAGTTGAAAATTGATTTGATGCAAGAGACTCGAAAAAATTATTCATTCGGAATTGGACTCAATGATCGCTGGGACGATGCATTCATTCCATTTGTTGCCGTGTATTGGAATAAATTTAGACTTGGATTCTCTTATGATGTAACCACCTCTTCGCTCAAAACGGTGAATAATGGACGAGGTGGACCTGAATTTAGCTTGGTCTATCTCACAAAAAATATAAAAGCTCGTCCACAAAAACATGTAATTTGCCCTGTGTACTAATGAAAGCGTTGAAATTATTTCTAGGTACATTGGCATTCCTCCTCTTGATGGAAGGAACAGGTCACGCTCAATCCAAGACGGCTTACATCAATGCAGGTGATGAGTGCATCCAACGAAATGATCCATTTTGCGGAATAAATAATTATCGTCTGGCATTAGAATATGGTGAAGATGCATCCCTCTGTTTCAAGATGGGTAGTGCCGAAAAATTATTGCATAATTATGCATCGGCCATCAATTGGTTTCAACGCTGCATCAACCATCAACCCGAAAAAGAAATCAAGGTAAAAGCATTCATTGAAAAAGCAGATTTGCAAAAACGATTAGGTGATTTCATTGCGGCAAATGAAAGTATTGATAGCTTAAAAAATTTGGATGCAAAACAAGAAACAACTTGGAATAAATTATTGCTCGATTATAAGAATGCTGAAATACTGGCTGCAAAAAAAGCGTTGATTGAAGTGTATCCTGAAGCAGGTGATGTAAATACTGCATACTCTGATTTTGCTCCTGCTGCTTTAGGTGATTCATTATTGTACTATTCTTCTCTACGCTTTACGCTCATTGAAAAAAATGTTAAAGTATCAACTTCGCGAATTGCAAGTATGAAAATAGATGAAGCTTCGAGAGAGAAATCAAAAATTCTTCCCGAGTCCATTAATATGCCAGCATTTAATGATGCTAATGCATCCATCAGTCCAGATGGGAAAATAATGATATTCACGAGATGTCTTTACGACGACAATGGAAAATTAAATTGTGCTTTGTACGAATCAGAATTTGCAAATGGAAAATGGAAAGAGGCGGTGAAGTTATCATCAGAAATAAATCCAACAGGACGCACATCAACACAACCCAATATTACTACTAATAAATCGGAAGGCTATTTATTATTTTTTAGCAGTAATAAATCAGGTGGAATGGGTGGAATGGATCTTTGGATGAGCAAACGGAAATCTCAAAATCAATACGAATCGCCCATCAACCTTGGAAAAACCGTGAACACGGAACAAGATGAATGTTCGCCGTTTTATGATATTGAAATTGATAGTTTGTATTTTTCAACTGAGAAAAATGATGGGTTAGGTGGACTTGATTTATTTCAGATTCGTTTTACTTCCATGCAGCAAAACACGGCGATAGGTTTACCTCCTCCTTACAACAGCGGATATAACGATTTATATTATTCTCGAAGCTATGGTGAAAATCATCAGGCATTTTTAGTGAGTAATCGCCCTCCTGCTGCGAAGCTCAATGGATCTTCTTGTTGTTACGATATTTTCCGAATTCAGCCTGTATTACCATTTACCGACACCAATAAATTAGCAACCTATGATTCAGTAATTGCTGTCATCGATTCAAGTAGCACATTTGAAAAACTCCCTACAGAAGCTAAAATATCATCGATCAAACTCAATTTCCCAATCCGTTTATACTTCGACAATGACTATCCAGATCCAAAAAGCACTCGATCAAGTACGGATAAAGAATACGATCATTTAGCTACTGATTATCTAAAACGGATGAAAGAGTATGTTGAACAACAGTCGAATGATTCTTTGAGGAACGTGATTTCTATCTTCTTTAATGATTCAGTTGCACTGAATTTCAGCAAATTAAGAGAATTTACCGATCAATTATTCTATTTGTTAAGTACTAGTCCTACGCGCTTAAAAATAACCATTTTGGGGAGTGCAAGTCCTTTGGCAGAACGGCGTTATAACCTAATTTTGTCGAATCGTAGAATTCGGAGTCTCGAGAATTACTGGGCGAATTGGAAAGATGATCTTTTTGACCATTGGATAAAAGATAAAAAGCTAGAAATAGTCTTTCTTCCAAAAGGTGAAGATGATGCTGACAAGACGGTAAGTGATCAAGTGAAAGACACCCGAAAATCAATTTACAGCAAAGAAGCTGCGATGGAAAGAAGAATTGAAATAGTAGATATTGAAATATTGCCATGAGGAAGAAAGTGATTGCGAGTTATTGGATATTGATCATGGCGATGATCGGTGGAAAGTTGTATGCACAAAATTTAGTACCAAATCCCAGTTTTGAAACTACGATTGGATCACCTACCGCTGCTGGACAATGGAATTTAGCTCAGCCTTGGTTAGGGTTAAACGGCACTGCTGATTTATATGTACGAAATCAAACGAGCGGAGCAATCCTCCCTTGTGATGTTGTAAATATTCCTACAAACGTTGCGGGATATTGCAACGCACGTAATAATGGAAAAAACTACATGGGTTTGCAGTTTGATTTATTGAATGGATATCGCGAATACATTTCAGTACCACTTGCTATTCCATTGATTGCAGGCGGTATTTATCAATTAGAATTTTATGTTCAACTTGCCGACAGTGCTCGCTTTGCCTGTAACTCACTTGGTATGTTGTTAACGAATAATATTCCTACGCAACCGGGCACTGGAGCCATTGCCTTTACTCCTCAACTTGAAAGTTCCGCACAGGTTGTTGATACAAATAACTGGACATTAGTATCGGGAATGTATTTGGCTTTTGGGGGTGAAAATTATGTAACACTCGGTTTATTCAGAGATGACAACGATCCTCTTTTGCAAAAAACAAATTACGGAGCAAGAGCAAGTAATTGTGCAAGCATCGATAACAGTGCCTATTACTTTTTCGATGATATTGTAGTTAGAAAAGTAGATGTTACTATTAATATTTTAGGAGATACTATCATTTGTCCAAATGAAACGACTACTCTCTTTGCCGATTGCAATGTTCCGTTTTGGTGGAGTGAGGAAAGCGCACCTAACGATACATTAAGTCTAGACACGGCTATCCAAATTAATCCAACCACACCTACTACTTATTATCTCAACACCGATTTTGGTACAGACAGTGTAGAAGTATTAATTGTAAATCCACCATCTTTTGATTTAGGACCTAACACTCCACTCTGCGAAGGTGATACCATCTTTCTAGATGCAACTACAGCGGATGGAATAAAATATACTTGGTCGACGGGAGATACGCTTCCTATTATTGGTGTTACGGATACAGGAATGTATTATGTCACGGTGGAAAACACCGGTTGTGCGCGAAGTGACTCCATTTCCTTTCCTTCGTTTTTGCTAAATCCTCCTATTGATATAGGCGAAGATTCATTGTATTGCTTTTTTTACAACGATAGTTTAACATTAGACGCTGGAGATGCGATTTCCTATTTGTGGACACCAACCTTTGAAACGAGTAGGGAAATTACCATTTTATATCCTGCTGTTTATTCTGTTGAAATTACCAGAGCGAATGGTTGTAAAAAATCGATAAGTTTAGAGGTATTAGAAATTTGTGAACCTACCGTTTACATACCAAATGCTTTTACTCCAGATGGCGATGGCATTAACGATATTTTCAGAGCTTATGTAAACAATTCGCCTTTATATAATTTTAAAATTATTAATCGAAGAGGTCAACAAATTTTCTATTCAGAAGATCCTACTGAAGGATGGGATGGAACTTATGAAGGACAAGATGCTCCCATTGGCGTGTATGTTTATCGTATTAATTACCAAGGATTAGATAGCGAAGGAATAAAAGTCAAGAAGAAAAAATTAGGTACATTCACATTGCTTAGATAAACTCACTAAAATCTTGATGCAAGAAAACAAAATGAGTGAAAATGAAAATCACCAACAAACTATGCTCAATGCTGGATTGAGAGTTTTGCTGGTTGATGATAATAAAGTAAATCAGTTTTTAGGAAAAAGAATCTTAAGCAATTTAGGTATTCAAAGTATTGAGATTGCTGGATCAGGAGAAGAGGCGCTTTTAAAAATTCGGAACTTTCATTTTGATGTGATGTTAACTGATGTAGAAATGCCAGGGATGAATGGCTATGAATTGAGTCATCAAATTCGATTAGAAGAAAATGAAGGTTCACATCTTACCATCATAGCACTTACCGCTAATGCTTCCGATGATGATCGTGAAAACGCAAGAAAAGCAGGCATCGATGATTATTTAACAAAGCCTTATAGCCCACAAGATTTATTTGAAGTACTTTCCAAAAACACCAAGATCAAAAAAGATTTTCAATTTGAAGATATTGAACAAGATGAGATGGTTGGTATCGGAAAATTATATGCGGTTTTCAACCATAACGAAAACGATGTGCAACACTTTTTAAAAATGCTCAGTCAACAATTACCTCAATTGATTGACGAAGTGTGTAAAGGTTTGCAAGAATCTAATCACGAAAAGACTTATCATGCAGCGCATAAATTAAAATCACCTGTTAAATTATTAACGACAGCTTCGTACGCTCAAAAATTCAGTGACTTTACAGAAGGAATACGAAATCAGCATGATTTTGACATTGCAATTATCCAATTTGAAAATTTGAAAATTGATTTAGATGGATTGATTTTGACGATTAATATGGAGCTGGAGAGGGGAGGTTAGATTTTGGATTTTGGATTTTGGATTTTAGACTTTGGATTTTAGACTTTGGATTTTAGACTTTGGATTTTAGACTTTGGATTTTAGACTTTGGATTTTAGATTTTAGATTTTAGATTTTAGATTTTAGATTTTAGATTTTAGATTTTTTTTTTAGATTTTAGATGCGAGTGCTGCCTGAGCTTGCCGATGGCAGATGTTGGTCGCGATTAGAGATTGTATTTAAAATAAAAAGACATCCATCGCCAATTTGCATAATGACTTAGATTTCTATAAAATCCCACAAATAAAAAAACCTTCCCGATGTGAGAAGGTTTTTCCAATAGGGGTTGAAATTATTTTCCGAGATCGTCGTAGCTCAAATCAGTAAAGTTTGAGTTTTGTTCAACGAATTCTGGTGTTGTATGATTAGAAGTTGCTTCTGGTGTAGCATGTTCTGTATGCCCATTATGCATTTCAGGAGATCCGCCTTCTTCGTCTTCACGTTTTTGCTTAATGAATCCAAGTGCTTCATGAAGACCTTCCGTAAATTTATCGAAATCTTCTTTGTAAAGAAACAATTTATGCTTTTCAAAGAAGGGACGATCTTCTGATTCGCCGGGCTTTCTTTTACTTTCTGTAATGGTCAAGTAGTAATCGTTTCCACGAGTAGCTTTCACATCGAAATAATAAGTTCTCTTACCAGCTCTTACTCTTTTAGAGAAATGAGCTTCGCGGCCAGAATTGTCAAATTCGTTCATATACATTGTTTGCTATCAAGAAGCAAGATTAATTAAAAATAGTTGAACAAAAAAAATTAATGCTCAGAATTTCATTATTTTACTAATTCGATCATTAGATTGTCTACATTAAATGTTATTGCGTTGGACAAAAACTAAGCTGTATAAAATAAATATACTATTGATTTTGACGTTATTACCTACGAAGTCCGTATTGATGTTTTGTCCTCGACCTATCCAACACAAAGTATGTTGCACAACCTAAGCATTAGTATGTATTAAAAAGGAACCTTTTCTTAAAATTGGTTTACAATTTTGAATCCTTTATTTCATCATCCATCAATTGTGATTCAAAGAGATGACGGTAGAATCCATCGTTTGCTAATAATGCTTCATGATTTCCATTCTCTACAATTCTTCCTTCATCTAAAACAATAATCTGATCGCACGATTTCACTGTAGCTACACGATGACTAACAAAAAGCGTTGTTTTATTTTTCATAATGGAAGTAAGATTGGTTAAAATTTTCTCTTCTGTGATCGTATCTACAGCTGACAAACAATCATCAAAAATGAGTATATCTGGATTACGAATGATAGCTCTTGCGATGGAGAGTCGCTGCTTTTGTCCACCCGATAAAGTAATTCCTCGCTCTCCTACCATGGTTTCAAACTGCAAAGGAAACTCCATGATGTTTTTATACAAGTCGGCATTTTTTGCTGCTTCTACAATTGCACCTTCGGGATAAGGAGAATCAATTCCAAAGGCAATATTTTCTTCGATGGTATCTGAAAACAAGAATACATCTTGAGGAACGCAACCAATTTTCTTTCGATATTGATCGGTATCAAAATTTTTGATTTCAATTCCATCTACCTTTACGATACCATCATTCACATCTACCAATCGCAAAAGCACATTTACTAATGTCGATTTTCCTGAACCCGTTTTGCCAATTATTCCCAAGGATGAGCCTGCTGGAATTTTAATCGATACATCACTTAATGCTGCTTTCCGATTTTCTTCATAGCGAAATGTGACATGCGTTAATTCAATATCTCCTTTTAATTCATGACACTGAATTTTGCCTGGTTTTATTGATGGTATTTCCTTTAAAAATTCATTGATACGTTGTTGTGAAGCTGCTGCTCTTTGTATGATGGTCACCACCCATCCTAAGGAAGCTACAGGCCATGTCAACATAGTTACATAAATAACAAACTCTGCAATGTTACCAACAGTGAGTCGACCAGCAATTACTTCCAATGAACCAACATAAACCGTTAGAATGGTACTTAATCCAACCAATAATACCATCGTAGGCATAAAAAAAGCATTGATCTTTACCAGATCCATCGAAAAACGATGATATAGAGAAGTCTGCTCTTGATAATATTCTTGATAATCTTTTTCTCGAGCATAGGCCTTAATCAATCGAATACCCGAAAAAGTTTCCTGTAAAAAAGTAGATAACACAGAAAGTTGACTTTGCACCTTTTCACTTCTTTTATTAATTCGATCGTGAACATAATAAACTAAATAGGTTAGAATGGGAAGAGGCAACAAGATGTACGTAGCTAACCTTGCATTTACGCTATACATGGCCCAAATAACCAACACAAACAATACAATCATGTTTATCGAATACATGATAGCGGGTCCAACATACATTCTTACACGACCCACATCTTCACTGATTCGATTCATCAAATCGCCGGTATTATTGCGATTATAAAAATCCAATCCTAATTTTTGATACTGACTATAAATTTCATTTTTTAGGTCATATTCAATGTGCCGAGACATTACAATGATGGTTTGGCGCATAAAAAACATAAATAAACCTTTCATTAAAGCCATAGATAACACCAGGATTCCAAAAATAAATATATTGAACATCAGCATCTTGTAAACTCCAGCTTGAGAGTTAAATCCATCAAAAAGTCGATAAGTATCTATATTACTGAGTACTACATCTAAAGCGTTGCGAGTAAGTTGTGCGGGAAAAATTCCAAAGAGATTCGATACCGTTACAAATAAAATTCCACCTAAAAGGTGTCCTTTATACTTTACAAAAAACTTGTTTAAGGCACTTAATTCTTTCACACTCTGTTGTTTGGTAAATATTATGGCTTCAATAGAGAATACCATCGGTAAAAATAGACATAACATCCAATAGCATAAAGGTATTTATTAGGTATTTATTTTACAAAAAGACATAACTTTGCGCACCCAATAACAACTCCTGTACATGATTGATGTGAAAGAAAAGAAGCCAGCGATGGCACAGGTTAATACGAATGTTTTCGAAAGTATTTCGGAGAGCAACCATGAGCAAGTGGTGTTTTGTAATGATCCAGACACTGGATTGAGAGCCATCATTGCGATTCATAATACAGTGTTAGGACCAGCCTTAGGTGGAACTCGAATGTGGAGTTATAAGTCGGAAGCCGAAGCGGTGAATGATGTTTTAAGATTATCTCGAGGAATGACTTATAAAGCCGCTATTTCTGGATTAAATCTAGGCGGTGGAAAGGCAGTGATCATTGGAGATAGTAAGAAAGACAAATCAGAAGCGCTATTTCGTAAATTCGGTCGATTTGTAAACAACTTGAACGGAAAATACATCACCGCTGAAGATGTAGGTACAAGTACCAAGGACATGGAATACGTAGCCATGGAAACCAAACATGTTACAGGCTTACCTGAATCGATGGGCGGTGGCGGAGATCCTTCACCGGTGACTGCTTATGGAGTTTACATGGGAATGAAAGCTGCAGCTCAATTTGCTTGGGGTAATGATAACTTAAGTGGAAAGAAAGTGGTGGTGCAAGGTGTTGGACACGTAGGTGAAAATTTGGTAAAAAATCTTCGTAAAGAAAATGCGATCGTTTACATCACCGACATCAATGAAGAGCAATTAAAAAAGGTAAGTTTAGAATATGGTGCTGAAGTAATTCGCCCAGATGCTGTGTACGACATCGACATGGATATTTATGCTCCCTGTGCTTTAGGTGCTACCTTAAATACTGAAAACATTAATAAATTACGTTGTCAAGTAATTTCTGGTGCCGCTAATAATCAATTGGCCGATGAAACGATTCATGGACCGATGTTGATGGAAAAAGGAATCATTTATGCTCCAGACTTTTTAATAAATGCAGGTGGATTGATTAATGTGTATTCTGAATTAATTAGCTACAATCGTCAAAGGGCGTTAACACAAACCGAGCATATTTACGCGGTTACATTAGAGATCCTAAAAACAGCGCGTGCAGAAGGAATTTATACTCAATTAGCAGCTACTAAACTTGCAGAGAAAAGAATTTCTGATATCAGTAAAGTAAAATCGAATATGTAATCAACCGGCATCCTGCCGAATTGAATAACCATTAACGTTCTTAAAAAATCCATGTTAAGCAGAAGGCATCTTCGCATACGTGTTATGCAGGCATTATATGCCTTTTACCAATCAGAACCGAAAGACATTCGTCGCACAGAGCAAGAACTGTTGAACGGAACGGATAAGATTTATGAACTCTACTTGACCCAACTTCAGTTTTTATTGGAGTTAGCGCATCAAGAGGAAATGTATTACAAAGATACTCCTGCATCCATGGTGACAGGAATACGAAAAACGGCGGCTTATACTTTAAGAAGTTTAGGATTTATTCAGTGGCTTGAAAATGACAAAATCTTTAACGATCAAATCAAGAAGAGAAAAATCAATTGGCAACAAGACCATGATTCTATTAAAAAAGCTTTTCATCATTTAAAAAATCAAGATGCGTATAAGACTTTTATTCAATCGGAAAATCATACTTCTGATGAGGAAGTAACCGCCTTAAAATGGATCATGAAAGAATTTTTTTCAAAAACAGAATTCATTCCGCATGTGCTAGAAGAGAAAAATATTTATTGGGCTGAGAGCATCGAACTGGTTGAAGGCATCGTAATAAAGACATGCGAAAACGGAAAGGGAACCAATAACTATCAACTAATGCCACTCTATAAAGATGCGGAAGACGATGTACTGTTCATGCAAGATTTGGTTCAGAAAACGATACGTGACGATAGTTACTTTCATCAACTCATTTCAGACAAAACCAAAAACTGGGACGCGGAACGAATTGCGCTGGTCGACATTATTTTGATGAAAATGGCACTTTGCGAAATCATGAATTTGAGTACAATACCTGTAAAGGTTAGTATCAACGAATACATTGACATCTCAAAAGATTATAGCACACCCAATAGTAAATCTTTCATCAATGGGGTCATTGACAAACTTGTCATTGAGTTAAAGAAAGAAGGAAAAATTCAAAAAATTGGAAGAGGACTCAAAGAATAGAAAAAACATGAAAAAAAATCATTTATTTTTTGTTTTCGCAATAAGCATACTTATTACTTCTTGCGGAGAAAGCAATTCTAAAAAAAACGTAGAGCAAGTTGATCCAGAAATTGTCAACATCGATGCTACAGCCTCTGGAGAAGAAGTTAAATCGAAAGCTGCCAAGTTTTCCTTTGAAGAAAGCAATTTCGATTTTGGCACTATTAATTCTGGAGAAGAAATTGTTCATGTTTTCAAATTTAAAAACGCTGGCGACGGGGATTTGATCATTTCGCAAGTAAAAGGATCGTGCGGTTGTACGCAACCCGAATACACACAAAATCCAGTGCATCCTGGTGATGAAGGTGAAATAAAAGTAACTTTTAGAAGTAAAGGCATTGCCGGGCAAGTGGTAAAAGACATTACCATATTGGCAAATACAGTTCCTACCACTAAAATTTTAACCATCAGTGGCGAAGTTTTAGCTGTGAAAGAAAAGTAAAATTAAATCCAATCTAAAATCAACACCAATATATAAATTCTAATTTATGAGTACATTATCCATTCTACTTCAAGCGGCTGGCGGCGGAGCTATGCAACAAATGATGATGATATTAATGATCATTGTTGTATTTTATTTTTTCATGATTCGCCCTCAGATGAAAAAAACGAAATTGGAAAAACAATTTAAAGAAAGCATCAAGAAAGGTGATAAAGTAGTTACCATAGGCGGGGTGCATGGAAAGATTATTGAAGTTCAAGAAAAGACTTTTATTCTTGAAATTGCAGATGACATAAAAGTAAAGATTGAGAAGTCGGCTATCTCTGCTGATGTGACCAAGCAATATGCTCCAACAGCAGAAGTAAAGAAGTAATTCTTTATTGAAGAATTCTTTCAGTACTACTTAAGTTGTAACCGAAGCACTACTTCGTTCACAAACTACTCAGTACAAAGCACTACTTCGTTCACAAACTACGCAGTACAAAGCATTACTTCGTTCATAAACTACGCAGTAATTTAGTACCCACTGAGAGAGAATGAAAAAATTAGCTCAAAAAATCATTTCAAACACCAATCGTCAAGGTGCTAGTTTTGCATTTTGCGTTTTGTTAGCTGCTTTAATTTGGGTGATCAATGCGCTTAATAATGTGCATAGTTCAACGGTGATTATTCCGATTGTTTATGACAAAGAGATTTCCCAAAATAGTACACATCCCCTTCCACCATCCATTCATGTTGAAGTGAAAGGAAGGGGATTTTCTCTCTGGAGCTTTCATGCAGCTGCTCGAAATTTCACCATTCAAACTCCCTATCTCAACTCCAGAACCAAGGATACCATAATTTCATCTAAAGATGCTATATCCTCTTTGCTCTATGATTTTTCAAAGGAGATTACCATCTCAGATATAAAACCGGCTCAACTTATTTTTTCAGGTGTTGAATTTTACTCTAAAAAATTGGCTGTAAAAGGGAATTTCAAACTAAACTTTCAAACTCCCTTTATTCAATCAGGTCCATCCATTTATTACCCCGACAGTGTATGGGTTTATTCCAATAATAAAATCCCATCTATCGTCACCGATATTTATACAGAAACGGTCACTCAAAAAAATGTTTCTAATTCCGTTTTTAAAAAAGTTACCTTGAATAAGCCTTTTGATACTTATCGTTTATTGCAAAACGATGTTTGGTTGATGGTTCCTGTTGAAGAAGGTACAGAAATAGAATTAGACGTTCCCATCCAGACGAAATATGGAGAATTGTTTATTCCATCTTCCGTTCAAGTGACCTGTATGGTACCGATGAGCAAGTATAATCAAACGCACTTCAAGCAATTTAAAGTGGTTCAAATAAAAGGTACGGGCAGTGATGAAAAAGCATTTGTTGAAGTAGTTCATGTTCCCTACTGGGCAAGCAGAGTGATGGTGGAGCCTCAACTTGTAAACAAACTCACAAAATCTTTTGATTAAGATGCTACGCGTTGGAATTACAGGAGGAATTGGCTCGGGCAAGACAACGGTTTGCAAAATTTTTCAAGCATTAGGCATTTCTGTTTTTGATGCAGATAACTGTGCGAAACGTTTGATGGTTGAAGATATCTCATTAAAAAATCAACTAATTAATCATTTTGGACCAGCTACTTTTGGAGCAGATGGATCTTTGGATCGCAAATATTTAGCTCAAAAAGTTTTTAATAATGAAGAAGAGTTGGCACAACTCAATCAATTGGTACACCCCTTTGTTTTATCCGATTATGAAAGCTGGCTCCAACAAATTCCAACCTCGCCCTACTCTATTCGGGAAGCAGCGATTATGCTTGAATCGGGAACTTACAAAGATTTAGATGTTATTATTTTGATTGATTCTCCTGAAGAATTGCGTTTTAAACGTGTGATACAGAGAGACAAACGCACAAAACCAGAAGTTCAATCGATCATGTCTAGGCAATGGCCTATGGAAAAGAAGCGAAAATTTGCTAGCTTTATCATCCAAAACAATGAAAAACAATTTCTGATTCCTCAGATATTGCATCTGCATGAACTTTTAATATCGCAAAGTGAACACAACACCTCCGCTTGAAACTTCAACAAAAGGTTTTCGAATTCCTGAAACCAATATTTTTATTGACCCTAAAGAACCAGTCTCATGTGCCATCATTAGTCATGCCCACGGCGACCATGCGGTAGAAGGTCATGAAACCGTTTATTGCAGTGAAGGTACAGCTGCGTTAATAAAATCGCGTTTTAAATACGCTGCTAAAACGATTAACATCGTTTCGTTTGGTGAGACATTTACGATCCAAAATATTCCGTTTAGTTTGCATGGAGCTGGACATATGCTGGGTTCCTCTCAAATTAAATGGGTGAAAGATGGTGTCACTTATGTTTACACAGGTGATTACAAACGTGAAATTGATAAGAGCTGTGAGCCTTTTGAAATCGTGAAATGCGATGTGTTGATTACCGAAGTTACATTCGGAAAAGAAAATAAAATTCATCCTCCTGCAGAAGAAAGTGTTGCTGCTTTATCGAAATACAAAGATGTAAATTTAATGTTGGGAGCTTATAATTTAGGGAAATCGCAACGCCTCACTCGACTCATCAACGACATTCATCCTCATCTTCGAGTGATGGTTCACCCGAAGATGATTGCCTATCATAAAATTTATGAAAGCATGGGTTTTGATTTAGGAAAATGGGAACCTTACAAACGGGAACAATTTAAAAATGAAAAAGGAATTATTTACTTAGTTCCTCCTCCTGTATTATTAAATTTTCGTCCGGGTACGCATTTTTTAAGAGCCTTCGCAACAGGCTGGGACGAGAAACATGCGCGTTTCGACTTTCCTTTTTATGTAAGTGATCATTCTGATTGGCCTTCTCTTATTAAAACAATTTTGGAAAGCGAAGCCAAAGTCGTGTATACCATTCACGGTATTGGTGAAGATTTAAAAACGACGCCCGAATTGAAAAATGTACAAGTTTATACTTTATCAGAGTGATAAAAGTCTTTACTGCGGAACAAATTCGACAAGCAGATGAAGCGACACTTCGTCAAGAAAATATTTCTGAACTAGAGTTGATGGAACGTGCTGCTGGATGCTGCACAACTTGGATACTCGAAAATATTCCGCCCGGATTTTCATTTGCTATTTTTTGTGGCAAAGGAAACAATGGTGGAGATGGATTGGCAATAGCGCGACAACTATTTACTAGAGGGAAAAATATTGATGTCTACTTAGTAGATGGAACCGGAAATGAATCCGATTGCTTTATTCAAAATTTAAAAGCATGGAAATCGATTTCCGGAAATTCCACCATTCTCCTTTCTGATTCCAAATCAATTCCCGATTTCACTTCTACAACGATCATTATTGATGCCCTATTTGGAATTGGTCTTAGTAGAGGAGTTGAATCACCGGTCGCAGAAATTATTCAAGAAATAAATTCTTCATCATGTAAAATTATTTCTATTGATGTGCCGAGCGGACTCTTTTGTGATCAAGCAACCGCAGATTTAAAAAATGTTGTGGCAGCAAACCACACTTTAACCTTCTCCTATGCTAAACATTCTTTTTTCTATCCTGAATATTCACATCTCACTGGGAAAATAGAAATACTAGATATTCATTTAGACAAAATATTTGAGAATAAGACAACCGCAATAGCACAAATTCCGACGGATGTAAATATCAATTCGATGTTAGGCATACGATCCTCCTTTGGGCATAAAGGAACTTTCGGACATGCCTTACTGTTAGTAGGGAGTACTGGAAAATCTGGTGCTGCATTACTATCTACACAAAGTTGTTTGCGAAGTGGTGTTGGATTAGTGACCGTGAGGACTCCTAAAGATTGCGTTTTACCGATACAAATCGCCGCTCCTGAAGCGATGTGCAGTGCCGACGAACATTCACATTTTCTTACTGACATTGTAAAGCCTGAAGGTTATAGTGCCATTGGAATAGGTTCTGGAATTGGCATGGATCATCAAAGTGGAAATGTATTGAAGCGTTTAATTCAAGATTACAAATCGCCGATGGTGTTAGATGCAGATGCACTCAATCATTTAGCCGATAATCCTACTTGGCTCAACTTTCTTCCCGCAGGATGCATACTCACTCCACATCTTGGAGAATTTAATCGCTTGGCAGGTAAAATTGCGGATCCATTTGAACGAACCAAGAAGCAATTAGAGATGGCGAAAAAATACAATTGCTATATTTTATTAAAAGGAAAATATTCTGCTCTTGCGTGTCCAGATGGTCAGTTGTTTTTTAATCCAACCGGAAATCATGGTATGGCTAAAGGAGGTTCGGGAGATGTGCTTACCGGATTAATCACTGGATTATTAGCGCAAGGATTATCTCCGCTCAAAGCTGCTTTGTGTGGAGCTTATTTGCATGGATTAGCAGGTGATTTCTGCGCACAAAAAACGCATCCAAACAGTATGACGTCGGGCGACATTATTTCTTTTTTTGCAGATGCATTTAAAGCTGTTAAAGGATAATTGGTTTTCAGTTTTCAATAATAAATAATTTACGCTTCGGAAATAGTTTGGCTTCTGGCTGCTAGCTTCTGGCTGCTAGAAGATATTCGGGAAATACTATGAAACGTATTATTAGTAATTTTTTTGATCCTGACTCCAGCATGCATGCACTGGAAGCACTAAAGATCACGAGGCATAAGTCACTACTTGAAACTTAATAAATTCTAATTTACTAGAGCCCCTCGACTCTGGAGAGGGTCGCGATGCCTCGCGAGGGGAAAGGCTTGAATTTTAATTTGACTATAATCTGTTTTCATTCGTGCATTAGCTTTAAAACGAAGAAAATTTTCTTGCTAAGTCGTAAAGGCTGCGCATTGCTAAATTTTCTCGCAAAGGCGCAGAGCCCTGCCTGCCGGCAGGCAGGCGCAAAGTGCGAGAGTGAAGAAGTAACATCGAAGTAGAATCGATTACTTTTCACATCTTGTTACAATGAAAATTGGGAAATAAAACATGAATAAAGCGGGCATATATAAAAGTCTTTACAGATTCTTTAATAATACTCTATAATTCTCATTTAATTTTGTATAATGAAACTGATAAATACCTTCTACACAAAAAAGCTCAATTTGTGTCCCAATATCCTCTTTTATCCAACAAAATTCGCTTACTTGGCAGTAATTCTTATTTATTATTTCAACACTATACTCCAGCGTTGATTCGCTATCATAGCTTAAAATAATTTTATACAAATCAAATGTATCATTTTTCATTCTCCATGTTCTACCTACAGGCCTGGTGTGATTACTAATCCAATACTTATCTCCATGTATATCTTCTTCGAAATACACATTAAAAAACAAGTCTTCCTCCTTTATCTTTTCATATAAATCAAAAGAAGAGCATCCCAAACAAATCTGTGCAGAAACAGTCAGACTACTCGAGATAAATAGAACCAACAAACAAATAATTTTATTCATTTTCAAAAGATTCATACGAATTTACATTATTTAAATGATAAATCTCAGATGAAATCAAAAATAAATCGCTTAAAATTTAAGCCTCAACTTTTCCCTAGCTCCACAGCGCGATCAAATGCTTTATGAAGTCCATCGCCAATCAAATTACTTACTTCATTTTGAGAAAAAGAAGCAATGGCAGCTTCTGTGGTTCCGCCTTTAGATGCAACACGTTGAATCCACTCATCACAACTCAATTCAGACTGTTGATAGAGTGAAATGGCGCCAGAAAAAGTTTGCATCACCAATAATTCGGCTTCTGATTTTGGAAAACCCATCTGCATCGCCGCCTTCACCATAGCATCCATAAAATAATAAATATAGGCAGGACCTGAACCTGAAACTGCAGTAACAGCATCAATCATTTCTTCCTTTTCTACATACAAGGTTTTTCCGGTGGTAGATAAAAGATTTTGCACCATCGCTTGCTCGTGTCGACTAACGGCATCCGTAGCCGTAAATGCGGTCATCCCCTGCCCTATTTGTGCAGGAAGGTTTGGCATAGCACGAATTACTTTTGAAATATTTAATCCTTGACAGACCGTACTCATCTTAACACCCGCCATGATACTCAAAAATATTTGATTTTGTCGAACATCCTTCACGATGCTTTCCATCAACAGCGGAAAATCTTGTGGCTTAACGGCTAAGATGATCAAATCAGCATTTGAAATACAGTAGGAAGAATCACTATAGATTTCTCCTACATTCATGCTTTTTAGGTCGTCTGTTTTGCTCAACGTTTTTTCCAAAATCATCAATTGACTTCGAGTGACAACGTGAGAATTGATAAAGGCTTTAGCATAGGTCAAACCCATATTTCCGCCACCTACAATTAAAATTTTCATGGTATACTTTTACGATTATTAATTAGAAAAGTTCAAAGTAACTTATAAAATATCGCTACTTCCTGCTCCTTCCCGCAACAACACTGCTTCGCCGCTGGTACAATCGATGATCGTACTCGCCACAATATGTCCGAAATCACCATCTACCACCACATCGACTACTGATTCCCACTGCTCTGCAATTAACTCCGGATCGCTGGGATACTCTACAATTTCATCCAAATCATGCAATGAAGTAGATACAAGTGGCCTTCCTAATGCTTCAATAAGCTCTTGAATGATGGGATGATCAGGAATACGCAAACCTATTGTCTTCTTCTTAGAGCGAAACAAGGAAGGAACTTCATTACTAGCTTCCAACAAAAAAGTATATGGTCCGGGAAGCGCCTTATTAAGCAACTTATAAATCGCACGATCAAAAGGCTTCGTATAATTGCTAATATTGCTCAAATCTTTACACAAAAGTGAAAAATTCGCTTTTTCTGGCTTTATCCCTTTAATTCTACAAATCTTTTCAAAGCCCTTGTATTGAGAAAGATCACAAACAAAAGCATAAATAGTATCGGTGGGCACAATGGCCACTCCTCCTTTTGCAAGGACCGCAACTACTTCCGCAATTTTGCGAGGTTCAGGATTTTTTGGATGAATTTTCAGAATCATTTATCAAAATTATACATTTGCAATCAAGCAAAGATAAACGTATGAACGAAGAATTAGGAATTGGATCGAGGGTTCGACACCCAGAATTTGGAATTGGAGTAGTCATTAACGTGAAACCCAAGACCTACACCGTGGTATTCAATGAAAAAGGAAGACTAGAAATATCTAAAAGTTTTAATGCCTTGGAAATAATTGATGCCGTTGAAGCCGATACCGATCTCATTTCCTTCTCCGAGGTAGAACGTGTATTCACCAACATCATTAAAAAACATAGCGATTTACAAGAGACCGTTCCATTAGGAAACAAATGGCTAGGTGGAAAATTAATTTTAGTACCAGGCCAAGCGGGACTGCAACCCAAAGAAGTTCCCATTGACGCATTCTTCAATAAAATCATCATGCTACGCGATCGATTACGAGTGATGGAACAACGTATTAATGCAAGTGAAAATTTAAACGAAGAAGAAAAAATTAATCTTCAACAATACCTCACCAGAATTTATGGAAGTTTAACTACGTTCAATGTCTTATTCAAAGAAGAAAAAGATCATTTTGTAGGTGAACGCGGGAAGTGAGGTTAGATGCTTGCCCTGCTGTCGGAACGCAGTGGAGTACTGTAGGGTTAGTTGTTAGTTGTTAGTTGTTATGTTAGTTGTTTGATTGGAATTTGGAAGATGCAAAAAAAGCTAGAAGCTAGAAGTTTACCCTGCTGTCGAAACGAAGTGAAGTACTGCAGGGCTAGAAGCTAGGAAGTTTACCCTGCTGTCGGAACGAAGTGAAGTACTGCAGGGCTAGAAGCAAATAAAAAAGAAATATGGAAGTACATCATCACGCTCATGCTAATCACGGAAAAAAAAGCTGGAAGACTTATTTCTGGGAATTTATAATGTTATTTCTTGCCGTGTTTTGTGGTTTCTTGGCAGAGTACCAGTTGGAACATAAAATTGAAAGAGATAGAGCCGGAGAGTTATCAAAAAGCTTTTATCATGAACTATTAAATGATTCTATAACGGCTGCATTAAAAGTACAGAACAGGAAAAAGCAAGAAAATGCTCTAAAGTATATGATATCGTATTTTCAAGATAGCAGTTTGACTCATGTTCCAAAAGAATTCGCAATTAATTTCGAGTATGGAATTAGCTTCCGAACGCCTTACCAATTTGAACCACGAACAGTCATGTTGGATCAGTTAAAAAATTCAGGGTCGTTACGCTATTTTAAAAACGAAGAACTGCAAAGATTGATTGGTGATGTTACGGTTGCGATTAGAAACATCTACGACAGGCAGGAATTGGAAAGTAATTTTAGGTTACAATACATTAATCCTATCGTCATTCACCATTATGATTACAATTTTGATAGTATGATGAAAAAAGGGGATAAGACTATTTTCGAAGGCATACAGGAATTCGAAAAAAGCAACGACACCACCGTTTTTCATCTAAGGTCACCTGAAACTTTGGACAAAAATAGTATTACATCTTCGCTATTGTTTTATAATGGAAATGTAGTAAGTTCTACTCGTCAAGTCCACTTCCAAAAATACATCGACATCAATGCTGAATTGCTGAGAATATTGCGTAAAGAGTATCATCTTGATTAGTTGGAAGTGAGAGCGAAAGCTGCTAGAGGCAAGTAGCTATGCAGCTACATAAGCCAATAAATAGAGCATATACTCAGCAAAAAAGAACCACCAAAAACGCTTATAAAATTTTTTAATGGATTGAAGTTCGCCTAGTCGAATAGAAAATGCATTGATGATAAAAAGTGCCAATAAAATAATATGACCATAAAGAAGCACTTCCGTTCTGAAAGATGGATTTTCGGAGCTTGAAAAATCTTCATACTTCATGTAGATGGTAAATAAATAAGAAAGACCAACTAATAAATTACCAACGATCAATGTGGCTTTGGGTGAATAGCTAAGCGCAAAGGTTTTAATTTTGAATTCAGCATCACCTTTCATATCCGACAAATCTTTGAACCAGGAAATGACTACGCTGAATGCGATGATAAAAAGAGAGAGAATTTTTACATTCTCTGGAATCTCAAGCGTTTTATTGACGAGATAATTAAAGACAAGGAATCCGCCTAAATTAAGAAGAACACCACGCACCGTTGCTATGGACAATGCAGCGGTAAGATGATGTTTCTTCAGGTAAAAAGGAGGCATAGAATAAGCCCATCCTATTGAAGTAGCCAAAACAATAATGGCAAAGAGATATGGGGAAACGTATAAGGCCAATCCCAGACTAATCAATAGTGCAGCAATCACTATGGTCTTTGCATGCGCCAAACTCAAATCGCCCGATGGAATGGGCAAATAGGGCTTATTAATCTTATCAATATTTACATCAGCTATTTGATTGATACCAACAATGAAAATATTGCAAGTAATTCCAATGCACAACGCCATCAGCAAATAAGAAAGGAAGAGTGAATCTTGATTCTCGCAAACGATACAATACAAAGTGAAGATGCCGATCACACTTCCGATGATGGTATGGGGTCGACTAAAGTTCCACAGTGTCAAGATCGATTTCATTTCTCTACCCCCATTTGAATAACAATAAGGGAACTTAGCCCACTTTCAAGTCGGAATACTTTTACAGGAAGATCATTCTCAGAAAACAACTTTTGATACTGTTTGATTGATCTTGATTTCATCACAGAAACTAATCCATCAAATGTGATGGTGAACAAATTGATTGGAATGATATAAGTAAAAAACAAACGAGAATACGAAAACGGTTTTACAAATGGAGTGAACAGTAGACTACCAAATAGTGTGATAAAAAGCACTTTTAAGAAACAAATAATAGTTGGTTCAAGAATCTCCACGAAAAAGGCGACAGAATTACTTTGTTGAATACGCTGTGAAATTTTCAATTTATCTTCATCACTAAAATGATGAAAAGAATTAAACATAGTATAATAAGTTCCGTTCTTAAACTCTACTTCCAATACATCTTCTCGTCGTATCTCATTGAAAATTTTACGGGCTCCATTATTCAATTCACTAGGAAATTTATCACTTAGTGAAATACTACTAAAACAATTGCTTTTATTAAAAATGCTTATTGCAGGCTGTCCACTTCCAGAGCAGAGATCCTTCAACGGTAAAGTTGGTAACTGCAGTTTATTTAGGTAGTCTACAAAAACATCGTATACATCAAATACAACAACAATATATCCAATGAACTCTGTTTGAAAATTTCTTAAAACAGAAGGAAACCATTTAAAATCTTCAAGTTCTTTCAATGGCTATAACTTCTTGACAAATTAATAACATAATTCACAGTTGGTTTCATAAAACTAATTCTGGCTAGCATAAATTTTATGGGATTCAAAAATACCAATTTTTCACATACGCTGCAATTTAATCTCGTAATACTTTCATGGCTTTGCTCCAAGTCACCACTTGATCTAACATTATATTTACAATATCTTTATGCTTAAGATCCGGCTTAAACTCATTATAATTTACAAAATCGGTAGACAATGAAAACATTACTTGTTCTCGTACATCAGCAATCATGAGCTCACCCATAACCACTCGTAGCTGTTCCACTGCTCTCGCCCCTCCTACGCTGCCATAACTTACAAAGCCTGCTGCTTTATTATTCCATTCCTTGAATAAAAAATCAATGGCATTTTTAAGCGCTCCAGGTATGCTGTGATTATACTCTGGAGTTACGAAAACATAGGCATCGAATGCATCAATCTTTTCAGCCCACCTTTTAGTATGTTCCTTTGAATATTTTCCTTGCGATGCAGGGATATCTTCATCTAAAAGAGGAAGATTAAATTCTTTTACATCTACGAGTTCATAATTTGCATCGGTACGTTTGCTTGCAATTTCAAGCACCCATTTAGCAACTGCTTCTCCATTTCGATTTGGGCGAGTACTTCCCAATATAATTGCAATGTTATTCATACGAATTCTACTTCAAATTTTACTATCCATTTTTCCAAAACCTCCTTGGTTTAGGTTTTAACGCAAACGTTATTCTATTTAGCAAAGTCTTTAAGCGATTAACAGGTTACAGGCTCGACTACCATTTCGTTGGTTATGAAAAGAAGATTGGAAAATTTTCATATTCCCGATGCCTATTAGGCCAATCTAACAAATCACTTAAGACTCTACTAAATAAATTAAATCATAATTTCATTTATGATTTAAAACAAAGATGAGCCTGATCAATTGAAATAATGTTACAGAACTTTTGAAAAAAGTTACAAAATTCACATTTTATTGAACCCAACATCAGTATGCAATCCTTCTTGAAAAATGCATATCATAAATTTAAAACTACTTACAACATAAATATTAATTCACTTCACATGAACAACAATTTCTTATCATTAGAAAAATGAAACTACTCCTATTTCGAAGACAAATTGTACAAGAGAAAATCTCAATGGTACAAATAACTAGATATTCAGGAAAAGCCATTCTGATACTAATGCAAATAGAAAAAAACGTGGGGTTGATACTTAACTTTTATAACAAAAGTGTTTCCATAAGAAAATATTAAATTTCAAAGCCCACGATTTATTTATATGACTAACGTTTGATCTTAATGAGTTTTTAGTACAGTTTAATTAAAAATCATTATAATAATAAGATTAAAAGCAATACTATAATGATTATCGCTCCTACCGAAAGATAGATACCATCATTATTTTCTCTCAACTGTTTCTTTACTGATCTCACTTCTTTGCGAAGCTCTTTCTTTTCCACTCCGCTCATCGCCGACATATCCATTGCTTTGATTTCTTCTAGTCGTGCTAGCAGCTCTTTGGAATTGGAAGAGTCAATTGTCTGGACAAGAGTCAATGAGTCGGTGACTTTTCCTCCATCTGCTAATAAAGTTGTAGGAAGAAACGTGAATGTATTGACTACAATCAGTAAACTCAATGTTAATTTTTTCATTGTTTTAAGATTATTTAAGATGAGGTTTTTCAATAAACAAAGTTGAATCATTAAAATCAGAAAATCCTTACACAATTTTAGAGAAGATTTACATAATACTCACTTTTATTGAAGCTGTAAACTAATTTAATAATTTACTTTTATGAAAAACAAGATGCTTAACGAACATCAAACTATAGCATAATCAAGAAAGTTAATTATATTATACAATGATAAACTTTCAAAAGCCTTTCAAATGTCAATGTAGTTAGCTTAAAAATAATCTTTGCAACTTTACTGAAAAGTTAACGCCAATATCCATTTGACCAATAATGCCCTCGTTGGTTTCTTCTCCACTTCCCTGGAATAAATGTACGACCCTGCCTCGGAACCATCCAATACCCTTCACGATAAACATATGAATTGGATCGACGATTCCACATCCAATCACCATTCACCCAAACATGAGTAACTCCAGGCCTGACAGGCCTTTCAACTACAGTATAAGTAGGCTCTGTTGCAACGTACTCTGTTGCACAAGCACCAAAAAATAATGCCAATGTTGACAAAATAAAAGGAACTAATAATTTTTTAATTGTTTTAAGATAATTTAAGATGAGGTTTTTCAATAAACAAAGTTGAATCATTAAAATCAGAAAATCATTACACAATTTTAGAGAAGACTTACATAATACTCACATCTAGTCTGCTATCAAAGTATTCGATTTTACCCTTCAGATCATCATTTTCACCCAATTGAGGGCTGGTTCCATCTAATTACAATTTGTAAAAGCAGCTGATTAGGGTAATTTCCTATTTCATAAAACACAAAAAATATTTCAAAATGATCAAGCCCTTCAAATTATTATTAGGATGTACTTTACTTGCTACAACATTTAGTTCTTGCAAAAAAGAAGAAGATCAAACACCTCCTACCTTAAGTCCAGACGCAAGCATTTATTCTGCAGATGTTGCAACGCAATGGAATCAGCTTGAAACCAAATTAATTAAAACAACAAACGGATTTGCACCTCCAGTAGCAGCGAGAGCATTAGGATATGCAAATCTTGCAGCTTATGAAGCTATTTCACCAGGCATAGCAGGAAAAAGAAGTATTGACGAAGTAATGAACTACTCGTATACCCTACCCTATGCAAGTTCTTCAAAAAAATACAATTGGGCGTTGGTTTCGAATGCAGCATACTTTCAAAGTATAAAAACGCTGTTTCCAACAACAAATAACGACAACATCGCTCGCATTGATTCGCTTTATTTGGCATTACGATCAAGCATTGGAGTCAATGAATCTGACGATGTTATTAATCGTTCAGAAAGTTATGGCGCCGAAGTGGCTGATGCAATTATAATTTGGAGCAGCAGTGATAATGGATATCAAGCGTACAATAATTTATTTCCCTCATCATATACAGCACCAAGCGGATTAGGGATGTGGGAGCCGACTCCTCCTGCATTTCAATCTATCCCCTTGTTACCCTATTGGGGAAATAACCGTCCATTCTTAGCGACCAATGTAAGTAGTGCCTGTATGCCACCAGCTCCGTTACCGTACTCTACAGAAGCTACTTCTCTCTTTTACCAAGAAGGAATGGAAGTGTATTCGATTTCTCAAAACTTAACACAAGATCAACGTGAGATTGCTTTGTTTTGGGCTGATGGTTCGGGTACATATACTCCACCCGGACATTTAATGAATATCACCACACAACTGATCAAAGAAGATCATTTATCGCTCAGCAAAGCTTCTGAAATTTATTTAAAGATGGGTTTGGCTGTGAATGATGCTTTTATTGCCTGTTGGAAAGCAAAATATGAACATAGCTTGATGCGTCCGGTTACTTATATCCGAAAAAATATCGATGCATCATGGTTACCGCTTATCACTACGCCTCCATTTCCGGAATATACCAGCGGCCACAGCTCGGCTTCGGGTGCTAGCAGCGAAATCCTAACTCATTTCTTTGGATCTAATCGTTCTTTTGTAGATCAAACGAATGCAGAATATGGATATCCTGACAGAAGTTTTAATAGCTTTTATCAAGCAGCAGAAGAAGCTGCAAATTCACGTTTATACGGAGGAATTCACTACAGAAGCGGGAACGAAAAAGGAGTTACTTGTGGAAAACAGATAGGAAATAATATTGTAGCGATTAACTTGAACAAATAATACCAATTACAAATTTATTTTAGTTCAAAGTTGTGACGCATATTTTTGCTAAGACGATTTAAAAAAATCGTTGCCTAGACTTAGTCTATCAAACTATTTTATTAAGAAGTATTGATGAAAAAGAGTCCAGATAGCTATCGGGGAGCAGATAGGGCTAAAATATACTTGTATTTGGTATTACACATCGTTTGCATCAACGCAATCCTCTTAGCAATAGAAAAATAAAAAAGATGAGGTTTACCCCTTCTAGTCTTCTTCTGACGAGAAGGGGTGCTAAAGACTTGCTTGGGGCTTCATTGCGCCCTGCAGTTTAACAGCAGGGAAGCATTAGGTGTTGGATGTTTATATTGTTTTATAGATGCTTGTTTTCTGAATATATTATGTTGACTTATGTCAATTAGGTTGATTCCTTCAGATAAGTCTGAAACATCAATTATTTTGCAACTCCCATCCTGAAAATCATCCGTTGTTTAGTGGCTTCATCCTCTAGAATGCCGTTAGAATATGCCGAGACTTCCAATCTATATTCTGCACTGGTAAAATATTTCTGAACTATTTGTTTGCCTGTTGAACTAAATACAGTGAGTCGGTATCTGGCATTAATGGGGCCATTGGTAATTCTCAAATTCAGTTGATCACTTACAGGGTTTGGAAATATTGTAACTTGAGACAACTCGCTGGATTCGAGAAATCCGACATTAACTTACTTATACCTGCTAAGCAATATCGGTTAGCCAAAAACAGGGTGGTAGATATCCGATAAAATGTTTCGGTTTATTCATTCTCAAGTATAATCCGATATTGCATGCCAATAGCTGGCTAATCATTTAGACAGGCATTCGATCAAAAATGTTCTTTCCTATCGCAACTCCTGGCCTAAGGCACACAGTTAGTGTTTTATAATGGAATTTACTTCGGGGGTCCAATCGTTCACATAGCCCCGCGAAATGGCTAAGCGAATCGTTTTTTTATAGTGGTGGTTTCTGTTGCCTAAGTGGAAATCTTTGGCATGAAATGCCAATTGCATAGTGACTGTAGGGCGATCTACGTAATTAGCCATGGTGTTGCTGATGACGGTTCCGGTACCCGAACTTCTGAAAAAGGTTAATTCAAGGCGGTAGGGCTTCGTATAGCCATTGAAATCTAGAATGCCATTCACCACAATCGGCTTAGAACTGTTGTTATTAATGTTGATTATGTCGGTTGCACTCAGCTGCCCATGAAAAAGTAAATAGGTCTTGGATAAATCATTCAACCAGTCATCCAGAGTGTCATTTCCGATTTTGAATTTGCTGAAATCTACTTGCAATAGAAACTCGCCGCTAATGCTATTTTTAAAAATAAAAGCGGAATTGCTAATGCGGTAGCAATCTGTCTTGTTGTAGCAGGTTTCTACAAAAGCATTCGAAGGCACTACGTTTTGAGCAAAACTGGCAGTGCTCAGGGTCATTATTAAACCCAAACACCAAAACTTCAAGATTGGTATCAGTTGTTTTCTTTTCATTTTCAATGTTGTTGTTTTACTAGTTAAGATGGAAGTGAAAACAGCGCGTTTCGATACCAACAAGGGCGCAATATCAGGGGAATTTTCGAACGAAAATACAAGGGTCCACCAACCGATGTACGGTTCAATGGCACTTAGCATGCTTGCTGCCGCGTGTGGTGCCTCCTACTCCTTGCCGAAACTGAAAAGTACCAGCCGCTTATTTTCCCACTACCACTTTTACGCTTTGCTGCATAGAATCATTCCTAAGATTCAATACATACATGCCCGGCGCAAAACCTTCCACATTCACGGTAAATAAATTGTTGGTGCTGAAATTTTGTTGTTGTAGTCCTCCATGCACTACCCGGCCGGAAAGGTCATGCAAGGTCCATGAAATGGCTTGTGCATTGGTTTCTTTAACTGAAACATTTATATAATTAGCAACAGGATTGGGCCAAACCGCAATTCCATTTTGACGAGTTACTTGTGCTATACCCGTTACTTGAGTACCAAATGGCAAACGAATATTATCTAACCAAGCTTGATCCGTTCCAGAACTGAAATCCGAATCTTTATCGTAGGTCCATTTCAACGTATGAGAACCAGAGGTGATCGGAAATCCTGTATATAACCAAGATGTAATGCCACTCCATGCGCCTAACTCATTTCCATCTTCTGAATAGCGTAAATAATCCCAATCTTGCTCACTTGACATTCTATACCAGAATGTAACTGAATCGTCGGCCATAACCGTAATACTTAAAATTAACTCACTGCTTTCGCTATCATCAATATCGTCATTGGTAGCACAGTAATTTCCATCAAAAGGCAAATTGGTACTGATGATCCATGGTTGATTTCCTCCCATAGCCCAACTAAATTTATTGAAATTATTGGTTTCAAAATCTTCTAAAATCAATCCTGCGCTTCCCATATAAAGTTTATTGGCTAAGTAACCTCCAGAACTAATATCTAATGTTAAATCATAATTTGTTCCAATTGCTACATTACTTAGCATACCAACGGTAAAACTTGCATCAACATAATTCTGTTTTTGAAGAAGACCAACATTAAAAGTAGGAACACTAATATTAATAAACGAACTAATCGTACTCAGCACTGCTGATGAAAGTGGTGCATCACTATGTCCATTATTCAAACAACGAATAATAACAGTAGCTGTTTCACCGGGCTCTAGCATTCCATCTCCATCACCAACTACCGTATCATCTATCGTCAATATTCCTCCTGCTAAATCAGGAGCATTGACTAATTGTGTAAAGGATGAGGACCAAGTATTTCCTAATCCATCGGCCAATACCAACACAAATTGAACTACATGCTGATCAGGAATGTTGTTGGCAACGATGTATTGAAATGCATTTAGCTGTGAAATAGGAGAACTATTCATCACTGTTCCAAGGTAAGTACTATCTGATGTTATTGTAATGTACGGATCGCTACAAGTTAGAATAGCCCATACACTATTTGCATCGGCGATACCCACATTTTCGACATTTAAATCTAGATCTATAGTTTCATCAAAATCAACTAATCCATCGTTGTTTCCTAAATTATCGTGAACCGTGCTGCTTTGATAAATCACATAAGGACCTGAAGAAGGAATAACCAATACTTGACCCATGTAAGGAATCTGATTAAAACCAGTTACTGTCACGAAAATGGTATCGGGTGATGTGATGGCAGCAAAACTAATTTGAGCGGATCCGCCATTCGCTAATCCAGTACCTAAGACTTGACCGTTCATTGAAAGAGCGACTAAACCACCATTAAAATTACAATTTACATTGAGAGAAGCTAAACCCATTGGAATACTACCGGCATGGCTTACCGTCATTACTTGTGGTGTTGCTGTTCGTACATTTAATGTTGGGTCGCCGAAAACATGCCAAGTATCTGTCATTTCATCTCCGGCTGCACCATAATTATCATTCATTTGCATACATCCAGCTACAGAAAGTCCACCGAAGGTAAATTTCATATTGTTGGCATAACTCTGTACTAAAATATCAACCATTTCATCTTGTGCATCCATAGGAGGATTCCAGCTTTGGTTGATAGATGACATAAAAGTACCAATGGCTCCTGTAGGTTGCCCATTGTACTGTGCTCGCATAAATTTTTCAGCGAAACAAGGACCACTTGTCATATCAAACTGACCATTCACACAAGCCACCGCCCAAATAAATGGTAGCATATTTTCATTCGTCATGTTCGCTACGTCGTTATTGGATAAACCCGTAGTTGAACATGCTGTACTACTTCCATGACCCGTATAAGTCATTAAACCAATACCACTTTGAAACAAATTAAAAAGATCAATATTAGTTGGATCGCCGGGAGCATCAGTGGTTCCAGGATGAGTTCCATCATATAATTCAGAAACATTTCCATAGGTAAAACTAATTAAATCACTGCGCATATTAACAGCATGTTCCCAATCCATCTCTCCGTCGTCGCCGGGTCCTTGATCGCTACCGATAACAACACCTTGATTATACCATGTACCTGCAGGATTCGGATTCATTTCATAATTTAAAATGCGATCCACTTGAGTTTGCAATTCAGGATCTGTCTCAGCCGACAATCGACCAATCATTACTTCTGGGTATGAATCACTGCCGAGCACATAACCCATGCTAGGATCAGATGGGCCACCTTGTGCATAGAGACAAGGCAGCTGAGGAGCATCTCCCACTAAAAGCACATAGGCGATACCGTTATTACTGAATTTATTGGCAATAAAAGCTTGAATATTGGTTGCAGTTCCACCAGCAGTAAGTACATCTACCACTTCCACTTCGATTCCTTTACGAATTTTCCAATCTACCAAAGGCTGAATAATTGAAAGCCAAGAGTCCGGACAAATCACCAACATTTTACCTGTTTCATTTAACGGCACATACGTTACTGATGGAAAATTATCGAAATGATTTTTATAGATGGAAGCAAAATTAGCATCAAGCTTAGTTAAAGGTTGTGAACGAACTAACTCATTAGTTCCAATTTGGGTAGGAGCATGATTTAGTTGTACAGTTATCTCTTTATAAACACGTAGCACTTTTGTAATAGGATTATACTGGAATGGTTGAAACAAGATGGTTTGTCCACGGTAATCTCTGAAAACATGAGGAATTCTTGACCCCATAATATCAGAAGGATAAAAAGCATCTTTCTGATATTCCTTTCCATAACGGTAAGGCATATCCGCAATATTCACATCTCGTTTTACATTTCCTTTTGAGGGAGCAAGTTCTACATTGGGATAATCCACAAAATGAGAGCTCATCACTTGCATCGTCATTTGTCCTTGATCGGGAATAACTAAGGATGCAGAAAATAAGGGCAAATCCGGAGCACCTTCTTTCAGGATGGGACTAGAGCCAGGACTGCTTAGCAAAAAGGCTGCACCTTTTGATGTACTTACTTCATTTAAATAAAATCCATTCAACGTTAGCTTTACCGTACTTGAGGTAATGTTAGATTGAATAACTTGAGGCTTGGATTTAGTAGCTTTAGAAGTTGCTAAGGGTGTCCAAGTAGACGCAAATGTAAACTGGATACTGAAAATAATTACTAGGATTGTGGATAAAAGACGCATGGTTGTTTTCATGTTTTAGTGTTTGTTTGGAAAGACTAAAATACAAAAATCTATTGAAATCAAGCTTCTTCCGCAACAGAAATATCAACAGCTTTTTCTGGAGCTTGCTTAGGGCTTGGAAAGATGGGCGAATAGGGAATATTCTTCATTTTCGCTTCAAACCATTGGTCAAAAATGATCAATTCATGGCTTCTGGGCACCCAAAAGCAGTCGGGCGTTTGGGAACGCAAGAGCGCAAAATCCTTTTTCCGTTCCTCCCAAGTCTCCTTAAAATCAAATCCGGAGCGCGAGAGGTGGCTTAAAATTCGGAAAATGATGATATCTCGCTTCCGTAAATTTCGCATCTTAGATGTACGTTCGATATGTTTCCGCATGGCATTAATGCGTTGATCGGCGAGATCTACTTTTTCGGTAGAAAGGGTGAGATAAATATTCAACATACGAATTCCTAGGTTCCACCCCTCCCGATCTGTCTCTACTTCTTTGGTAAATTGTAAATGCTTAAAAGCTCCTTTATAATCATGTTGCAAATACTTTAATACGCCCATCATCAAATGACGTTTACTTAATTGCTCTGGGTTATTTCCTACTGAGCCAGAGGATAACATTTTTGCTATCCACGCTTCTGCTTCCGAGTAACGGTTTAAATAAATTAATGCGAAGACACAGGCTTCTCTATTAATATTCAAAACAAAATCTTGTTCCAAATATTCTGTTGTTGCTTTTAGAGCATTTAAATAAGTATGAAGAGGCCTATCTAAATGC
>JANOPQ010000182.1:0-19887 GCA_031421935.1 Bacteroidota bacterium | reverse complement strand
GGCGGCCACGCAGGGCCGCCCCTACTAAGGTCGCGAATCCAACACCCTGTCTCGCAGAACTGCGGGAAACAAAGCGAGGCGAACAAAATGTTCGCCTCGCTTTTAATGGTATGTTTTGAGAAATTATTCTGCAGCGTCTGTACTTTCAGCCGCTGGAGCATCGCCTGCTTTTGGAGCGGCTTTCTTGGCGCGGCTACGACGAGTCGTTGCTTTTGCTGCACCTTTCTTTCCTGTTTTCTCTTTAAGCATGTTCTCGTTGTAGTCGACTAATTCGATCATCGCCATTTCAGCAGCATCACCAGGACGGTTACCTACTTTAATGATACGAGTGTATCCACCCGGACGATCTGCAATCTTAACGCTTACGTCACGAAACAATTCGCTAACGGCATCTTTACTTTGTAAGTAAGAGAAAACCACTCGACGTGAATGTGTAGTGTCGTCTTTAGACTTTGTAATAAGAGGCTCTACATATACACGCAATGCTTTCGCCTTTGCTACTGTAGTAAATATACGTTTATGTGTAATAAGAGAAATAGCTAAATTGCTTAACATAGCAACTCTATGACTCGTAGTACGGCCGAGGTGATTGTGTTTTTTACCGTGACGCATGTTGTATTCGTGTTGTTATAATCTTCGCTCTACGCGATTTATTTATTTTTTAATTAATCTTTATCAATACCGTATTTAGCGATATTCATTCCGAAGTTTAAGTTCTTACTGCGAACTAATTCTTCTAATTCTGTTAATGACTTTTTACCGAAGTTGCGGAACTTTAATAAGTCAGCTTTGGTGTAGCTTACTAAGTCGCCTAACGTTTCTACATCGGCAGCTTTCAAACAATTTAGGGCACGAACACTTAAATCCATGTCAACTAATTTTGTTTTTAATAACTGACGCATGTGAAGAGTCGTCTCATCTAATTCTTCGGTCACTTGCTTAGGCTTCGACTCCAAGGTAATCTTCTCGTCGCTAAACAACATGAAATGATGAATCAAGATTTCAGCTGCATCTTTCAATGCTTCTTTCGGATGAACAGATCCATCAGAAGTAATTTCTACGACTAACTTTTCGTAATCGGTTTTTTGCTCAACACGATAGTTTTCGATGAAATACTTTACGTTTCTGATCGGCGTGTAAATCGCGTCTAAGAAGATGGTACCGATCGGCGCCGTTGCTGTTTTGTTCTCTTCAGAAGGAACATAACCGCGACCTTTTTCGATGGTAATATCCAATTGCAATTTTACAGATGGATCCATGTTGCAAATCACGAAATCAGGATTTAACACTTGGAATGCCGTTGTATGTTTTGCAATATCGCCAGCGGTAAAAGTTTCTTTACCGTTCACCATCACGTGTACTTTTTCTGAGTCCGTACCTTCAATTTGTTGCTTGAAACGTACTTGCTTCAAGTTCAAAATCATTTCGGTTACATCTTCAATAACACCTTTTATTGTTGAGAATTCATGATCAACTCCGCCAACTTTAATAGAAGTGATGGCAAAGCCTTCTAAGGAACTGAGTAGGATTCTACGCAGTGCATTTCCAACGGTTATTCCGTATCCCGGTTCTAGCGGACGGAATTCGAACTGACCGAATGTTTCGGTCGAATGATTCATGATCACTTTGTCCGGTTGCTGAAAAGCTAATATCGCCATGTGAGTTATATTTGTTTATTGTTTACCTATAATTATTATAGAATTAAGGGCTTCTACGAGGCCACGACTTTCAAGGATTACTTAGAGTACAATTCGACAATCAACTGCTCCTTGATGTTCTCGGTGAGTTCTTCACGAGCTGGAGGATTGATGAATTTACCAGCCATTTGGCTTCCATCCCACTCTAACCAACCGTACTTAGCCATACGAGATGCTAATGAATCGGCAATGGTTTCAAGTGATTTTGATTTTTCACGAACGCCTACTACATCTCCAGAACGCAATGTATAAGAAGGAATATTTACCAACTTACCATTCACCGTGATGTGACGATGAGAAACCAATTGACGTGCGCCCGAACGACTTGAAGAAAGTCCTAAGCGATACACTACATTATCTAAGCGTGATTCGATTAGCTTCAACAAGTTTTCACCTGTGATACCATCCATACGATTCGCTTTATCGAAAATTTTCGCGAATTGACGCTCAAGGATTCCGTACATGTACTTCACCTTTTGCTTCTCCATCAACTGTGTTGAATATTCAGAAACTTTAGCGCGCTTCTTACTATTCCCATGTTGTCCAGGAGGATAATTACGCTTTTCGAAATTTTTGTCAGGACCGAAAATCGGCTCGCGAAATTTTCGAGAGATTCTGGTCTTGGGGCCTATATATCTTGCCATTTTATTTAATTACTTAATCTTAGTTTGACCTTTCAAGAATTAGATACGACGACGCTTTGGAGGGCGGCAACCGTTATGCGGGATGGGAGTAATGTCAATGATTTCTGTTACTTCCACTCCAGAGTTATGTATAGTACGGATGGCTGACTCTCTGCCAGATCCTGGACCTTTCACAAACACTTTTACCTTACGAAGGCCAGCTTCAAAAGCTACTTTCGAACAGTCTGCAGCAGCAAGCTGTGCAGCATAAGGTGTGTTTTTCTTTGATCCACGAAAGCCCATCTTACCAGCAGAAGCCCAAGAAATTACTTGGCCGCTGTTGTTCGTAAGGCTTATAATGATGTTGTTAAAAGTAGCATTGATATGCGCCTCGCCGGTCGCCTCAACTTTCACTACTCTTTTCTTTACGGCTTTTGTTGTTTTAGCCATGGGTCAGAACGTCTATATTAAATAAGTTAATTAAAGATTATTTAGTTACCTTTTTCTTGTTGGCAACTGTCTTACGCTTACCCTTACGAGTACGTGTATTATTTTTTGTGCGTTGTCCGCGTACAGGTAAACCCGAACGATGACGAATACCACGGTAGCTACCGATGTCCATCAAGCGTTTAATGTTCAACTGAGTTTCTGAACGCAATGCTCCTTCCACACGGAAGTTGTCATTGATGATGGTACGAATTGCAGTCAATTCATCATCATTCCATTCATTCACCTTCTTGTTGAAATCAACACCGGCAGTAGTTAGGATCTTTTGGGCAGCCGAACGACCGATGCCATAGATGTAAGTGAGACCTATCTCACCTCTTTTATTTTTTGGTAAATCAATACCAGATATACGAGCCATTATCTGACGTAATTTCTATTAGTTAAACTTAAATTTATACTCATCGGATTAATAGTTTAGTCCAATATTTTTTTAGTATAATGCCGACCTACATTCAATCGGTTTAATCTTTTGGACTAACACCTATGTAGCGTCGGTATTATTACCCTTGACGCATTTTAAAACGTGGGTTCTTTTTGTTGATCACATACAAGCGACCTTTGCGACGCACGATTTTGCATTCTGCGCTGCGTTTTTTAAGTGATGGGCGTACTTTCATTTTTAATCTTAGTTTTCCGTGAACGGATTATTTATAACGATACGTTATTCTTCCTTTTGTTAGATCGTATGGAGACATCTCCACTTTCACTTTATCACCGGGAAGAATTTTGATGTAATGCATCCTCATTTTTCCACTGATGTGTGCGATGATTTCGTGTCCATTCTCTAATTCAACGCGGAACGTTGCATTGGAGAGTGCTTCTGTAATCGTGCCGTCTTGTTCGATGGCAGGTTGCTTTGACATTTGATCAGGCGAGTGTTTCTATTTTCTCTGTTATGTAACTATTTTCTTCGATGGCAAGTTCAATGTAAGCGTAGGTACTTAATATATCAGGACCTGCCTCAGTGATGGCAATGGTATGTTCGTAATGCGCAGAAGGCTTTCGATCTCCTGTGATTAATGTCCATCCATCTTTCAATTGGATGATGCTGCGAGTACCTCTGTTGATCATGGGCTCGATGGCGATGGTCATTCCAGCTTTTAGCTGAGGACCCGAACCTCGTTTTCCATAATTAGCAACCTCTGGTTTTTCATGCAATTGCTTTCCAATTCCATGTCCCACTAACTCTCTCACCACACCGTAACCATTTTTTTCAGCGTATCCTTGGATCGCAGCGCTTACATCGCCAATTCGGTTTCCCACTTTGGCTTGTTCGATTCCCTTGAGTAAGGAAGTCTTTGTAACACGCAACAACTGCAAGGTGTCTTCATTCACTTCACCAACAGGAAAGGTATAAGCCGAATCCCCGTGATATCCATTCATAAACGCACCGCAGTCCACTGAAACCACATCCCCTTCTTTGATAACTCTTGCTCCGGGCATGCCGTGAACAATTTCTTCGTTTACCGAGATACAAAGCGTATGCTTGAATCCATGATAACCTTTGAAGGATGGTGTTGCGCCATGATCGCGAATAAACTTTTCAGCTAATGCGTCCAATGACGATGTGGTTACACCGGGTTTAAGATTTTTGGCTACTTCAGCCAATGTCTTGCCAACAAGTAAAGAACTATTGCGGATGTACTCTATCTCCTCTGCTGTCTTGTACACTATAGTACCGCCGCTCATTTTAATTCAATTGTAATTATGCTGTTACTCCAGCAGCAGAACGTCCTTTGATACGACCTGATTTCATCAGACCATCGTAGTGACGCATCAAGAGATGACTCTCGATTTGCTGTAAAGTATCCAACACTACTCCTACTACAATCAGCAACGAAGTACCGCCGTAGAATTGAGCAAAATTACTATTCACTCCAGCCATATTCGCAAACGAAGGTAGAATCGCTACCAAGGCAAGGAAGATAGATCCGGGCAATGTAATTTTTGACATAATATCATCAATGAATTCTGATGTTTTTCTTCCTGGTTTAACGCCGGGAACAAATCCACCATTCTTTTTCATATCATCTGCCATTTGACTTGGATTTACCGAGATAGCAGTATAGAAATAAGTAAAGATGATAATCATCGATGCAAACACAACATTATACAACACGGAAGTGAAGTCAGTAATTTGTGCCGCGAAACCTTGCCACGAAGCTGATTCTGGGAAGAACTGTGCTATGTAAGCAGGGATGAACATGATTGCTTGAGCAAATACAATCGGCATTACACCAGCAGCATTTACTTTAAGCGGAATGTATTGACGAACGCCACCGTATTGTTTGTTACCTACAATCTTCTTCGCAAACTGAACCGGAATTTTTCGAGTTCCTTGTACTAAGAGAATCACAGAAACTACAACCAGGAACAAGGCTACCATTTCAATTAAGAAGATAACCAGTCCGCCACCTTGCTCATTCAAACGAGATAAGAATTCATCACGTAATGCGAATGGCAAACGTGCGATGATACCCGTCATGATGATTAAAGAAATACCATTACCAATTCCTTTTTCGGTGATACGCTCACCCAACCACATAATGAATAATGTTCCCGCTATAATAATTAATGTAGCAGTGAACATAAAGAATGCGGGAGAAATGATATCCGGATTAGAATAAGCGATGATAGCACCTGGCGCTTGAGCTTTCAAGTTAATTAAATAACCTGGAGCTTGGAAAATAACGACGATAACTGTTAAGATACGAGTAATTTGATTCAACTTCTTACGACCACTTTCACCTTCCTTTTGCAATTTCTGGAAATACGGAACTGCAATTCCTAAAAGTTGAACTACGATCGACGCAGAGATATAAGGCATGATTCCTAATGCTACAACAGATGCTTGCGAAAACGCACCACCTGAGAAAGCATCTAACAAACCTAATATACCGCCAGACGTTTGTTCACGAAGACCTGCCAATTGCGTAGGATCAATACCGGGTAATACCACATGTGCCGCCAAACGATAAACGAGGAGGAACAATAAAGTATTAACGATCCTTGAACGAAGGTCATCAATCTTAAATATGTTTTGTATTGTCTGTATGAAGTTCTTCATATATTCTTATTAGATGGTTTTGAGGGGTCCACCTTTTCTTTCAATCGTTGATGTTACTCCACCTGCTTTTTCAATTGCGGCAGCAGCGGTAGCAGAAAATGCATGTGCAGTCACATTCAATTTCGCTGATAACTCTCCACGACCTAGAATTTTGAAGAGGTCATTTTTGGAAACAAGTCCACGCTCAATAAATACTTGTTGATCAAATGTGCTTACGCCATGTTCATCAGCAATACGTTGAAGTGTGTCCAAGTTAATTCCTGCAAACTCCACACGATTAATATTGGTAAATCCGAATTTCGGAAGACGGCGTTGAAGGGGCATTTGACCTCCTTCGAATCCGATTTTACGGCTATATCCACTTCGTGAAGCCGCACCTTTGTGACCACGTGTAGATGTACCACCACGACCCGAACCGGTACCGCGTGCAATACGCTTGCGATTCTTGGTAGAACCATTTGCTGGTTTAAGATTGCTCAAATCCATAATCTCTGTTTATTTCTCTTAATCGGTAGATACTTATTTTTTTACAACACGAACCAAGTGAGTCACCTTTGATAACATCCCTGTAAGTTGAGGTGATGATTTCATTTCGACTGTTTTATTCATGCTTAATCCAAGCGCTTTCAATGTACGCTTTTGATTTTCTGGGCGATTAATTCCGCTTTTTATCTGAGTGATAGATATCATTTCCATTTTGTAAATTCTTTGATATTATCCGTTAAATACTTTACTGATATCAACATTTCTTTGTTGAGCTACTGCATGTGCATCACGCATTTTCAACAAGGCATCGATGGTTGCTTTTACTACGTTATGTGGATTTGAAGATCCTTTTGACTTAGCAAGTACATCGGTAATTCCAACGCTTTCTAAAACCGAACGCATCGCACCACCTGCAATTACACCAGTACCGGGAGAGGCAGGCTTTAGGAACACACGTGCTCCACCAAACTTACCATCCTGCTCATGAGGAACAGTTCCTTTACGGATAGGAATGCGTACTAAGTTTTTCTTAGCATCATCGATTGCTTTCGTAACGGCATTCGTTACTTCTTTTGCTTTTCCGAGACCGTGTCCAACTACACCTTTCTCATCTCCAACTACCACGATGGCAGCGAATCCAAAAGCGCGACCACCTTTGGTCACTTTTGTAACACGATTTACAGACACCAGTTTATCGTGGAGTTCAGTATCGGTTGACTTTACGCGTTTGCTGTTTTGAATCATTTGATATTTCGTAAACTATCGGTTCGAATTAGAATTGTAGACCTGCTTCACGTGCACCATCAGCCAAAGCTTTGATACGTCCATGATATAAATAACCGCCACGATCGAAGGTTACTGCAGTGATTCCAGCTGCTTTTGCTTTTTCTGCAACGATTTTCCCTACAGAGGTAGCTTGTTCAACTTTGTTAGATTTTGCATCGACTCCACCTTCACGGGAAGAAGCTGCTGCGATTGTATGTCCATTCACATCATCAATCAACTGTGCGTAGATCGACTTGTTACTTCTGAATACTGACAATCTTGGACGTTCAGCCGTGCCCGTAACTATTTTACGAATGCGAGAGCGAATCTTTTTGCGGCGTACGAGTTTTTTATCTTGCATGATAAATTGGAAACTTTCCTATTAATTAATTATTTTTTAGATGCTGACTTACCAGCTTTTCTACGAAGTTGTTCACCTACGAACTTAATACCTTTTCCTTTGTAAGGCTCAGGAGTACGGAGTGAGCGAATACGGGCAGCTACCTGACCTAACAATTGCTTGTCATGACTCTCCAAAGTGATAATTGGATTTTGTCCTTTATCTTGGCGAGTAGCTACTTTGATTTCAGTTGGAATATCAAAAACTACGTGATGGGAATATCCTAACACCATATCAAGAAGATTTCCTTGATTGGTAGCACGGTAACCCACACCTACTAATTCTTGTTCCACTTTAAAACCGGTAGATACACCTACAACCATGTTATTGATTAAGGCACGATACAAACCATGTAAAGCGCGATGACGTTTTTGCTCGGTAGCTCTGCTCAATACAATTTGATCAGTTTCTACTTTTACTTCAATACCATCAGCTACAGTTTGTGTTAAAGTTCCTTTTGGTCCTTTAACAACGACATCAAGGCCGCTAACAGATACCTGTACTCCACCAGGTAATGGGATTGGATTTTTTCCTACACGTGACATTTTATCGACGTAATTTTTTTATTATTAAGACACGAAACATATTACTTCACCACCTACGTTCATCTGACGGGCTTCTTTGTCCGTCATCAATCCACGAGAAGTGGAAACGATGGCAATACCCAGACCGTTAATTACACGTGGAATGCTATCCGCTTTCACGTATTTTCTTAAACCTGGACGTGAGATACGGCGAATATTATTGATGGCCGGAAGCTTACTCACTGCATTGTATTTCAAGGCGATTTTGATATTACCTTGTTTGTTGTCGGAATCTTCAAACTTATAGTTTGAGATAAAACCTTTATCAAACAGGATCTTGGTCATTTCCTTTTTCATGTTTGATGCTGGCACTTCAACCACACGGTGATTTGCTTTTACCGCGTTTCTTATACGGGTTAAGTAATCGGCTATTGGATCGGTATACATGGACTAGTTAATTCTTTTGTTGATCAATTATTAAAACTTGGTATTACCAGCTAGATTTTGTTACTCCAGCAATTTTTCCTTCGAGGGCGAGTTTACGAAACATCACACGAGAGATTCCAAATTGACGTAAATAACCTCTTGGACGTCCAGTGAGTTTGCAACGATTTCTAACACGGCAAGGCGTAGAATTCTTAGGTAACTTTTGTAACCCAACATAATCGCCTGCTGCTTTCAATGCTGCACGTTTCTCAGCATATTTTTCTACCAAACGGATGCGCTTTAATTCGCGCGCTTTGATCGATTCTTTTGACATCGTTCGAAATATTATTTAGTTTGATTTTTAAATGGAATTCCAAATTCCTTTAACAATTCCAATGCTTCACTGTCCTTGGTAGCGGTGGTCACAAAAGTGATATCCATACCTTGAATTTTGCTCACTTTGTCGATATCAATTTCTGGGAAAATGATTTGTTCAGTTACGCCTAACGTGTAATTTCCACGTCCGTCAAAACCTTTATCATTCACTCCACGGAAATCGCGAATACGGGGAAGAGCTACTGCAACTAAACGATCCAGAAATTCATACATTCTGTCGCCGCGAAGTGTTACTCTTGCTCCGATCGGCACACCTGCACGGAGTTTAAAGTTCGAAATGTCTTTGCGTGACTTCGTAGACACTGCTTTTTGACCGGTTACGGTCGTCATTTCATTAATGGCAGTTTCAATAATTTTCTTATCGGAAACTGCATCTCCTAGACCCTGATTTAAACAAATTTTGGTAAGGCGAGGAACTTGCATTACACTTTTGTATTGAAACTTTTCGCGCAATGATTTTTTCATCTCACTGTGGTACTTCGTTTTCAGGCGTGGTTCGTAATTCATATCTTTTTACCTCCGACCGGTTATTTTTTAATTTTAATATATCGTACTAGTTTTCCGTCTTCTAAACGACGACCAACTCGACCTGGTTTTCCAGTAGCAGGATCTACTACCATCAATTTTGAGATACGCACGGGTGCCTCTTGCTTCACGATACCACCTTGGGTATTTTGAGCGTTCGGACGCGTATGCTTCGTAATGATATTTACTTTCTCAACGATCGCAGTACTTTTTTCTGGAATCACTTCCAAAACTTTTCCTTGTTGACCTTTTGAGTCTCCGCTAAGCACCTTTACAAGATCACCTTTGCGGATATGGAGTTTTTGTTGTTTGTTTTTCTTACGTTCCATTTCTTAGAGCACCTCCGGGGCTAATGATACGATTTTCATAAATTGTTTCTCACGTAGTTCACGTGCAACTGGTCCGAAAATACGTGTACCACGCAATTCATCCTGGTTGTTCAATAACACCACGGCGTTATCGTCGAAGCGAATATAGGATCCATCTTCACGACGAACTTCCTTGCTCACTCTTACTACTACGGCTTTAGAAACTGTTCCTTTCTTAACGTTTCCGCTAGGAAGCGCATGTTTCACAGTTACAACGATCTTGTCTCCTAAGGATGCATATCGTTTAGCAGTTCCGCCGAGTACGCGGATGCAAAGTACCTCTTTGGCACCACTATTATCGGCTACTACTAGCCTTGACTCTTGCTGTATCATTTTCTCTTTTCTTGATTGTCTCTTCCCCGAAAGGAAGGATACAGGTTATTTCGCTTTTTCTATTACTTCCACCATGCGCCAGCGTTTTAGCTTGCTCAATGGACGGGTTTCCATTATTTTTACTGTATCGCCCAAACCACACTCATTCTTTTCATCATGAGCCATAAATGTTTTGGTTTTCTTAATGAACTTACCATACTTGGGATGCTTCTCACGAGCCTCAACCGAAACAACGATTGATTTATTCATTTTAGAACCGGTAACTAAACCGATACGTTCTTTTCTAAGAGATCTTTGTTCCATGATTATTTTTCTGCGGATGGAGTTTGAGACAAACGTTTACGTAGTTCTGTCATAAGACGTGCGATGGCACGACGAGAAGCACGAATCTTCATCGGGTTTTCAATAGGCGAAACGGCATGCGCCATTTTCATTTTGGTATAGCTAGTACGCTCATCACCTATCTTGGCACGGACTTCATCCGTAGTAAGGTCTTTAACGATAGACTGTTTCATGGCATTCTTCTGTTTATTCTGTATAATCTGGGCGTACAACAAATCTTGTTGTTACCGGTAATTTTTGTGATGCAAGGCGCATGGCCTCTTTAGCAACATTGATGGGAACACCTTCTGCTTCGAAGATCACCGTTCCAGGCTTTACGGTGGCTACCCAATATTCAGGAGCTCCTTTACCTTTACCCATACGTACCTCTAAAGGCTTACGAGTAATTGGTTTGTCTGGGAATATTCTGATCCAGATTTGTCCTTCACGTTTCATGAAACGGGTTACCGCAATACGGGCAGCTTCAATCTGACGGGAAGTAATCCAGCAGGTTTCTAATGATTTGATTCCAAAAGTTCCAAAAGCCAATGACGTTCCTCTTGTGGCTGTACCACTCGGAACCATTTTATGTTGCTTTCTGAACTTGGTTTTTTTAGGCTGTAACATGATTCAGCTACTTTATCTAATTATTTCGTCCTATTAATTTATTAATCTCTTGTCGGTTTGTTGCGATCGCCACCACCTCTGTTTCCTCCGCCTCTGTTGCCACCGCCTCTGTTTCCACCACGGTCACCGCGATCTCCACGATCATTTCTATCTCCGCGCTTCTCACCACCGCCACCAGCTTTCGATGTGCTAGCGATACCTACGTTTGGTGATAAATCTCTTTTTCCAAATACTTCACCTTTGCAGATCCAAACTTTAATCCCGATAAGACCATAAGTTGTTAATGCTTCAGATAAAGCGTAATCGATATCGGCACGGAATGTATGCAAGGGAACACGACCTTCTTTGTATTGTTCAGAACGTGCAATCTCAGCACCACCTAAACGACCAGAGCAATTGATCTTAATTCCTTCAGCACCCATTCTCATTGTTGAAGCAACTGATTGCTTCATCGCACGACGGAAAGAAATACGCGCTTCTAATTGACGAGCGATTCCATCGGCTACCAATTGAGCATCTAATTCTGGACGCTTAATTTCGAAGATATTGATTTGAACTTCCTTTTTAGTCAGTTTCTTTACTTCTTCTTTTAACTTATCTACTTCGGCACCACCTTTACCAATCACAATACCCGGACGAGCAGTATGAACAGTTACAGTAATTAGTTTCAACGTACGCTCAATGACGATACGTGATACACCACCTTTTGCAAGACGAGCAAGTAAGTATTTACGGATTTTCTCATCTTCAACTAATTTTTCAGAATAGTTCTTTCCTCCATACCAGTTAGAATCCCATCCGCGGATGATTCCTAAACGATTACCTATCGGGTTAGCTTTTTGTCCCATTTAATCTACTTAGTTAGCGGTATTATTTTCTGTAGCAACAACAGCGTTTTTGTTGTCAACTACTAAAGTTATATGATTTGAACGCTTACGAATTCTATGACCACGACCTTGAGGTGCTGGGCGAAGACGTTTCAATTGACGACCTGCGTCAACATTCACTTGCTTTACCACTAACTCTTGATCTTCGATACGACTTCCATCGTTCTTCGCTTGCCAGTTGGCAAGAGCAGATAAAAGAAGTTTCTCTAAACGACCTGCTGCTTCTTTCGTGCTTAGACGAAGCATGGCTAACGCTAAATCAACGCGCTTTCCACGAATCATATCAGCTACCAAACGCATTTTACGCGGTGAAGTAGGACAGTCATTTAATTTTGCAATTGCTACTTTCTTTATTGCAGCCTTGCGCTCTTCAGCGACATTACGTTTTCTGGCTCCCATAATTATTTAGATCCTTTGTCTTTAGAACCGGAGTGCCCCCTGAAAGAACGGGTAGGAGCGAATTCTCCCAGTTTATGTCCAACCATGTTTTCTGTCACGTATACAGGAATGAATTTATTTCCATTATGTACAGCGAAAGTATTTCCAACGAAATCCGGAGAAATCATTGATCTGCGCGACCATGTCTTGATGGTAGCTTTTTTCTTGCCTTCATTCATACCCGCAACTTTAAGTTCGAGTTTGTAATCAATGAAAGGACCTTTTTTAAGCGAACGACTCATGTTATTTTATAGTCAGATTACCTTATACAATTATTTCTTACGACGCTCTAGGATGTACTTGTTTGAAGGGTTACTCTTCTTACGCGTTTTGTATCCTTTTGCAATGAGACCTTTGCGACTACGTGGATGTCCACCTGAAGCACGGCCTTCTCCTCCACCCATTGGATGATCCACTGGATTCATGGCAACACCACGAACACGTGGACGACGTCCTAACCAACGGTTTTTACCCGCCTTACCTTTGCTTTCCTTATCGTGATCTGAATTGGATACAGAACCAATAGTTGCCATACAAACAACAAGCACTTTACGTGTCTCGCCTGAAGGCATCTTCAATACTGCATATTTATCTTCACGAGCTGCTAACTGAGCATAAGCACCAGCGCTACGAGCAATTTTTCCACCTTGACCTGGACGCATTTCAATGTTATGCACCACAGTTCCCAATGGAATATCTTTTAAAGGCATTGCATTACCTACCTCAGGAGCTACTGTAGAACCATTCCCAATGATTTGTCCTACTTGAATTCCGTTTGGAGCGATAATATATCTTTTCTCACCATCGGTATATTTTACCAAGGCGATGAATGAAGTTCTGTTTGGATCGTACTCGATCGTTTCAACTACACCCGCAACATCAAATTTGTCACGTTTAAAATCGATGATACGATACATTTTACGGTGACCACCACCTAAATAACGCATGGTCATTTTACCCGTATTATTTCTACCACCACTACGTTTCAACGAAACAAGTAATGATTTTTCAGGCTCGCTTGCAGTAATTTCCGAATAGTCAGTACGTGTTTGATGACGTTGACCCGGAGTCATTGGACGTATTTTTCTAGTTGCCATTGCTCTGTTCTTAATTAAATATTACTGAAGAAATCAATTGACTCGCCTGCTTTCAAGGTAACGATTGCCTTTTTAATGTTTGGGCGTTGACCAGTAACCGCACCTGTCTTCGTGCCACGGCTCATTGCCTTACCACGATAAATCATTGTGTTTACCGATTCAACATTTACACCATACATCGCTTCAACTGCTTTTTTAATCTCAAGCTTGTTGGCGCGTCTTTCCACTATGAAACCATAGCGTGGTTGTTTTTCTGTAATCCGGTTCATCTTCTCAGTGACCACCGGTTTCTTCAGGATATCCATTTTACTCTTATAGGTTTATCGTGCCTATGCACTTAATTATTTAAGAATTCTCTCCTCAAAATTATTTTCAATATTTCGAAAATAATTTCACCGAAGTGTTGATTATTTAAGCAATGTGCTTTCGATTACCGATAGCGAGCTCTCCATGACAATAATATTATGAGCATGCATAATATCGTATGTGTTTAAATCAGAGGCTGTTACAACTTTACTGCGCTCCAAATTTCGGGACGACAAATATACGTTTTTATTCGATTGAGGCAGAACCAATAACGTTTTTTTATCCGAAACCTTCAAATTATTCACCAAATCAACAATCAATTTAGTCTTCGGTTGATCAAAACTTAGATCTTCCAAAACCATTACATTATTGGATTGAGCTTTATAAGAAAGCGCAGACATACGTGCAAGACGCTTCAATTTTTTATTCAAGCTAAAAGTATAATCACGAGGTTGAGGTCCGAATACTCGTCCACCACCAACAAAAAGAGGACTCTTCTTAGATCCAGCACGTGCTCCGCCAGTTCCTTTTTGCTTCTTCAATTTTTTAGTGGTTCCAGCAATCTCGTTACGCTCTTTCGACTTGCTTGTACCTTGACGACGATTAGCAAGATGTTGCTTTACGTCAAGATAGATAGCATGATCATTAGGGCTGATCCCGAAGATGCTTTCGTTCAGAACTGCTTTGCGTCCTGTTTCTTTTCCAGTACTATTATATACAGATACTTCCATGATTATTTCGACAGCGTTACAAATGAACCTTTATGACCTGGAATAGCACCTCTTACAAGAAGAAGGTTCTGCTCAGGCATAACTTTCACGATTTCTAAATTTTGAACCATTACACGCACATTACCCATATGTCCGCCCATGCGCTTACCCTTCATTACCCTAGAAGGCCATGAAGAAGCACCTAACGAACCTGGAGCACGTTGACGATCATGTTGACCGTGAGTTTGTCCACCAACACCACCAAAATTGTGACGTTTAACAACCCCTTGAAAACCTTTACCTTTTGATGTACCTACTACATCACAAAAATCACCTTCAGCAAAAATATCGCACTTCACTAAGTCGCCGGTTTGAAATTCTTGATCGAAATCTTTGAATTCCAATACCCTTTGCTTAGGAGTAGTGTTTGCTTTCTTAAAATGACCCATTAATGGTTGGGTCGTGTTTTTTTCTTTTTTCTCACCAAATGCGAGTTGAACGGAACTGTATCCGTCATTCTCGACTGTCTTAACTTGTGTTACTACACAAGGGCCGGCTTCAACTACAGTGCAGGGAATATTATTTCCATCTGCATCGAAGATGCTGGTCATGCCGACTTTTTTTCCGATTATACTTGCCATCTTAACTACGGTTTAGTTGTTTTGGTCTTAATGATTATTGATAAGCAATACGGTCTGAATCAGCCGTAAGCTGTTGTTTAATTTAATTTCGGATAGGATGTAAAGAACGATTTTTTAATCCTGTACTAAGTGCACTAAACTTTGATTTCTACCTCTACTCCACTTGGAAGTTCGAGCTTCATCAAAGCATCTACTGTTTTAGCTGTAGAGCTATAGATATCTAGAAGACGCTTGTATGAACATAACTGAAACTGTTCACGAGCCTTCTTGTTTACGTGAGGTGAGCGAAGAACGGTGTAAATTTTCTTCTCTGTAGGAAGTGGAATTGGACCACTCACTATAGCACCTGTTGGCTTTACCGTCTTCACGATTTTCTCTGCAGATTTATCCACGAGATTAAAATCGTAAGACTTTAATTTAATTCTGATTCTTTGGCTCATTTTATAAGAACGGTATTGAGATCTTTATTTTGACACTTAAACCTTTTCGGCAGAAGATTTACCTTTTGATTTTGCAATTACTTCTTCAGACACATTACGTGGTGCTTCTGCAAAGTGAGAGAATTCCATAGTAGATGATGCACGTCCTGAAGTGATCGTACGCAATGCAGTTACATATCCAAACATTTCAGACAATGGAACTTTTGCTTTAACTACTTGAGCACCTCCACGAGAATCCATTCCTTCCATTTGTCCACGACGACGGTTAAGGTCACCTACTACATCACCCATGTTTTGCTCAGGAGTAATTACTTCTAACTTCATGATTGGCTCAAGAAGTACAGGTTTTGCTTTTGGCAATGATTCACGGAAAGCGGTACGAGCACATATTTCAAATGACAAAGCATCGGAGTCAACGTTATGGTATGAACCATCGATCAAACGCACTTTCAACTTTTGAACTTGGTAACCCGCTAAAACGCCATTTACCATAGCAGAACGGAATCCTTTTTCAACAGCTGGAATAAATTCACGAGGAATATTACCACCTGTAATTTCATTTACGAATTGTAAACCACCATTCTTATCTGTTACTTCAAAATCTTCATCAGAAGGAGATACTACAAACTTAATATCCGCGAATTTACCACGACCACCCGTTTGCTTTTTATAAACCTCTCTGTGTTCTACAGTACCATTGATCGCCTCTTTATAATTTACTTGTGGAGCACCTTGGTTCACTTCCACTTTAAACTCTCTTCTCAAACGATCCACAATAATTTCAAGGTGCAACTCACCCATTCCAGAAATGATTGTTTGACCGGTATCTTCATCAGATTTCACACGGAAAGTTGGATCTTCTTCAGCTAATTTACCAAGAGAAACTCCTAACTTATCCATATCAGTTTGCGTCTTTGGCTCAATAGCTAATCCGATAACTGGCTCTGGGAAATTCATCGCTTCAAGTACAATAGGTGCATTTTCAGCACAAAGTGTATCACCTGTCTTAATATCCTTAAATCCTACAGCAGCACCAATATCACCCGCAAAAATAGTTGGGATTTGATTTTGCTTATTTGCATGCATTTGGAAAATACGAGAGATACGCTCTTTTTGACCTGAACGTGTGTTCAAGACATAAGAACCTGCATCCAATTTACCTGCATAGCAACGGAAGTATGCTAAACGACCTACGAAAGGATCAGTAGCAATCTTAAATGCAAGCGCAGTAAATGGCTCCTTAATATCAGGACGACGTGAAATTTCTTCTTCTGTATCAGGGTGAATACCTTTGATACTTTCCTTATCCATTGGTGATGGCATTAATTCCATCACGTAATCAAGCATCGTTTGAACACCTTTATTCTTAAAAGCCGAACCACAAAGCATCGGTACTACTTTATTTGCAACACAAGCTTGACGTAAAGCTGTCAAAATCTCCGTTTCTGAAATAGAAGCTGGATCTTCGAAATACTTCTCCATGATTTTGTCATCGAATTCAGCACATGCTTCCAATAACTTCACACGATATTCAGTAGCTTCTTCCAACATATCATCTGGAATCGGAACTTCTTGGAAAGTCATACCTTGATCAGCATCATTCCAGATAATTCCACGGAAATTCACCAAATCAACAACACCTTTAAAAGTTTCTTCAGCACCGATTGGCAATTGCAATGGAAGTGCGTTACCACCTAATACTTCACGAACTTGGCGAACCACATTCAAGAAATCGGCACCTGCACGATCCATTTTATTTACGAACCCGATACGAGTTACGTTATAGTTATTTGCTAAACGCCAGTTTGTTTCAGACTGAGGCTCTACACCATCCACCGAAGAAAACAAAAACACCAACCCATCCAATACACGCAAAGAACGATTTACCTCAACGGTAAAATCAACGTGACCTGGGGTGTCGATGATATTAATTTTATAATCATTACCTCTGTACTTCCAAAAAGCTGTAGTCGCCGCAGACGTAATTGTTATACCACGCTCTTGCTCCTGCACCATCCAATCCATCGTTGCTGCACCGTCATGTACTTCACCAATTTTGTGATTTACACCTGTGTAGTATAGGATACGCTCTGTAGTAGTCGTCTTCCCTGCATCGATATGAGCAGCGATTCCGATATTACGTACAAATCTTAAATCTTTTACGTCCGTTGACATTTTATATTTCTGGTATTACGCTTTAATTAATTTTAAACTCTAAAATGAGAGAACGCTTTGTTTGCATCTGCCATACGATGCGTATCATCTTTCTTCTTCACGGCAGCACCTTCACCTTTCGCAGCAGCAATGATTTCTCCTGCTAACTTATCCGACATACTTTTCTCATTGCGCTTACGTGCATAAAGAATCATCCATTTGATACCCACAGAAATTTTACGATCTGGACGTACTTCAGAAGGAATTTGGAAAGTAGCTCCACCTACACGACGGCTTTTCACTTCCACGGTTGGCATTACATTATTCAATGCAGTTCTCCATGTTTCAAGACCGCTTTCTTTCGTACGATTTTCAACTTTATCAAGTGCATCGTAGAACAATTTATATCCAGTTCCTTTTTTACCTGAATACATTAACATATTCACAAAACGGGTAACTAATGGATCATTAAACTTTGGATCCGGCAGAATGGGTCTCTTCTTTGGTTTTGACTTCCTCATTTTATAAGAAGGGTATTATTAGATATTCTTAATTATGTAAACTTATTTTTTACCTTTTTTTGCAGCAGCGGCAGCAACAGCACCTGCTTTTGGACGTTTTGTTCCGTATTTAGAACGACGTTGGTTACGTCCTTCAACACCTGAAGTATCCAATGCACCACGAATAATATGGTAACGAACTCCTGGAAGATCTTTAACCCTTCCACCACGGATCATTACAATACTATGTTCTTGTAAGTTATGACCTTCACCAGGAATGTATGCAGTCACCTCGAATTTGTTCGTTAAACGAACACGAGCTACTTTACGCATTGCTGAATTCGGCTTCTTTGGAGTGGTAGTATACACACGAGTGCAAACTCCACGACGTTGCGGACATGAAACAAGGGCTGGTGACTTACTCTTTTCCACCATAGCCTCGCGGCCCTTACGTACTAACTGTTGAATTGTAGGCATTCTTAATTTTTTTCTATTCTAGATCAGTGAATTAGATACACTATAACCCTAAAAAGGGAGTGCAAAGTTACACAAGAAAATGATTTATGCAAGTTGTTTTTCAAATTATTTATGAAACAGTGGGTTAGGAAGTCAAAAATTGAAAAAAAACAAGGATTGTTCACAGATTATGTAAAATATTAGTATTGATAATCAGCTATCTAATTAAATATTAACATTTTTTAGAAATCTTTGAAATTCCTTTATTTACTTTAAGTATTACATTTATTCATAACCAAAGTTCAAAACCTTCTCTTTAAATCAAAAATACCATTTTATGAACATCAAAAAAATTCTAATCGTTTTATTTCTAGCCATTTTACCATTTAGTTCGATCGGCTCTCATCTAATTGGCGGTGAAATTACTTGGAGATGTGACGGGAATGGGCAATTTATTTTCCAAATAAAACTATATAGGGATTGTAATGGCATTCCCGGCCCACCAAGTGTTATTCTAAATACAAATGCACCTGGAGGTAATATACCTTGCTCAAAAGTGAGTCAGAACGATCTCTCACCACAAGGTGTGGGTTGTCCAACCTGCTCCAATTCTATGGGATATAGTTGTGCCGTAGAAGAATACATTTACGAGTCAGCCCCAAAAAATTTAATCGGTACTCCGCCAACTACCGGATGGTATTTTTACTACAATGATTGTTGTAGAAATGCAGGAATTACAAATCTTTCAAACACAAATGATTTTACGATTAGAGCATACATGTTCCCTATTTTAGGACTAAGTACTTCTCCATGTTTTGACAGCTCACCGTATTTTGTGGAGCCGCCAACATTTGGTATTTGTACACGTGATTCAGTGAACCTTAGTTTTGCCGCTTTTGATCAAGATATGGATTCTTTAGTTTATGCATTTGCTCATCCTCTTGAAAATGGATTTCCGGGAACCAATGTTCCTTATGTTTCCGGGTATTCATTTAGTGCTCCACTTCCCAAGCCACAACATAACCCCTTAAATGTTCCGGCAACATTGAATACGGCTAGCGGCCAACTCTCTCTGACTTCATACACTCCAGGCAATTTTGTTCTTAATATGGAAGTTACTTCTTATCGATGTGGTGCCATTATTTCAAAGATTTATAGAGAATTCCAACTTTCTATCCTTTCTAATTGCATTC
>JANOPQ010000181.1:0-5028 GCA_031421935.1 Bacteroidota bacterium | reverse complement strand
CTTTTTTGCTTTGAAACCATTTACAAATCTGCAAGAAATCTAATTATTTTTTTCGTTTTCTTGCAATTTTTATACATATTTTTTCAACACATCTAATTGCTTTATAATGCTTTAGTTGCTTTTTAAGGGCTGACTAATTATGATGATCATGATTTTTTATGATCTAATTACGATAAAAAAATCCCGATCATACATCATGTAGATCGGGATTTATATTTAATTCTGAATTCTTATCCCGATAGCTATCGGGACTGAATTCTTAATTAATCTTTTTTATCCTCCACCGCACCTTCGCTCTTCGTTTTCTCTTCATTACGTTTCTCTTCCATCTTTTCTTTCACTTTCTCTTTTCTCTCTTCTCTCATAGCAGTGTATTTTTCCATTTGCTCTGGATTTAAGATACCTTTCAGTGCAGCTTCAAATTGCTCTCCAGCTTTAATTTTCACTTCTTTCGAATTTCTTTCCTTCTCAATTTTAAGTGCTGCAGCTTTTACTTGAACATATTGTTCTTCTGTTAAAACCAGTTGGGTTTTGAGATGGTTAGCTCTGCGTTCGGCACGTTGCTCAGGTGTTGGAGGTGTTTTTCTTTGTTGCTGTGCCTGTGCTGGAAGGGTTACCGATAGTGTAACAAAGGCAATGAGGATGCAAATTAATTTTTTCATTTTGTTATCGTTTTTTATGAGATGTTGCGTTGAGATGTGTTTTTTGAAAGATGGTTTAATGTCACTTGTTTTTTCTTTTGATGGTATTTCGAAGTATTAAAGTTGATCAATAATGATCATACTAATGCCAAAGGTAATTATACTTCTATAAAAGTACATCATTTTCATTTATTGTTGACGGTTGTAGTATGATGTTTATTATGACGTAGCATTTCTTTAAGACTCAATTTTACGATTTCGCCCATGTTTTTGCACTTAAGATAAGCCGGATTATTATAATGTGTACTTAATTCTTCCTTGAGTTGATTCTTTTTTTCTTGAGTGCTGATGGTATCATGACTCATGCAATCGAGTAGGTCTTTTAACATTCTTTTTCCCGCTTTGATTCGTTTAGCGATTAATGTACGTTCTTCAATTTGATATTGACGCATGGTCTCGGGCGTCATTAACTGCATAGCTAATTCAACATAGGCAAGGTTTTCTTTGAAGAACTGAGGCATATACAGCGTTTTCTTTCCTTCAAAGCTTTGTTGGTCGAAGTCGATGGCCCTGATCCGATAATGCGTCTCTTCAAAATCGGGAGTCATGTCAATGACGAAATTATAAGAACGCATATCACCCAACAAACGAAGAAAGCAGCGTTCGTTGAACTTAACAAACTCTTTTGCGATCCGAATAGTATTGATCTCTTTTTTCTTCATCTGATCTTTAATAAAAAGGTCGCCCGGAATTCCAGCAATATGCTCCTCAATGAGTGTATTCCCACTCACTAAATAACTGATCCGATTTGGTGATAATATATGCTCTAGTTCGAGACCGTAAATGCGCGAAGCATCTGCTTTTTTAATATAGAAGTAGTCGAAATTATCATTCAACGTATTTACGATCCTTACCCGAAATGGTTTTGAATTTCCAAAGGTGCAAAAGTCAATTCGCTCGGCAAATAAATGTTCTATCACCGATAAATCACCACCTGTTTTTAATTGTGCATACATCCCTGTAAGGGCGATATTTAAAGATTGATTTTCGGAAGGAGAATAATAAACCGTCTCCCATAATGTGTCTTTCCCCTTTTTATCATAGTAAGGAAAGGAATTCGTAAAGCGCAACAAATCATCGTACTCCATGTCGGCCGAAAACTTGCGTCCATACCCTTTTAAGTACTTTCGTAGTTCGGTGTTGATGGGGTAGTTGGGTTTTTTCTTGGAGATAATATCCTCTTGCATTGGTAACAACGAAAGTATGAAATTAAAGGTTCGTTGGGAAATTTAACCGCGGGGAGCGCAAAGAGGCGCAAGCTGCGCGGGGGGGATCATAACAAATCATAATAAATCATAATAAATCTTAAAAAATCAGTGTTCCATCAAATCATAGTTAAAGCGAAAATTAAATCTTTCGAATAAGACTTACTCCATCCCGCACCGGTAACATCGTCACCGTAACTCTTGGATCACTTTTTACTTTTTCATTAAATTGGTGTAAGCACTTAGTATCGAAATCTTGTTCTGGTTCGGGTTTTAAGATATGTCCACTCCACAGAACATTGTCGGCGATGATGATTCCACCGCTTCTCATTTTGTCAATGACTAAATCAAAGTATTTGCTGTACGATGGTTTGTCAGCGTCGATGAAGACTAAATCGAATTCGAGATCAAGTGTTGGGATAATTTGCAATGCATCGCCAACTCGTGCTTCTATATTGTTTTCGTACTTGCTTTTTTTGAAGAAACTCGAGGAGAAGGATTCAAGTTCATCGTTGATGTCGATGGTGATGAGTTTTCCGTCTTCTGTCAATCCTTCGCATAAGCAAAGTGCAGAGTATCCCGTGTAGGTTCCAATTTCTAGAATGTTTGTTGGTCGAATCATCTGACTCATCATGGCCAAAAACCGACCTTGCAAATGCCCACTCAGCATGCGTGGATTTAATATTTTTGCGTAAGTGTCGCGATTGAGTTGTTGCAGTAACTCCGACTCAGGATTGGTATGAGATTCGCAGTAATGGAGTATTTCGGGGGAGATGAATTCCATTTTTTCGTATTATTATTTACATTTAAACGCAACGGGCGCTACGTTTCGCGACGGGCGCAGCGATTTTTTTTATCCAACATCTAAAAACTAATATCCAATATCTATTTCGATTCTAATCTACCAAGTCCCGCTTTTGCTTTTTGGTCGATGCTGTTTTGATAATCGTGATCACGAAGGGCTAGTGTTTTTTTGTAGAATTCTTCGGCTTTAATTTTGTCTCCTTCGTTTTCGTAGAGTTGGGCTAGGTGTAATGCCGCACTAGATGAGAAGTAAAACTTTTGATTGATTCCGTTTTTGTAGGTGGTTTCATACAGATGTTTCGCTTTATCATTTCTTTTCAACTTATCAAAAATTCGTGCAAGTCGATAAGTAAATTCGAGTTGTGGTTTGATGCCTTGAAATTGATTGGGCGATTTTCCAGCAAGCTCATTCAAGGCCCTTGTATAATAACCACCATCAAAAAGAAGTCGGGCTTTTAGGAGTAAGGAATGTGGAGGTTCTTTGCTTTGCGCTTCTTTGATTGCTGCTTTGTCTTCGTCGGTGAGTTCTTCGGTTTTGCGATGAGGTGTGCAGCGAGCGATGAATTTTTTGTATCCTGTTTCATCTCCTTGTAACAAATGTATCCATGCAATTTTTTGTCGCGCCGACATCACATAAGTACTGCCTTTGTACGTTTGCAGATAAGTATTGAAAAGTGCTTCAGCAGAAAAGTCCATATTGTTTAATCGTGCATTTGCCTCCATGAAATATAAGTAGTACAAAGGTTGTTTCTTGACCACCTTTCTGCTTTCCATTAATAATTCGATCACACTGTCATTCTCTGCTGCTGCAAAATGGAATATGCTTTTTGAAAAGAGGAGCAAGGGTTTATGCTCGATCTCTTTTACAGGATAAAATCTTTTTCGAATGAGTTCGTTGTCTTTGTCTTTTCCCAAATTTAGCTCTAGAAAAGTAAGTACCATGATGGTTTCATCGCGCATGTAAGCATATTCTTCTTGCTTATAGGTTGATGCTAAAAGTTTTTTTAATTCGCTTAATCCTTGTTGCACGGTTCCATTTAATCCAATGAGATTTACCACCCACTGATAGTTTTTTGGAATGGTTCCAATTGCGGCATGGATGATACCTAATCCTCTTAAGTTGGGTGAGAAATTGGGATAAGCTTTTTGATTATCTTCCAATAATTTAAATGCTTTGCGAATATCGTAGGCAGCACCAAAAAATTCTTCTTTTCGGGCTCGAGCAATGGCTAGTTGAATGTACATTTCGGCTATGCATAACCGTTGGTAAGGCGATTTTCCTTTGTGTTTCTTTAAAATTTCAATCCTTTGCTCGTTGCGTAATTTAATTCCATCTAAAGCAATTTCATCTTCATCCACAAACGATTTTATTAAGTCCATTTGACTTTCAATGTAGATGATTAAAAAATTTTCGGGGCGTTCTCTTTTTTCTTTTAAGAGGTAATTGTCGGCAGTTTCAAAATCAAGGGCAATCACCGCTTCGTACCCCTTGAGGCAGTTTTGGGTCCACACATAATCAGCTTTTAACTGACTCGTAGACACCAGCATAAGAATCAAGATAAAAAGCCTGTTTTTAATATTTAATTGCATGAGTGCGAAGATCATAAATTCATCCGAAATGAAGGGATGAATAAACATTATTCTGTTCTTTTCCTTTTGTTTTATGTGATTTTTTTTTGAATGGAGAACTTTTTTTGAATCTTCTTATTTTATGTAAAGTGTCTATCAATAAAATACTAGTGATTCAATAAAACACAATTGCACTTGAGGAATTTTAGTATACTATAGCCCTTAACCAGTCTAACGGCAGGTAGACCCTTGGAGAGCGTCGCCTTGCCTCGCGAGGGGAGAGGCTAAATTTTTAATTTGGCAGTAATACTATTTATACATAGTTTGTATTCCAATTATTTATATATAAATGGAGGTATTAGTCGAGCTATAAATTTTCATATGTAGGAATTTCGTTCGGTAAGGCGCGGAGGTCGTCCAGGCAATCCCGATGCTTCGGGACGAACCGATTTTTGCTGCCCTCGAGAGCCTCAGGCAGCAAAACAGATAGAGAAAAAGAAATCAGAGCGAGAAATTATAGTTGTAAAATAACGCTCTCACAATGTTTCTCGCTCTGATAAAGGCGTGCTTTCTTTGGTTATACCGACTCTACATATTAGATTATCGAATGTCTTAAGATTTATAGAATGTAAGTCGGCATTCCACAAGTCTATTCATTGTTGCATGGTAATAATCGTGGTTTTACTTTCTTTTCACGTAAAAGAAAGTAACAAGTAAAAACGGACTCGAATCTTAATTTTAAAATAAAA
>JANOPQ010000180.1:0-19794 GCA_031421935.1 Bacteroidota bacterium | reverse complement strand
CTTTTTTGCTTTGAAACCATTTACAAATCTGCAAGAAATCTAATTATTTTTTTCGTTTTCTTGCAATTTTTATACATATTTTTTCAACACATCTAATTGCTTTATAATGCTTTAGTTGCTTTTTAAGGGCTGACTAATTATTCTTCGAATTTTTAAAAAGCTAAAATTTCTCGCAAAGTTTTCTCTTCGCTAATTTTTCTCGCAAAGACGACGCGCTAAGTTCTCTTCGCTAATTTATCTCGCAAAGACACTAAGGCGCTAAGGCTGCGCTACGATTGTTTTCTCTTCGCTAAAATTTCTCGCAGAGGCGCAGAGGCGCAAAGATCCTCTTTGAGGCGCTAAGTTTTGTAAACGCTTTTAATCTTGCTCGAAAGAACCCCAGTTACGCTTGATGATGGCTTCTTCGTGCTCTTCTACCGTTGGAATGTACTCAATGGCTCCATTTGCTTTCGCAGCATTATAGGCTTTTGAATTCATCACTAAAGCTTCGTCAAATTGACGATCTTTATATAAAAACCAACTGTATTTATCTAACGTCACATAATCGTTCCAAGCGGTTTCGCTGAAATGAATATTGAACACATAGTAGCGAGTATGCAATTCCATCCAAGAAGTGGATGCAGATAAAAACAAAGCCACCAACAAAACAAAAATTCTTCCTGGCGATAATGCTCCTGGCTCGCGTAATGTCATCAACAAAGAAAGGACGGAGACAAACAGAGCGAGCATCATTAAAATTAATGTACCGCCCATAAATTTTACTTCAGCCAAAAAGAAAATCAACCAACTTACCGTAGACAATCCTAACCAGCTACCTGTTCTTTTCTTTCCAGAAGTAGATGTGACTAAGGAAACCACATAATAAATCATCATGGCCAATAAACCAACGCCCATAACAATGGTATGTCCTGGCATATGAAATAACTTCATTGCGAGGCCTGAAAGAAAGACAAGAAAGAAGAGTAATTCTATCATGTTATACTTATTGAACGTTTAAATCGTCTAATCGTTTCAATTAATCTGGTTAAAAATAATAAAACAAATTAAAAGAAACGTTAATTTTTGGTTAGTGGTTGCAAATCCTAGGTTTTCTGCTTCTTCTTCTTGGCGGCGGGGAATAATACATTATTAAGAATCAATCGATAACCGGGCGAATTCGGGTGTAAACTTAGGTCGGTTGGAGGATCACCTACCATATGCTGATAATCTTCCGGATCGTGGCCTCCGTAGAATGTCCAGGTCCCTTTTCCGATTTCTCCATGTATATAACGTCCTTCACCAGCAGCTTTATTCTCGCCCATGATGAGCACTTCAGGCTTAATCAACTCCTTTTTGAATGAGGTGGTTTGACCCATAAATCCTTTTATTACTTGCTCATGATTTTGACAAAGCATAGAAGGAACAGGATCCCATTTCGCTGAAAATTCAAAGAGCACAAATACATCTTCGTTGCGCGGAATTTTTCGCTGTGTGGTCATATCGATATCAGAAAACTCATACTCGAGGGGATTCTGACTCAATTTAAAATTTCTGAATGCAAAAGTTTTATCGTAATCCAATTTACTATTGTAACTCGGCGAAGTTCCATCTCCATCGTACATCTTCTCGCAAATATCTAATCCGTGAGCAGATAATGAAATGTCGTATGAATCGGTTCCTGAACACATCGAAAATAAAAATCCACCACCTGCCGTAAACTCTTTTATCCTTTCTGCAACGGCTCCTTTCATCTGCGACACTTTCGAAAATCCTAGTTTGTTTGCCATGGCTTCATCGGTTCTTACTTGCTCTTGATACCAAGCTGCCGTATGATACATTGCATAAAATTTACCGTATTGTCCCGTAAAATCTTCGTGATGCATGTGAAGCCAATCATAAAGCGGAAGTTTACCTGTCATGATTTCTTCGTCGTAAATAATTTCGTAAGGAATCTCAGCATAAGTTAAAACTAAGGTCACGGCATCGTCCCAGGGCAATTTATCTTTAGGAGAATACACTGCCATTTTGGGTGCTTTTTCAAGCTTCACTAAATCCATGTTTACTTCTGGACGCGCAATTTCATCAATGATATTGGCGGCTTGTCCATCTGCAATCACACTAAAACTGACACCACGAATATTACATTCCTTTTCGATAGCTGGAAGATGCTTAAACATAAAACTTCCACCTCTATAATTGAGCAGCCAATCGACTTCCAAATTATTCGTTAAAATCCAATAAGCAACGCCGTAAGCCTTCAAATGATTCTTTTGGGCAGCATCCATCGGCACCAAAATATAAGATGCCCTCAGCGAGCTGCTAAAGGAGAATAGGATGAAGAATAAAATAAGTGATTTTTTAATCATGTGCTACAATGATAGTCAAACGAAAAGAATTGCAGAATGTTGCTTCCATAAATGTAAAAAAATTAGCCCTTTACTCCGCAAAAGCCCATCGTTTTAACCCTACATTTTCATTTAAAAATCGATTTCTAAGTTATGAGTAGTTCTTTTAAAATGGATTATCCTCCATATCATTCATTCTGGAGTTACGAGTAATGCGACTGGAATCCACGTTAGGATTTGGAACCAACTGCATCGGCTGATCATTGGATCCACTTTGATCCATGAAATCATAGGTTTCATAATCTGTGAACTTGGTAAGACGTCCGATGAATCGAAGTGGCACTGATTTCAAAGCTCCATTTCTATTTTTGGCGATGATGATTTCAGCCAAATCATTAACAGGTTGACCATCTTCAGTTTCTGTTAATCCATAATATTCCGGACGATAAATGAACATTACCATATCGGCATCCTGCTCAATCGCTCCTGATTCACGAAGATCACTCAATTGAGGTTTCTTGGTTTGACTTTTCTCTACGTTACGACTTAACTGCGAAAGTGCAATCACGGGAACATTCAATTCCTTCGCAAGACCTTTCAACGATCGAGAGATGTGCGATATTTCCTGTTCACGATTTCCGTTTTTATTATCGGTACCACCTTGCATCAACTGTAGATAATCGATGATAATCATTTCAATTTTTCGCTCTGAAACTAAACGTCGACACTTTGCACGCAATTCAAAAACATTTAATGCGGGTGTATCGTCAATGTAGATGGGAGCTTCTGTTAATGCAGAAACTTTTTTATTGAGTTGTGTCCACTCGTGTGGATCCAAATTTCCTTTTCTTAATTTTTCGGTATCCAATTCCGTTTCGCTCGACACCAAACGATTTACCAACTGAATACTCGACATCTCCAGACTAAAGAAAGCAACAGGCTTCTTAAACATCACCGATGCATTACGTGCTAAACTCAAAACGAAAGCGGTTTTACCCATACCTGGACGAGCAGCAACAATAATCAAATCACTTTTCTGCCAACCAGCAGTAACTCGATCTAACTCGGTAAATCCGCTTGGTACACCTGTCACTCCCGACTCTAGATTAGAGGCAATTTCAATTCCTTTCACTGCCTTTGAAACCAATCCCGACATGGACTCGTATTTTCTTCTGATGTTAGAATCGGTAATTTCAAAAAGATTTTGCTCGGCTTTATCCAAGAGAGCTAATACATCGGAAGTATCTTCAAACGCATTGCGAATAGTATCACTCGAAATACGAATCAATTCACGTTGAATAAATTTTTGCAAAACAATACGCGCATGAAATTCAATGTTCGCAGCAGATGCAATTCTATTTGTTAACTGTGTGATGTAAAAGGGTCCGCCGGCTAAATCGATGGTTCCATTTTTTCTTAACTGTTGCGTTACTGTTAAAATATCGACAGGTTGGGTACCATGAAAAAGATCTTGAATAGCTTTAAAAATAGCATTATGCGATTCTTTATAAAATGCTTCTGGCTTGAGGATATCAATTACTTCAGCCACTGCATTTTTATCCAACATCATCGCTCCTAAAACAGCTTCTTCCATATCCACCGCCTGAGGAGGTAATTTTCCGGGCATGGCTTCGGTTAAAACAATATTTGATCCGGCCGTTTTTCTTCGCGTGGTTTTCTCAGTACTCATTCTTCAAATTTAATAGCTCTGCGCTTGGTAAGGGGTAAGATTTTATGAACATCAATTCAAACTACTTTGTTTCAGCAGTAAAAGTTATACCGTTTCGGATATAATATAATTGATGAGAGGAATATTTTTTATTGTAAGATTTCTACTTCAATTTTAAGAAAGGATTTATTTTTTTAATTTTTAAATCCTAGTCACTATATGACAAGAAAGCCGGCGACAAGGCACCGGCTTTAAATTATCTTCCGGTTTCTTTATTCGTTATACACTCCCATCGAGCAGAACTTATCAATTCTTTTTTGAATTCGTTCTTCGGGGGACATCGCTTTTAACAACTTTAAATTTTTTAATATTTCTGACTTTACGGTTACAAACATTTCTAAGGGATTAGAATGTGCTCCGCCAATGGGTTCGGGAATAATTCCATCTACTAAATGAGATGAATTCATATCGATGGAAGTTAACTTCAATGCTTCTGCTGCTCTTTCCTTATTGTCCCAATTTCTCCATAAGATACTGGAACAAGATTCGGGTGATATTACAGAATACCAAGTGTTTTCTAACATAAATACTTTATCGCCGATTCCAATTCCCAAGGCACCGCCACTTGCACCTTCGCCTACAATAATGCAGATCACAGGTACTTTCAGAATTGTCATTTCATATAAATTACGAGCAATGGCTTCACCTTGTCCACGTTCTTCTGCTTCGAGTCCGGGATAAGCTCCAGGTGTATCAATTAAAGTAACAATGGGCTTATTAAATTTTTCAGCGAGCCTAAACAAACGCAACGCTTTGCGATATCCTTCAGGGTTAGGCATACCGAAATTGCGAAACTGACGCATCTTCGTATTCGCACCTTTTTGTTGACCAACAAACATGACTGTTTGACCATCCACATCACCAAAGCCACCAATCATGGCTTTATCATCTTTCACTTGACGATCGCCAAACAATTCCATGAATTGTCCGCCAGTGATGGCATTAATATAATCTAAAGTATAAGGTCGATCGGGATGTCGAGATAATTGAACGCGCTGCCAAGGAGTGAGGTTGCTAAAAATATCCTGCTTTGCTTTTTCAATTTTAGATTCAATTTCTTTAATTACATCATCAACGTTCACCTTTCCCTTCTCCGATATCTGCTTTGCCTTTTCCAGTTGTTCATTCAACTCTTCCAATGGCTTTTCAAAGTCCAATAATGTTCCGCTCATGAGTTTAAGATTGGGTTCAAAGATACCCGAAAATCAAAAAACTCAGCAAGGTATGTTAACTTTGTTCCTTCATGGTCGCATTTCCACCCATTAAAATCAATTTAGGACTGAATATCACTGCTAAATATGCTGATAACTTTCATGCTATCGAATCAGTTTTCTACCCTGTGGGCTGGACCGATGTGCTTGAAGTGATACAAACTGATAATCAAGGATTTAATTTAGAAGTCACTGGACTTCCCATACCCGGAGCCATCTCTAAAAATCTGATATTCAAAGCTTATGAAATATTAAAAAATGATTACGAAATCTCAGGATTAAGCTTTCATTTACATAAGATTCTACCGATGGGAGCTGGACTTGGGGGCGGATCATCAGATGGAGCTTATGCACTTAAGCTGATTAATGAAGTAGCCCAATTGGGAATTTCGGCTGAAAAACTTCATGAATATGCCCTTCAACTCGGAAGTGATTGCCCATTTTTTTTAACAGAAAAAGCTGCGTTTGTAAAAGGAAAAGGAGAAATTTTAGAATCAATAAATCTTGATTTATCAGGATGGTATATTCTGATTGTCATGCCTCCAGTTTCAATTTCAACCGCAGAAGCATATAGTTGGATTACACCAATGCAACCCCAAAAATCAATACGAGAAATCATTTCTTTATCGCCTGAGCATTGGAGAGATCATCTTAAAAATGATTTTGAAATTCATGCCATACAACGTCATCCTATCATTGGCGAAATAAAAAACAAAATGTATGAATTAGGTGGTACCTATTCAAGCATGAGTGGATCTGGGGCTTCAGTATATGCTCTTTTCAAAGAAAAGCCACCTTTTTTTCAATCTGAAGGAATGCAAATTTGGGAGGGGAAATTGTAAAATTGAAAAATTTTCTTTCAAAAAAAAATTAAAAACTCAAATCCCATCAACAATAAAAATAACGAAAGCAATTATTATGAACTCCTCCATTAAATCTACACTTCATCCATCCAACCCGCATCGTGATCGATACGATTTTTCTTCATTGATAAAGGCTACACCAAAATTAGCTGAGTTTGTGAGTGTAAATAAGTTTGGAGATGAGTCCATCGATTTTTTTAATCCTCGCGCTGTAATTGCTTTGAATAAAGCGTTGCTTAAAAAGTTTTATCATATCGATTTTTGGGAAATTCCAGAAGGTTATTTGTGTCCACCCATTCCTGGAAGAGCTGAATACATCCATCAAGTAGCAGCACTTCTAAAAGGAAATGATAATACTAAGAAAGATTCTTCTGTTCATGAAAATATAAGATGTCTTGATATTGGAGTTGGCGCAAATTGTATTTATCCTATTATTGGAATAAATGCATACGGCTGGACATTTGTTGGATCAGACGTGGATCAAGAGGCATTGGATGCAGCACAAAAAAATATTGACAACAATGTAGGACTTCAAGGTAAATTGGAACTTCGCTATCAACCCAAAAGAAAATTTATTTTGCATGGCATCATTCAAAAGGATGAAAAATTTGATTTGACAATTTGCAATCCACCGTTTCATTCATCCGCTGCAGAAGCGAAAAAAGAAGCGATAAAGAAACTTTCTAATTTAAAGAAACGACAAATCAAACAACCGCTTTTAAACTTTGGCGGACAAACTTCTGAAATTTGGTGCGATGGTGGAGAAGAAAAATTTATTTTGAAGTTGATAGACGAGAGTATGTCTTTCAAAACTTCTTGCAGATGGTTTACCACGATGGTTTCTAAAGCGGCCCATCTAAAAAGTATTTATGCAGCTTTAGATAAAATACCAAATCTCAAACATCAAACTTTTCCCATGGAAACAGGAAATAAAGTTTCGAGAATTGTAGCATGGAGTTTTCAAGATTAAAATTAGAATAAATCAAATGAATAGATAAAATAATTTTTATCTATTCATTTGATTTATTTCAATTTGCTGGTGCTAGCCTTAGTGCACTTTTACTTCTTAAGTTATATTAATCCTTATGATCATGTTCATCAAAATTTCCCTTGCTCAACTTTGCATTTAAACTATCTATTTCACTTTTCGCTTCTTTACTTAAAATAAATTCACCATTATAATCCATCGACGGCATCCCTGCATTGACCCAAGCGGTGTACCAAAAACACCCAACGAGATAAACCGCTTTGTTAAATCTCCTCTCCACCATTCCATCTAAGGCTTCATGATAGGCTTTGCTATAGGCTACGGAAAATGTTTTGATCATTTGTCCACCACGCTCTTCGTAACTGTATTTCTGATCAGGAGGAAATGATTTACTTAATGCTTTTTCGATGCTTAAAACAGAATCGTGTGCAGCATAACTCTCTCTTAATATTTGCCAAATCACCTCCGATGGGTTCGACAAATACACTGCGGTTCCAGTTATTCGACTATACTCTTTACCATACAACTCAGGCAATCTTGATTCCCAAAAGCCATGAATTCCATGTTGACCGGTTAGTTGTCCATTATAATTTCGAGTACAATGCAACGGCACATGCGCATCACCAATGTAATGACCGATGTCGGCAGAGTTTCGTAATATTCGCTCTCTATCTTTTGCTTTAAATGCGGACGTTAATCGAAACAACATGGTTTGAATATGCCATGGAACAATGCCATGCGCTTTCAGTGTATCCTCACCAATTTTTGCGACCGCTTCGTCCCATCTCGTGGGCAAGCTGTCGAATGGATGATCACCATAACGATCGAGGTCAATAAAATGTCGAGGTGCTTCATTAGGATCTGCATATCGACGTTTGTCGGGATCCACAGCATGCTCTGTGATGAACCGCACATGCTCCTTGTAGAACCCAAACATTTCGGGAGGCAAGGTAAAAATGGCAGCATGATTAATTTGTTGATGGCCCCAGAAGCCCCAGGCGAAGAGGGTGACTACCGTACCTGGTACGATGATCAACGACAGCATCCAGCTGCCCAATAGTTTTTTATTCATGGTACTAAAAATTAATTACGCCTAATAAAAATCAGGCAACAAACTTTACTAATACACCATTCACCATCACCGGAACTACGGGTGCTAGATTAGGTGTTAAACAATATTCTACGTCTTTATCAATTTGTAATCGTTCTAATCTTTTGCGGTGCGAACTCTTATCCAAAAACGCATTTAAATCGGGCTTTGCAAGACTGTATAAATGCATAGCAGCAATCACGGCATCACACATTCTATTCATCTCATAATGGGGCTCCAATTGCTCAGCAATCGCTCCTGCAAGAATTGTATCCTCTAAATTGAATGAATTTTTCCAACCCGAACATAATAACAATACACTCTTATTTTGATTCTTTAACCAATCACATAAACAATCGAGATTTAAAAAAGAACCAATCACAATTTGATAGGCGCCCGCGGCTGCAGCAATGGCTTGTGTTCCGTTTGTAGTAGTTAATGCAATATCGCGATCTTTTACTCTTGGATCTAAATAACTAAATGGAGAATTTCCCAAATCATATCCATCCAACATTTCTCCATTTCGTTCTGCTCCTACTAAATATCCTTTTGCTTTATAAGAAAAGCTATCTTCTATAGTGGAAACAGGAACAATGCTTTTCACACCATTTGCAAATGCAACACAAATGGAAGAAGTAGCGCGCAAAACATCAATTACCACCACGATCGATTCCGAAATATCGTGAAGATGAATCAATGCAGGCGAGAAACAAACTTCTAGCGTGCGAGAAGAAGAAGAAGCATTATTCTTGGACAATGGATTTTTTTATTTTTTTAAGAAAGGGGTTTTTACAACAACAGCTTTAATGGCTTTATCTCTAATTTTTATGTAGATTTCATTTCCTTCTGTCGCATGTTCTTTCGCAACATAACCCATTCCAATTGCTTTTTGCAAACTGGGAGATTGAGTTCCTGATGTAACAATTCCAATCACTTTATTTTGTGCATCCACGATTTCATAATCATGACGTGGAATTCCTTTTTCCACCATTTCAAATCCAGAAAGTTTTCGAGTTACTCCGGCTTCTTTCTGTGCTTTTAATGCTGTTGAATTGGTAAAGTCTTTTGTGAACTTAGTAATCCAGCCCAATCCAGCTTCTAACGGTGACGTAGTATCGCTAATGTCATTTCCATACAAGCAGAAGCCCATCTCCAAACGTAATGTATCACGACAACCCAATCCGCAAGGTTTAATATCAAATTCTTTTCCTGCTTCCATTAATGCATTCCAAATCGTTTCTGCATATTGGTTTTCGAAATACAATTCAAATCCACCGGCACCGGTATAGCCTGTATTAGAAATTAAGATGTTTTTGCATCCTGCTACTTCTCCCTTTGTGAAATTATAATAGGGAATAGAAGTTAAATCAACTGACGTTAATTTTTGAATCGTAGCCAAAGCATTTGGACCTTGAACTGCTAACAATGATGTTTGATCCGAGATGTCATGCATCTCCACATTACCCGTATTGAACTTCTGAATCCAGTTCCAATCTTTTTCAATGTTCGATGCATTTACTACCAACATCCAATGCCCATCTTCCAATGCATAAACAATGAGGTCATCAACGATTCCACCCGTTTCATTTGGAAAACAAGAGTATTGTGCTTTGCCTGGACTCAATTTAGAAGCGTCGTTGCTAGTCACACGTTGAATTAAATCTAACGCGCCATCCCCTTTCAAAATAAATTCTCCCATGTGGGATACATCAAAAACACCTACAGACGAGCGAACTTTTTCATGTTCTACATTGATTCCTTCATATTGAACGGGCATCATATAACCTGCAAATGGAACCATTTTCGCTCCTAAACGAGTGTGTAAATCCGTTAAAGCAGTTTGTTTTAAAGTTTCGGGAGTAGTTGTCATCCGTATTTATTTATTGAGGTTGCAAATTTAATCATTTTTTGGGCTCAGTCAGCGACATAAAATATTGCAGGTAGATGGGCTGAAGTGCTTTTACAGAATAACTCTTTTCCACCGTCTTACGACCATTCTCGGCGCATTTTTGCCTTAAATCTGTATTTTCAATCAACAGACTTATTTTTCGAACCCAGTCATCAGTATCGGAAGCCAACATTCCATTTTCACCATCTTGAATGATATCAGTATTTACTCCAACAGGCGACATTACGGTTGCAATACTCATCGCCATATATTGAAGGCCCTTCAATCCACATTTTCCTTTTGCCCATTCATCATCAGGCAAAGGCATAATTCCAATATCAATTTTTGCCAATTCGGCTAACTCTGTTTCTTTTTTCCAGGCAATACCTTTAATATCCAAGTCGGCATTAAAATAATTTTGATCACCAATCACTTTAAAACAAATACGATTCCCATATTTCTCTTTCAGTATTTTTAAAACTGGGATAGCCATTTCAAAATGACGAATGGTCGTGATGGATCCACTCCATCCAATACAGAGCACTTCCTTCTCCTGAAAAGGTACTCCTTGGTATTCATCTGTATCAATTGTAGTTGGAATAATTACTACATTATCGTTATGATGTTTTGCGTAATCCATTAGATATTGATTCCCTGCAAAAATCAAATCCGACATGCTGATGAGTCGGGCTGTTTTCCCAGGATTCTTCATCCACCCAAAACTTTTATTTGCGTCTGAAACATCAAAGTGCCAAATGGCATCATCGAAGTCATAGATCATAGGTGCTTTGGCTCGATGCAACAGCTCTTCAAAAAAAGTGGTTCCAGTAAGAAAACCTTCTCTACACACAAAAATTAAATCATATTTATTTCGATGAATAACATCATTCATCCGAGTTAATGTCGCTTTTAATCCAATCATTGCTTTAGAAAAATATTTTCCAGGTTGATATAAAATTTTATCATCTTCCTCTGAAATTAAATAAGAAATATGACAATTAAATCCATTCAACTTTAAAAAATCCAGGTACTGCTCGAACCTGAATCTTTGATTAGGAGCACGATCTTTACGATGTGCAGTAATGATGAGAACTTGCTTCACAACTCAGCGAATTAATCTTCCTGCCAAATTGCAGGCAATTTTTCTGTGATTTCAATTCCTTTAAACTTATCACTTTCCTTGCTGCCGGCAGTCTTTGCCCAATCGGCCATGAGATGCAATCCTTGCTTTAATGTATAGCCTGATTGGATATTAAAAACTTTTTGCACTTTCCCATGATCTGCATAGGCGTGCATCACCTCATTGCGAGCATCAAGGTGTCGAACTTGACCGCTCATTCCCATCACATCACATACTGTATTCGCTAATTCATTTACTGTAAATTCCTGATCGGCTCCAATATTAAAAACTTGATTGTATGCGGCTGGTACTTCAACACAATTCGCAATGTAAGGCGCAACATCTCCAATATAACTAAATGCTCTTGTTTGCTTACCATCACCAAAAATAGTGAGCGGCTTTCCTTGCATTAATTGATTCATGAAAATACCAACAACGTTACGATATTTATCTCCCAAATTTTGATACTCACCGTAAACATTGTGTGGACGAAACACGACATAATTTAATCCGAACATTTCATGCGTCGACTTCAAATCCATCTCCACTGCCAACTTTGAAATTCCATAAGGATCTTCTGGTGTTGGAAGCATATCTTCGCGCATGGGCAATTGTCCGCGGCCGTAAACAGCAATTGAAGAAGTGAAAACAAAACATTTTATTTTATGTTTCACCGACTCATTAATCAAATTAACACTTCCTATTAAATTATTTGTGTAATTAAATCGTTTGATGAAGTGACTAAGTCCTTCCGCTGCATAAGCTGCAAGATGATATACATAATCGAAATGATGCTCGTTGAATATTTTCTCCAACAGTACATGATCCGTGATAGACCCTTTAATAAAAATGGCTTTGGGATTAACATTCTCTTCAAAGCCACCACTTAAATCGTCCAACACAATCACTTTGTGTCCTTTGTCAATCAGCTCATTACATACATGAGCTCCAATAAATCCAGCACCGCCGGTAAGTAATGAAACAGTCATAATAATATTATTAAGACAAAAATAGATAAATCAAACGAATAGAAGTCCAAAAATGAATCCAAGCCCTTCAATTGCAAATAATTGCATAAATTAGCACCCTAAAATGAACGGAAATTCTCCATGAAGAGAATCTTAGAAAAAAACGCTCCAAGCTTTCTTGTGCTGTTAACTGATATATTAATATGTTTGGTTTCATTGGCTATTGCTTATCAAATCCGCTTCAACTTCAATGTACCAAGCACAGAAACAATAACTTACACAACGGTGTTTCCGTTTGTTTTGTCAATAAGAATCCTATCCTTTTTAATAAACAAAACCTACAAGGGGATCATCCGACATACAAGCACAAGAGATACCGTTCGGATTCTGTTAACATTACTTGCTGGATCCATATTAATGGCCCTAAGCAATCCAATCAGTTTTCAAATTACCGGAAAATATCTAGTTCCATTTTCTATTATCATCATTGAATTTTTGCTTTCGGTATTTATAATGGTTACTGGACGTTTAGTGGTGAAGGTAATTTACATGGAGCTTAAAAATCCATCCAGAAAAAAAACAGGTGTGCTCATTTATGGTGCTGGTGAAGCAGGTCTAACCACAAAGAGAATGTTAGACCGTGACAAGGCAACAAAATACAAAGTGGTTGCTTTTATAGACGACGATCCAAAGAAGATTGGAAAAAAATTAGAGAGTATTTCAATTCATGCTGCAACGGCTATTGAAAAACTCATCAAGAAAAAAAACATCAAGCATTTAATTATTGCCATTCAGAATATTTCACCTGAGAGAAAGCAGTTTATAGTAGAAATCGGAATATCACATAAAATTTATGTACTCAATGTTCCACCTGTACAAAGCTGGATCAATGGGGAGTTGAGTTTTAAACAAATTCGAAAAGTAAATATTGAAGATTTACTAGGACGAGAACAAATATTACTTCAGCTCGAAAAAATCAAAGAAGAGATTTTTAATAAAACCATTTTAGTAACGGGAGCTGCCGGTTCCATAGGTAGTGAAATGGTTCGACAAATACTTCCCTTTAAACCTAAACTACTCTTGTTACTAGACATTGCAGAGTCTCCTTTGTACGATTTAGAATTAGAAATAAAGGATAACCCGGCTACAAACTTTCAAAACATTGAACCCATCATAGGCGACATTCGAAATAAAGAACGAATGCGAAATGTATTCAACACTTTCCATCCCGATATTATTTTTCATGCTGCTGCATATAAACATGTTCCTATGATGGAATTAAATCCGAGTGAATCCATTCTAAATAATGTTTTAGGAACTAAAATCATTGCTGATCTAGCGAAGGAATTTAATGCGAGCAAGTTTGTAATGATTAGCACCGACAAAGCGGTGAATCCAACAAACATTATGGGTGCTACCAAGCGCATTGCTGAAATGTATACTCAATCGATGAATGGCTTAGGCAAAACTAAATTCATTACCACTCGATTTGGAAATGTATTAGGATCTAACGGCAGCGTGATACCGCGATTTAAAAAACAGATTGATAGTGGGAAGCCACTCACGATTACACATCCCGATATCACGCGTTACTTCATGACTATTTCCGAAGCTTGCCAACTGGTGTTGGAGGCGGGATCGATGGGCAAAGGTGGAGAAATATTTATTTTTGATATGGGCTCACCGGTTAAAATTGCAGACCTAGCTAAGAAGATGATTCAGTTGAGTGGATTGGAATTAGGCAAAGACATTCAAATCAATTATACTGGACTTCGACCTGGCGAAAAACTTTTTGAAGAACTATTAGCGAACGAAGAAAACACATTACCAACCCATCACAAAAAAATAATGATTGCGAAAGTAAAGTCTTATCCATTTGATTTTGTATCTGGAGAAATTGATAGCTTGATTGAATTATTCAATTCACAAAACAATGAGGCTATTGTTACCAAAATGAAAAAGATTGTACCCGAATTCCTCAGTAAGAATTCAGAATATGAACGTCTCGATAAAGAATTATCGAATTAATTTTTTATCCGTGAATGGTTTCTTTTTTTCCGAAATCTTTAATAATTTTTCCTTCCATCTCCAACCATTCCTCCCATCTCGCTTCTGCATCTTCTTGCCCAGCATATTGTCGAGCAAAACTTAAATAAACCGTGTAATGATTCGCCTCGCTGATCATTAACTCGTGATAGAATTTTTTCAAATTTTCGTCATTGATATTTTCAGAAAGCACTTTAAAACGCTCACAACTTCTCGCTTCAATCATGGCTGAAAAAAACAATCGGTCTAACAACTGTTGCTCTCTGTTCCCACCCTTTCGCATAAAATCATAGAGTCGATTTACATATTCATCCTTTCGTTCACGTCCCAATACAAATCCACGTTCCAACAATTTATCGTGCACCATCCGAAAATGCTGGATCTCTTCTTCTGCAATCGCTAAGACGGCAGTTACTAAATCGCTTTTCTCCGGATTCTTTATAACAATGGTAATCGCATTTGTAGCAGCTTTTTGTTCGCAATACGCATGATCGGTCAATATCTCTTCAATATTACCTTCCACAATATTTACCCATCGCGGATCCGTTGCTAATTTCAATCGAAACATAATTTTTCTAATTAGTACTTTAATAAATTTTCAAAAGCTGCTTTTACTTTATCCGCATTTGGAAGCATCGTTGCTTCCAACGTTGAATTCAACGGAATAGCAGGTAAATTTTCGGCACCAATTACTCGAACCGATGCATCTAATGATTGAAAACATTCCTCTTGAATTCTTCCTGCTAAGGCTTGTGCGAAGGAATTAAAAACAGGCTCTTCGGTTACAACCATACACTTTCCATGCTTTCTCACTGAATTAAAAATAGTTTCTGTATCGATGGGATTTAACGTTCGCAAATCAATAATTTCAATTTGTCCAGGGAAATCCTTCGCTGCATTCTTCGACCAATACACTCCCATTCCATAAGTAATTACACTGAGGGTTGGTATTTCTTTTTTAGCTTCCACTTCTTGAACGATCCGTGCTTTACCAAGCGGCAAAATATAATCTTCCGATGGCTCCACCGTTCTTGCTTCTTCGGTTCCTTTTATTTTTGACCAATACAATCCTTTATGCTCTAACATCACCACGGGATTCGGATCATAATAAGCGGCTTTCATCAATCCTTTTAAATCGGCACCTGTAGACGGATAACAAATTTTTATTCCACGAATATTCGTCAACACACTTTCTACACTCGAAGAATGATAAGGTCCGCCACTACCATATGCGCCTATGGGAACTCTAATGATACAGCTGATCGGCCACTTTCCATTTGTCAAATAACAAGATCTACTCACTTCTGTAAAAAGCTGGTTGAGTCCTGGCCAAATATAATCTGCAAACTGAACTTCAACGATGGGTTTACATCCCGAAACACTCATCCCGACGGTACTTCCCACGATAAATGCTTCTTGAATGGGTGTATTAAAAACACGATGATCGCCAAATTTTTGAGCGAGTGTAGCAGCTTCTCTGAACACACCACCTAATCTACCTCCCACATCTTGACCATACAACAAACATTCTGGGTGCTTACTCATCAACTCTTGTATTGCGAATAAGGCACAATCTACCATTACTTTAGGTTCTGCTCCCGCTGGACTTCGCACACCTAATTCTTCTAGAACCGGTGTTGGTGCAAACTCGTGCGTAAACAAATCTTCAGGTCGGGGATTCTCCGCTTTCATGGCTTCTTCAAAATCACCTCTCACCGTTGTGTAAGCCAAGGCTTCCATTTCTTCTAAATCAGCAACAGAAATCCCCATCTGCAACATCTCCATGCGCAACTTCGGTAATGGATCACGTTTAGCAGCTTCTTCCAAATCGTCACGATACCATTCCTTACGAACACCGGATGTATGATGATTTAAAAGTGGAACTTCGGCATGCACTAAATAGGGACGCGGGTTTGTTCGCATTGAAGAAATAATTCCATTCAACGTTTCATAGCATTGAAAAAAATCAGTTCCATCAATAGAAACTGCTTCAATCCCTTTAAAACCTTTTGCATATTCAAATGCATTCATTGCCCTGGTCTCTGCAGCTGTTGCAGAAATATCCCAACCATTATCCTGCACAATGTAAATGATTGGAAATTGTTTTAAGGCAGCCATCTGAAATGCTTCTGCAACTTCTCCTTCTGTTACGCATGCATCACCGAGCGAACAAACCACAATCGGTAAATCATCATTCTTCTCCAACAATCCTTGCTTCAATAAATACTGAATACCCATGGCAACACCTGTAGCTGGTATTGCTTGCATTCCAGTCGCAGAACTTTGATGTGGAATTTTTGGAAATCCCTTTCGATTCAAACTAGGGTGACAATAATAAGTTCTTCCACCCGAAAAAGGATCATCGCGCTTTGCCAGCAATTGTAACATTAATTCATAAGGACGTAAGCCGATTCCCAACAACATACTATCATCACGATAATAAGCACTCAAATAATCTTGTTCCTTTAAAAGTAATCCAGCAGCCAATTGAATCGCTTCATGGCCTCGAGAGGTTGCATGAACATATTTTGAAGTAATTTGAACCTTTTCCTCGTAAAGAACAGTCATTTCCTTCGCTGTGCACATCAAACGATATGCTTTTAATAACAATTCAGCACTTAATCCCGCTTTCATAGTAATCGTTTCAGAGAGTGACATCTTGCAAAAATAGCAAATGAAAAGGCTCAAAACAGTGGAATCAACAACTTAAAAAATACGTACAAGACATCGAACTCTTATAATAGCATAAGTATCGTTTAATCACCTTAGTACGACTGATTCAGCCAAATTATTCAACTTGAACATTTTAATGATTGCACTTTGTAAAAAGGTGAAAAACCTGAGTTCATCGCTCTGTACTTTTGCCTCACAGCCAATCAACATAGTTAAGCCAATAAAGAAAAACATTGAACTAAATCTATCGAAATTGCATTGCACTCAACCTCTTAACTTCTATTTCAAATTTTGATGACAAAAGTGCCAAACTAGGTGTAAATTTAAATTAAAGCTATTAACATAGCTGCGTGTAAAATTCGAACTCTATCTTAGAAAATGTATACCAAAGTGGAGCATTTTTGCTTAATTACTCCCACATAGAATTATGATAGAAATAAATAAAGAAAAGTATTCAGCAAAATACTTTCCAGCCGACATTAGTCATTTCACTCAAGAAGGTCAAGTTCTCTATTTTTATGCTACGGACACTGTTTTAGAAGTAAAAATATTTTCCGATAAAATTGTGCGATTCCGTTATGCGCCTGACGGAACATTTCAACGCGACTTTTCCTATGCGTTGGTAGAAAATGTGCCGATGCAAAAAGCGAATCTTTCCGTCTATGAAGATCGACATAAATTTGATTTGATGACTGAAAGTTTGGTGATTCAGATTTACAAAAAGAATTTGAAAATAAATATCCTCGACAGAAAGTACAATGTCATTTGTGAAGATGAATTAGGATATCATTGGCAACATTATATCAAAAAGGGCGGAAAAATCAATTACTGCTCTAAAAAAATTCAAGATGGCGAAGTGTTTTTCGGAATGGGAGACAAGCCCATGGAATTAAATCTAAAAGGCAAGCGCATCGAAAATTACGGTGCCGATACGTATGGATTTAAAAAAGACCAAGATCCCATCTACAAAAATATTCCATTTTACATGGGATTACATAACGACATTGGCTACGGAATTTTCTTTGATAACACGTTCCGAACCATTTTCGATTTTGGAAAAGAGCAATTTGATGTTTGCAGCTATTGGGCTCGTGGCGGAGAGATGAATTATTACTTTATTTACGGTCCACAATTGACGGATGTGGTTGAACAGTATGCAGGTTTAACTGGCACTCCTGAAATGCCTCCACTTTGGGCGTTAGGATATCATCAATGTAAATGGAGCTATTATCCAGAAAAGCAAGTAAGAGAAATTGCGCAGGAGTTTAGAGATCGCGGAATTCCATGTGATGCTATTTATCTTGACATTGACTATATGGAAGGATTTCGTTGTTTTACATGGAGCAAAGAAGGATTTCCAAAGCCATCCAAATTATTGGGCGACTTAGCAGAGAAAGGATTTAAGACGGTTATTATTATTGATCCAGGAATAAAAATAGATCCTGAATATTGGGTGTATCAAGAAGGTATTAAGAATGGATTTTTCTGTAAGCGTGCAGATGGTGAATTGATGGTAGGAGATGTATGGCCAGGAGCTTGTAATTTCCCCGACTACACTAATCCCGATGTACGCCGCTGGTGGAGTGGATTATTTGAAGAGTTAATTCGTCAAGGAGTACGTGGCGTTTGGAATGACATGAATGAGCCTGCTGTTTTTGAGATTGGCACTTTCCCTGAAGATGTACGACACGATTACGATGGGGATCCATGCAGTCATCGCAAAGCACATAATGTTTATGGTATGCAAATGACACGTGCAACGCAAGAGGGAATTAAGAAATTTTTATATCCAAATCGACCTTTTGTAATTACGCGTTCATGTTATGCAGGGGCGCAGCGTTACAGTTCTGTTTGGACAGGCGATAATATTGCTACGTGGGAGCATTTGTGGATTGCAAATATGCAAATACAAAGATTGGCCATGTCTGGGATTTCATTTGCTGGGTCCGATGTAGGCGGCTTCATAGGTAATCCGGATGGAGAGCTTTATGTAAGATGGTTGCAGATGGCGGTATTTCATCCTTTCTGCAGAACCCATTCTGCTGGAAATGATCCAGGAGCGGAACCACAAGAGCCATGGTCTTATGGACAAAAATTTGAATTTATTGCGAAAAAGTTCATCAACTTACGCTATCAACTACTGCCCTATATTTATACTACATTCTGGCAAAATTCGCAGTATGGTACTCCCATGATTCGACCACTTGTGATGACAGAACAAGCAGACACAGAAGCATTATATCGGACGGATCAATATATGTTTGGCGATAAAATAATGGTGACGCCGGTACATTTACCAGGAGCTGAAACACGTTTGGTGTATATTCCTAAAGGCAGATGGTATAATTTCTGGAACGACGATTTAGAGATTGGAGGAAAAGAAATAGAAGTGGATGCGCCGCTCGACAAAATGCCATTATTTGTTAAAGAAGGATCTGTTATTGCAAATTATCCAAAAATGCAATATGTTGGAGAAATTCCAATTACCGAACTAACACTCCACATCTATTTTACAAAAATTGTTCAAACAAGTCATTTGTACGAAGATGCCGGAGATTATTACGGATATAGAAACGGGCAATTTAACATCAAAAAGTTTGTAGTAACCCAAAAGAGAGGACACTTCAAAATATTCCAAACCATCAGTGGAAACTTCGAGCCCACCTATTCCCATTACAAAATTGTGTTGCATGGTGTACCTGAAAACATCAATGAATTTGAAGTAGATGGAAAAATACATAGAATCACGAAAAGACATACACAGTTGGCTGTCGTAAAATTCAGAACAAGCGTACACTTTAAAGAAATTTCATTAAAGTTGTAATTCAAAATTAAGTGTCTTGTAATACCAAATCCAATTATATTTTAGTCCGATCTGCTTCCCGATAGCTATC
>JANOPQ010000179.1:0-2218 GCA_031421935.1 Bacteroidota bacterium | reverse complement strand
CAAAAACGACATTGGCATCTATCGTATTGTTTCGCTCATTCATCAGCACTTTAAACTTTCCTTTGGTTGGGCCATTTAATGGAATCCAATCTTGTAAAGAAAAACTGGCAGATAATTTATCAATGGATCTTATGAATTCGCGAGCTTCAAAATTAATAACATCGTTCCCTTTTTTAAATCGATCTATTTCCTCTAGCACAGTGATGGGAATGGCTACATCGTGTTCCTTAAAATTAAAGAATGCATTATGATCAAAAAGGATGGCTGATGTATCCAGCACGAAGATTTTTCTCTCTGTCGATTTTGTTTTAGCTGAAGCTCTAGGCATATAGTGAGGGTTTACTCCGAATTTAACGGAGAAAAGTACCTTAAGTCAATTGAAATTTCAAAAGTTAATCTACAGGCTGATGTTGATAAGTAAAAGCAAATTAACGTTTAATAAAAAATCTAAAGAGTTGATCGAATAAAGATTAGTAGGCTAATAAATAAATCGAAATTTAAAACCATCCGCTCTTAAAAGCATATTTGATTAAACCTACAACATTCTTAGCGCCAGTTTTGGTAAGTAATGATTTTCGGTAGGTGTTAACTGTATGCTCACTTAATCGGAGTGTTTCGGCAATTTCTGCAGAACTATATTCTTCAAAGATGAGTTTTATGATGTGTTTCTCCCGTTCATGTAATTCTTCAAATTTCACCGTATTATTCTTTGTCATAAATTCGGATGAACGCTGTAACATTTTCCCAACTAATTCTGAAGAGAAAAACATTTTACCCGCATAAACATTTTGTATGGAAGCTTCTAATTCGGGTTTGCCAATATTTTTGGTGAGATATCCTTTCGCACCTAAGTCAATCATTTGTTCGATGGTCCACTTGTCTTCGAAGGAGCTGATTCCAATAATTTTTATTTCTGGGAATAATTCAAGTAATTTTTTAGAACATTCTATACCATCCATTATAGGCATGTTGATATCCATCAATACGATATCGATTGATTCCTTTTCTGCTATTTTTAAAGCTTCGTTTCCGCTTCCGGCCTCAAAAATTGTTTTATTGAATACACAGGAATGAAGTGCATTCACCAGTCCTTGGCGGAATAGAGGATGATCATCAACAATCAATATTGAGATAATTTCTGTCATAGGGTATTAAGGTAACAAAGGTATGGCAATACTCAATTCAAATCCTGGTTGCAAACCGATTTGCATGGTGGATTCAGGATGTAAATGGGCAATTCTTGTTTTTATATTATTGAGTCCAATGCCATCTGATAATTTACTATCATTCATTCCTTTTCCGTTATCGGTGTAGGTAAGTAAAATCTGAAGCTCGTCTCTTTGTATAATTAGATTGATTTCGCTTGCACTAGAATGTTTTATGGTGTTATTAACTAATTCTTGTACAATTCTAAAAATATTAAGCTCCATTTTATAGGGGAGTCTTAATTCCATTCCTAGCAAGGTAAGTTGAAATTTATTATTATATAATCTCTCCGTGTTATATTGAAGTTTATCGAGCTCATAATTCAATCCCGATCGTGAAAGATCTCTTGGAACAAGATCTCTAGAAATACTTCTTACATCTTGGCTCACCTCTTCAATTAATGATCGAATATGATTGGTCTTCGATTGAAATTTAGGATCTATTTCAGAGTATAAAGTTTCAGTTTCTAAACTTAAGGCTGAAATTTTAGTTCCTAATCCATCGTGTAATTCCAATGCCAATCGCTCGCGCTCATCTTCCTGAGCTTTTAACATCGCTTCTAGTAAATCAGCATTTCGATTGATGTTAATCAAATTATTTCTATAAATAAGATACAATAAAAATAATACCAGCGTAACAAAAGTAAGTGCTAGTATGAAGATGAGAAGCGTGATATTGGTCGTATCGGTAGGCAATGTAGCGCTTTTAAGATTAGTAATGAGGTAAAGGTATGTAGAGTTAAATGAATAAATAGTAGGTTGACAGGGAAGTTACTATCGATATATATATTGGTTTTTACATGTTCTTGTACAGCAAGAAGGACACTGGCTCCAGCACAATAAATTAAATAGGAGGCAGCTATCCAAAATCGTGGCGATCGAAGGATCGAAGTGGTGCTAGTATTACTTAGATTCACAAGGTAAACGGCAAAAGCATAAACCACAAGCAAGTCTCCAATTAACATACTCCAATTGCTCGGTGTTAACCAAATAGTATTTAAAATAAAAGTTTC
>JANOPQ010000178.1:0-23447 GCA_031421935.1 Bacteroidota bacterium | reverse complement strand
ACCTGAGTTCGGGTTAAGCTGCGAGCAATAACTGGTGTTGTAATGCATTTAATTTTTTTTGGTCAGTTTCCAGCACATCCTTATTAATTGAAGGCTTCTTTGGAAAGAAAGAGTAAGCTGCAAGTGCGCCCATCACATTTATTAGAAAACCGCTAATTGAACGATGTCTTGTATGTTCAACTTGACACATGTTTTTCAATTCATCATTTACTGTTTCAATAACGGATCTTTTTCGGATTAGTATTTTTTCTTCGTTGCTAAGTGCTTTACTCTTCATATTTTTTCTGACATCTGTAATTAATTGTATTCCGTTTCCAAAAAGTAAATCACTTAACGGCTTTGAAATATATCCTTTGTCACCTACAAGTTTTCCAAAGAGTTCTTTGGTCATTTGAGTTATCGTTTTAATATCCCTATCATCTACATTTCCTTTTGTTAAATAAAATGACTGAATTTCTCCTCTATCATTAATGATTAAATGAAGTTTAAAACCAAAGAACCATCCCATTGAAGATTTACCTAATTGTGCAACACCTTTGAATGTTTTGTTTCGTTTTATTCGCTTGTTATGACATACTCTTAATACTGTTGAATCAATAAAACTAATACCGGTACATTCTCCTTTACAGCAATGATTTAAAAACAACATAAAGACAATTCCAGAACGAGGACTTAGTTCTATAAATCGATTATATGACACTAAGCCAGGAAAATCTTTTTGCAAATGCACACTTACATATTGAGTATAAAAAGTTTTGAAATTTCTAAATTGACCGCCATGAAAGGCAATTAACAAGGAGATAATTTCTGAATCACATAATCCAGCTTTACGATTTCTCTTTTTTGTTTCTGAATTATCAAGTACTTCATAACTCTTCAGTTCATCAATAAATAGATTACAAAAGTCATCGACCTTCATGAAAATTTCCGCAATTTTGTCTTGTAGCATAGGATTAGATTTTTATTTGTTGTTTGCACTACAATATTAATCAATTTCTATGCTGCATTTATTTGATTATCAATTAGTTATAAACAATTTAATATACACCCTTATCCCGAACTCAGGTTCTAAATAATACACAATACTAAGTGTTCTTCTAACTTGTATTAAGTATACGATGAGACCATCAGCCTGCAACTACTTAAAACGACATTTCATAAGAAAAGTCTCTTTTAAAATGTTAAGGATTCAACACACCTGTTGATGCATTCACATCCACAGGTGGCAAATTACTTCCATACTTGGCGTTGATGGAACGGATGAACTCATTTGCAATTATCGCATAGCCGCGACCGTTAGGATGTACTCCATCTAAAGAAAACACGCTACTTTTCAAATAGGCTGATGAGTAATGAGCTCCATTAAAAACATAACCTTTGGATAATGATTTAAAAAATGCATTCATGTCAGCATACGCCAACCCTTTAGCGATAGCTACAGAACGCAACTTTGCATTATAAGATTGAATTGCATTACGAATATTCAACACTTCAGCGCTATCGAGTACTTTATACGATTCAATAGGAAGTTGTGGTGTTCCTTTCTTAAAACATAAAAGTGAATCGCGTTTTATTGATAATAATAACAATTCACCTTTTTTCATTTGACGAATGGTTCCTCCGCCTTGATTACTGACAACATAAGGATTGGCTCCGGCTTGAAATGAAATTCCAGGAGGAGAAAGCAAGTTTAGAGAGTCGGCTTGAGACTGCGTTAAAATTAATCCGTTATAAGGTATTGTACTAAAAAAAGGGAAATCTTCAATGTCCGGAATATTAGCAACCAACCCTTCTGTATTATTAGAAGTAAGTTCAGAAATGATAGTATCAATGGCTGCATCGAATTGAGAAACGGAAGTAATTGTATTAAACTGATTTCCGTTAGGCTCACCTCCGGCAAGTGCGTACCAAAGTACATCAGATCCTCCGATCCAAAGTGTAAAAAAAGTAGGATCAAGCATGGCGGCATCTCCGAGTACAGTAGAACTCAATCCGGTACTTGCTCCCGTATCAGATGCTACACGATAGAAAAAAGGATTTCCTGTTACTCCTCCTTTTCCAAAAAGCTGACTATACAAATTAAAACTCTTAGCCCCGGCGAATCCCATATTATTAAAAGGACCTTGATTCCCGATCCATTTTCTATCGTCATCATTTACCGACAATGATTTTAAATCAACATCATCTTGACCAGCACAATTAATTGCGTTTACCAACACTGATTTTCCAGATGTTAATTGAGAGATGAAATCATAGCCAAAACCATTTCCAGCATTCACTAAAGGTTGTTTGAATGGACCTCCATTCGCTAGTTTAAATTGATTTGCTAATAAATTAGGAAAAGATTGTAGTTGCCCTTCAAGAGTCAAAGCATTATCCATATATCCTGCCGTAAAACCATTTCCGATTGCTAGATAGGATGTAAAATCCGCTTCACCCGAAGTGTATTTCGGCTCATCTAAATTAGGCTTACATCCTGCAAAAAAAATGCAGAGAGCAAGAAACATTCCGATGCCCCTTTTAGAATTGATATTGCACGCCAAGCCCCAACACATAGATATATGATTTATAAGTTCCGTTAATATTTTCTTGCTTATTTCTTTCTTCTTTTCGTTCTCGTAAATCTTCAAAAGCAAAAGATCCTTCCAACGACCAACCTTTTTTCAATTTATAAGTACAGCCTGCACCTAATATTACTTTATCAGCATCTGGTAATTCTGGATTTACATAGCCATCGGGAACAGGACTTTGATCGTATCCAATTCCTCCACGAAATTGCATCCGTTCTGAATATTGGTACTTTGCTCCAAATCGAATTGCAAAACTATTTTCAAGTTTTCGTGCTGAACTAGTGTTTAAATCGGGATACTCAGGGTAAGTAAAAACTAAAGAATCCATTACACTCCATCCCGTAAAATTAAAATCGATATTTGCAGTAAGCTTATCACTTAATACTCGACCAACACCTAATGAAATAACGGATGGTAATGTGATCGAAGAATTATACTTTGTGCTGTTAGGAAATGATCCATTCCATATAAGTGAAATGGGAATATTTGAAAATACAGCATCACCATTTTCAATATCTAATTTTACTTCTGATCGGTAAGAAACACCAATTGATGTTTTACCAAATCGACCAAAAACACCTGCATTAAATCCAAAACCATTTCCAGCTCCTTTGAGTTCAAGTTGTCCATCGGACCCATCTTGATTCAACACATTCAATGCTTTTCTAAATTTTGTATTCCCAGTAACAATGACTGGACCTACACCGACTGAAAAACGTTCGTTCACTTTGTAGGCAATGGTAGGTTGAATAAACAAAGTAGATAATCGAGCTTCTTGAGTGACGTATCTTCCACTCCAATTGTCCTCCCATTTTGTTCCCAATCCAAAGGGTGTATTTACGCTTAAACCTAAAGTGAACTTACTATTTAAAATATAATTTCCATAAAGGTAAAAGGTGGAAAACGATTTAGCCGACAATTGCTCAGTACCACCATATGGACCTAAAAAAGCTGTTTTAGGCATTAAAAGGCATGCTCCAATATTAAAATAATTAGAATCAAGGGCACTAAGTCCGGCCGGATTATAGAAAGCAACTGAAGCATCCATAGCCAATCCAGTAACCGATCCACCCATACTTAATCCTTTTTGACTTTGCGTATTTATCTGATAACCACCTGCTTTAATATGCAATGGAAATAGAATCATACAGATAAACAACACTTTCTTCATACCATCTCGATTAAAACAAATGTAAAGGAGCCATCAAATGCAGGTCAATAGCCACCAGTGATACTTATTAACAAAGTATTGCACGTTTTTGCCTGCTAATAAATTAATTAGAAATTAATTTAGGATACTAAAGATCTGATGAAATCTAACAACTTCCTCTAAGGTAACAAATAATCTTCAGAATTCCTTTAATATTATATTGGAACGCTCTTAATTCGCTCTTTAATTTCTAAAGTTCTGAAAATTCTGTCGCGATTCAAGCTTATAATTTTGAATTAAAAGAGAAGGAAAGAAGTACTTTTGCGGAATGGCACAAACACAATTTGACATCCTGATCATTGGAGGCGGAATAGTAGGATTATCGACTGCATATAAATTAAATCTTCATCACCCTCAATTAAAGATTTGTGTTTTAGAAAAAGAAGAAAAAGTTTCGATGCATCAAACGGGACGAAATTCAGGCGTTTTACATAGTGGCATTTACTACAAACCTGGAAGTTATAAAGCCAAGAATTGTGTAGAAGGCCGAAGAGAAATGGTTGCTTTTGCAAAAGAGCATAAGATAGGACATGATATATGTGGGAAATTAATTGTAGCTACACATGAACGGGAGTTAGCACATCTCGACAAAGTTTTCAATCACGGAATACAAAATGGTGTGGAAGATATTCGCATGGTAGATGCGGATGTAATAAAAGAAATTGAACCTTTTTGTGTAGGCATTAAAGCGATTCATGTTGGATGTACTGGCATCATCGATTTTGTTGGTGTTTGTGAAGTGTTAGAAAAAATCATTACCGAAAAATTTGCAGGAAGTGAAGTAAAACTTCAACATGAAGTGTTGGATTTCGAAAAATCGCAAGACTATACAACCGTTGTGACCAATAGAGGTAAAATCACAACAAAATATATTGTAAACTGTTCCGGATTACAAAGTGATCGTATTGCAAAAAAAGATTTAGTAGATCCCGATATGAAAATCGTTGGGTTCCGTGGGGATTATTACGAGTTAACACCAGCATCAGCACATAAAGTAAAGCATTTAATATATCCTGTGCCGGATCCACAATTTCCATTTTTAGGTGTTCATTTTACACGCATGATTAATCATCCAACAGAATGCGGACCCAATGCCGTTTTTGTATTCAAGAGAGAAGGGTATGGAAAAACTGATTTCAGCTTGAGAGATACTGCGGATGCACTTGCATACGGAGGCACTTGGAAATTATTTTTTAAACATTGGCAATTTGGATTAGACGAATACCGAAGAGCATTCAGCAAAAAATTATTTCTTGAAAGATTACGTAGAATGATTCCGAGTTTAACCATGGACGATATTGTTCCTGGAAGAGCTGGAGTACGCGCGATGGCTTTAGATCGCGATGGAAATATGATTGACGATTTTAAAATTGTACACAGTCATAATGCATTGCATGTGTTGAATGCACCTTCACCCGCTGCAACAGCAGGCTTAGCAATAGGAAAAGCGGTGAACGATATGGCGGAGAAGCATTTTAAATTGTAAGCTGTTGGAATTGGTGAGTTGGCGAATTGGTGGATTGGCAAATTTGCTGCGCTATGAAGTCTGTGCGAAGCACTGTACTTCATGGGTAAATTGCTGAGCATTGCAAAACAGGACAAAGTGAAATCTGCAAAAGTAAATTTGCTACACTCTGCTTTTAGGAAGCGGAATACTTAAATTTTAATTGAATATTAAATCACTTCATTTTATCACCAAAAACTTTTTTGAATTTGTCGAGTTTAGGTCGGATGACGAGTGAGCAGTAAGGTTGATTACCATTTTCATTGAAGTAATTTTGATGGTAATTTTCTGCAACATAAAAAGATTTTAGTGGAGAAATTTCGGTTACAACAGGTTGTGGAAATGCACCGCTTGCATTCAACTTCGCCTTATAATCTTCAGCTAATTTTTTTTGATTGTCGTTGGTGTAGAAAATAACAGAACGATATTGTGTACCGACATCAGCACCTTGACGATTTAACGTTGTTGGATCGTGCACTCCCCAAAACACTTCTAATAAATCGACAAAAGAAATTTTTGCTGGATCGTAAATCACTTTTATCACTTCGGCGTGTCCGGTAGCACCCGAACAAACTTGATCATAAGTAGGATTTTCTCGTGCTCCACCAGAATAACCGCTCGCTACCTTTTCTACTCCCTCGAGTTGTTGAAATATGGCTTCCACACACCAAAAACATCCCGCTCCAAAAATTGCTGTATCTAATTCTCCATTGGTATTTTTATCCATTGCTGTTTCCATAGTATTCATTTCGGAAGTAGTTGTATTTGATGATGCTTGAGGGTTTCCGCAAGACATTAATAAAATGCTTGAGATGGTAAGAAATATCGATGCCATTGCTTTCATATTGATTTCGTTCACGAACCCTTATAAGACGATCTATTCCATTTTCGTTTTTACAGCTTTTACTTTAGCCACAAATTCCTTCAAATAATAAGGTTCGAAAACGGAAAGATTTTCAAAAGCTTGAAGTTCCCAAGCTTTCAATCCAGGATATAACAACCCAAACGCTGAAATGTTATAATCCGTATCCACTTTAACTAAACTTTGACTTTCATACACCTCTACGCATTTAAGAGCGGCATCTCCAAAAACATAATAATTAGCGTTTTGAACCCCTAAGAAACTGGCAGGATGAAGAATTTCTGCGCGAATAGGTTCTACATATTGCATATCATGATTAATGGTAGCGCCGTACACTTCCATTCGTCGCGCATCGATTACGGGAACCAAGAAATATTTTTCCGGCAAGGTATCTTTATGTTGATGTGCATATTCGTAAGCCATAGCAAGAGGAGTATCAATAGCTATCAAGGGCTTATTTAATGAAAAGCAAATTCCTTTCGCTGTTGCTACTCCTATACGCAAACCCGTATAACTTCCAGGTCCTTTACTGATCACAATAGCATCCAGCTCCGATAAATTTCTTCTTGCTTCGTCCATCACCTGCTGTATATATATCGTCAACATGGAAGCATGTTCACGTTCCGTTGCATTATTACGGATACTAAGTACCTGTTGTCCCTCGACAAGTGCAACCGAACATACGCCCGTTGCCGTTTCCAATAAAAGAAGGAGTGGATTCTCTTTCATACGATGCGTCAAAGATAAACCTATATTAATTAATGTATAAACGCAAATTACTCCTAAAAATAAAGGTGTTAAGAAATCATCTTAACACCTTTATTCTTTAATTATAAATGATTCTATTTTTTCTCGTCTACAAACAGTTTTTCTTTGTCGACTACATTCACTGCAACACCTTCCTTCAATGATTTTGAAATAGCGATATAAGGTCCGCTCACCACCATTTCTCCGGCTTTTAAGCCTTCGGTGATTTGAATATACTGACTGTCTTGAATTCCAGTTTTTACAACACGCAACTTCACTTTTCCTGCTTCAATCACAAAAACCACCTCTTGTTCCTTCTTGTCCGATTCCTTTGTTTCAGTTTCTGCCTTAGTTTCGGTTTCATCCTTATCATCAGTAGAAATTTTTACGGTTGATTTTTTAGTTGTATCGCGTGTTGTTACCGATTGAATAGGGACAGTGAGTACATTAGTAGTTCTTCTGGTTCGAATTTCTACGGTAGCCGACATTCCAGGGCGGAACGGGCTATAATTCGCTGCTTTTCCTTCTAACAAATCTTGATACGACTCACGTAAAATCCTAACCTTTACGGTATAACTGGTTACTTGATCGGTAGCACTAAGTCCACTGAGATTCGAAGAATTGGCAACTTCAGTAACCACACCACTAAATATTTTTCCCAACCATGCATCCACTTCAACATCGGCGGTATCACCCACACTTACGCGTACAATATCTGTTTCACTCACATCCACACTTACTTCCATTTCATTCAGATTTGCCAAACGCAAAATCTCCGTTCCTTCCATCATATTCGTTCCTACCACACGCTCGCCTTTCTCTTTGCTTAACTTCGAAACCGTACCATCAACAGCCGCATAAATACTGGTGCGATTTAAATTTTCCTTTGCTTCTTTTAAACTAGCTTGAGCGCTATTCACACCGAAACTTGCCGCCGAAACACTTTGACGAGCCGCTTCTACTTCTGCCTTTGACACTTCATAAGAAGATTTAATATTTTCAAATTCAGAAGGTGAAATAACTTTATCGTCAAACAATTTTTTATTTCGGTTATAACTCAATTCCACTTGTTCAAACTGAGCCAAGGCTTGTGTTAATCTTGATTTGCTCGACTGAAAATTTGATTTCGACGTATTTACAGCGGCTTCAGATCGTTCGCTACTTGACAAATACAGATCAGGATTAATTCTACAAAGCAACGTTCCTTTTTTCACAACATCTCCTTCGGCAACATACAATTCTGTTATCTCCCCGCTCACATCAGCACTGATTTTTAATTCCACTTCGGGTTGAATTTTTCCATTTGCAGAAACCGTTTCAATGATGTCGCGCGGCTGCACTTTTTCAGCGCTTACCTTTGTTGTATTGCTATCTCCCAACCATCCCGCTTTCTTAGCCACTACTAAAACAAGAATAAGTGCAACTGCACCTATCCCCACCCAAAACCAAATCGAATATTTCTTTTTCATATTAATTAATCTTCAATATTAATATTAAAATGTAAGCGGATTACCTGCATAGAAATCCAACACCTTCAATCGGAAAATATAGTCATACTTCGCTTGCAACAACTCCACTTTTGTACGTGTTAAATTATTATTTGCTGTTAGAAATTCCAGCGAATTAATTAATCCAGCATTAAATCTCTTCTCGGAATACTGATACGCTTCTTCAAATGCACTTAGACTTTTACTCGTTGCATCGTATCGCTTTTTTGCAGCGATAGCATCTGAATGCGCTTGTTGAATACTTTGATAGACTTGATTACGGGTTAGCTGTGCAGCATATCTTGAATTTTCCAAATTCAGTTTCGCGCGCTTTACATTACTTTGAGAACTTAGACCATTAAAAATCGGAATTGATAAACTTAATCCAAAAGCTTTATTATAGTTCTCATCCAATTGATCTTTGTATGGATTGTCTTCGATACGTGTAGTAAAATCTGGACTCAACACGGTATCTCCACCTGATGTAATACTTCCATTCGGTAAAAATCCATTAAACTCACCACCCGCAAATTTCTTCGAGCTTGATGAATAAAATGAACTTAACTGACCAAAGGCCGTGAGTCGGGGATAATAACTTGCTTTTGCAATACTTACTCCTTTTTCTGCACTTTGAACACGAGTATCTGCTGCTTTGATTTCAGGGAGAGTTTTTAATCCCAAATCATAAATTTGTGCGGGTTGTAAATCTGTGATGGAAGATGTTGGAACTTGCACAGCTGGATCTTCAACTTCAAAACCATCGGGCGTAGGCAATTGCAGCAATTGCGTCAACGTTAATCTTGCTGTCATCAATTGATTCTCTGCGGTAATTTTTGATAGCTCTTCATTTGACAATTGAGAAGTAGCATCCAATAAGTTCCCACGTACCATCAAGCCACTTTCAACCATTCTATTGACACGATCGTGTTGTTGAGTAGCTTGAGTAACTCGCCCATCTGCAACATTCAATTGCTCCTTTGCATAAAGCACTTGCAGATAACTTGTAATCACATTCAAAGAAATATCGTTCTTTACTTTTTGCAAATCCGATTTTCCTGCGAGGTAATTCAATTGACTTTGTTTGAGGGTATTCTGCAATGAAAAACCATTGAATAAAGTCACGTTGCTGCTGAGTGACCAATTATCAGACTCTACTTGTTGGGTGGTAAACTGATTCGTAAAAGGATCGATTGTTCTTCCAAAATTATAATTTCTTCCTACCGAAGCATTCAAGTTCGGCAATAACGACATTTTATTTTGGAGCGTAATAATTTCATTCAGCTCCGAATTAATTTCATTTTGCTTCACCGTAATATTATTCTCGAGTGCATAATCTATACACTCTCGAAGTGTCCAGGTTTTTTGCCCATACACATCGACGTTAGAGAACACCATCATAAGAAGGCCAAGGCAATAAGGCAAGATTTTAATATTCTTCATCATAAGTAAAATTCAAGACTTCCAAAAATAATAAAGGGAATGACATGAAGTCAAAACTACCGATAAAGTGAGTAGAAAAAGGGACGAAACGTTATCTATTCCAATCAAAATGATTGATTAATTCATCACTTTCACCATAAAGACGAAATCTTTCACTTTTTTAACTTGCCCAGCGCGGTCGGAACCCATAGCCGATTTCTTTGTTGGGAGGCTAATTTTCTCTTCGGTGTGTTCCTTAATATCTTCTGAAATCCACTTTGACTTTACAGCAAAAGAAGCACCTTCTGCAGAAGAATTTCTACCCGAAACAATACCGATAAGATTTCCTTGCGTATCAAAGAGTGGACCACCTGAGTTACCTGGATTGACTGGAATACTGATTTGATAAGCAGCGGTATCGCCTTCATATCCGGTGTAGGAACTAACCGAACCTTCTCCAAACACCATATCTTCACGAGGGAAACCTAGAGTGTAAACTTTTTCTCCTGGATCGGCAACTGATTTTCTAATGGAATACGGAATATCTTTAAATCCATGAAAAGATTCATCATCCACTTTCAGTACGGCCATATCCAGTTTAGGGTTCGTATAAATCACCTTCATTTTTAGTTGAGCATACTTCTCATTCGAAATATAAATAGTAGAGGCGTCCGCAACAACGTGAAAACTAGTTAGCACATATCCTTCTTTATTTAAAGCAAAGCCCGAACCAGTGAATGTACCTTCTGTAATGACGGGACTCTCCTGCTTTTCATTAATATCTTTTATCAATGCTTTTTGACTACGCTTAATTCTTTCTACTTCACGACGTAATTCCTGATATGCACTTTGTTGTTTATTTCCACTCACTCCACTCACACTTGCTGTAATAACTGAAGCAATGATGGCAACAACCGTTACCATTGCTGCAATTGAAACTAACCTATGATTTCTCCATAGTGTTTTTACTTTACTAACGGGTGGAGTAATCACTTTCATGGGAGCTTGGAAACGATATTGTTCGCTTTCCATGTCATCATGAATTTTCGCTAATTTCTTTTTAATAGAACTACGTTCTGCATACACTAAAAAGGCATCTGTAATTAAACGATGATCATCGATGGCTTGTGACAAATGGGCATCACTTTCACGCCATTCTTCAAAAATGCGCAATTCTTCCGGCGTCAATTGACCCATGCAATAGCGCTCGATCAATTCATCTGTTTCACGTTTGTTCATCATAATTTAATCCTCCATCATTGCCATAGCTGTCAAAGAAAACTTTCTTCAGCCGTTTCAGGCATTTGTACTTTTGATTTTTGGCATTATCTGCGTTAGTATAGCCAAACTTTTCAGTAATTTCTTCCATGCTTTGACTGTGCATATAGAAATCCTTTAATATGGATCGGCAAGGTTCGCCCAAACTTTGCAATGCGGTATGCATGGCTTGGTATTGGTCTTCTTTTTTACCTGCTTCCTCCCAGGGAATCTCGAGATACTCTTCGGAATCACTGATGCTATTCGTGAAACGCTTTTTATGTTGAAGCTGTTTCAACCAAAGGTTTCTGCTGATCGAATACAAGTATGTTTTCAGCTTGCAATTCAATTCGAAGTTTTCATCCTTCACCTTTTCATAAAATATGATTAAGGTTTCTTGATAAATATCCTTCGCTTCTTGTAAGCTTCCGTTATTATTGATCACCAGATTAACTATCGTTTGATAATACTGTCGATAAATAACTTGAAGAATTCGATCGTCACCGTTCTGCAGTAAACGTATTTGCTCTTCTTCGGTAGCTACTTGAACTGGCTTCATGCCCATTGGTTAATTCGTGAACCGGGGAAAGGTAACCCAGTATTTTGCAAAGTTCTGCTTTCTTTTGCCTCCTTTTATCATGAATACAATATTTTATATGTTGATTATCATTATTTTACATAATATTTATAAAATTTATCATCTTATGAAGGTTACCTTTTAATAGTTCCAGGCATCAAGGGGTAAGTTTATAAACTTAATAACCAATCAAACAAAATGAAAAAATTCACTTCAATCCTTGCTGTTGCAACTGTAGTTGTTGCATTAGCTTCTTGCGGTTCTAAAACTGCTGAAACAACTGAAACGACTGTAGATAGCACTACTACTACTACTACTGAAATGACTGAAACAGTTGTTGAAACCGTTGATACTGCTGCTGCTGCTGTAGTTGATACTGCTGCTGCTGCTGTTGAAGCTGCTCACTAAGCTTTATTTTAGTAAAAACATAAAAAAAGTCGTCCCAAAAGGACGACTTTTTTTATGCGAATACTTTTCAAATCCGCTATTTTTCTGCTTCAATTCCGGCTGGAATTTTTATCTCATCATTTTTATTCAACCCTTCCAGCACTTCAATATTAATTCCATCAGAAATACCCGTTTTGATAATTTGCTTCTTAAATTCTGTAGTCGATGTTTTTACTTCCACCCACGTAGTATCCTTAGAAAATTGTAAAACACTTTCAGGAACTCCTAACACACTATCTCTTCTATCAAGAATAATATCTGCATTAGCACTGTATCCTGCTCTCAAGAAATAACTAGTATCAATAACTACAGCCGCACGAATTTGGAATTGAATAGCACCGTTCTCTGCAACTCCTTTGGGTGCGATGTATTCCAGTTTCGCATTAAACTTATAATTTTCAATAGCACCTACTGTGAGAATAAGATCCATTCCTTGATGGATTTTTCCCACTTCCGATTCATCTACTTTTCCTTCAAAAATCATTTCGCCCATATCAGCTATTGATGCAACCGTTGTTCCTTCATTAAAAGTATTCGCTTCTATCACAGAGAAACCTTCTTTCACCGGCACGTCTAATACCATTCCACTTAATGTAGACCGGATCAATGTATTTGTAGTTTTTCCTGTGCTCTTTGCTACACCTTCTTTTATAAGATCAAGATTGTCTTGCGATGTAGTACTTTCTTCACGTGCCTGACGTAAACGAATTTCATATTGTTGAAACTCGGAAGGACTAATAATTTTATCCTTAAACAAACTCTGGTAGCGATCGAAATCGGTTTGCGCTTGATCGAGATTTATTTTGGAGCGATTCACTCTACTCTCTGCTTCGTTCAAACTAATCATATTGGGAATAATTCTGATTTTCGCAATGACATCACCTTTCTTAATCATTTTTCCCGCTACAATATAAACGGCTTCTATGATTCCAGATACTTGTGGTTTGACGAATACCTCTCGGCGAGGGATCACCGAACCCGTAGCCACTGTTTTCCGAATGATGCTCAGTGTAGTTGCTTTTTCTGTTTTAAATTCTTGCGGTGGCTTTTGAGATTTTGCATAGAGGAACCAAATAGTCCACACAAAAGTTCCAATTAATATCACAACAAGAAGAATTTTAAAAATCCGTTTCATACTCTTTATTTTATTTCTAAATTTAAATTTATTTTATCTTCAATAATTAATTATCATATCGCAATGCTTCCACTGGAGGAATAGCAATCGCTTTTTTTGCAGGAATAAATCCGGCGATCGCACCAGCAACAATTAAAATTCCTAAAGCAATCAAAGCTACATCAAGGTCGATGGTGGGATTAGTAAACATACCACCCTCATCTTTTGGAATTGAAGAGGCAATGGCTTCTGTAAGTCCGATGGATAATACGAGTCCGATATATCCCGCAATGGTAGTTAAGAAAACCGATTCCAAAATTAATTGTCGAACAATATGCATGGGAGGTGCTCCCAATGCACGACGAATTCCAATTTCTTTCGTGCGCTCTTTCACCACGATTAACATAATATTACTTACACCAATAATACCTGCCAACAAGGTTCCTATACCTACAATCCATACGAGTCCACTAATTCCTGAAAAGAGCCCACTCATTTTTTTAAACTCTGTTTCCATGTTCCAATGACCAATAGCATTGGCATCATCGGGCGACACTTTATGACGCTCTCGTAGAATCGCTAAGGTTTTCTCTTCTGCTAAGCTTGCAGAAATATTTTTTGAAGCCATCACTGCATACCAGCCAACAACATCTCCATAATTAAAAGCTTGCTGAAATGTAGAGAAAGGAATATGCACTTCATTGCGTTGTTCTTCACCGCGTCCACCAGAAGAAGTAGGAACAGTAGTACCAATCACTTGAAAATACACTCCGTTAATGCTGATATATTCACCAATGGGATTTTCATCCTTCGCAAACAAAGTCTCTACCACACCTAAACCGATAATAGCTACTTTTCTTTTATCAGTAATATCATTCTGATTTAAAAAACGGCCCGTCTTTACATTGATGTCATCAATCAATGTTAATTCAGGATAAACACCAGAAACTGAAAATCCACCTGTTTTTAATCCGCGAACTACATTATTTGTTCCATTATAGTCGCCCAATTGATTCATGGGTGCTACGACAGCTAATTCAGGAAGTTGTTTTAATGCTTTTGTATCTTCATTATTAAAATTAAAATTTCGACCAGGCTTCATTCCTTTGTATGGCTTAGAAGTTTTTTGAGCCCAACAGAAAAAACTATTTGTTGCGGTTCCAGCAAAATCCTGCATGATCCCATTGCTCAATCCATTTCCTGAACCAATCATTACCACTAACATAAAGATGCCCCAAAACACACCAAAGCAGGTGAGGAAAGTGCGCATTTTATTTTTCTTGATGGTGGCGAAGATTTCTTGCCAGGAGTCTGAATCGAACATCGTCTTTAATCTATGATTTTATGGAACACTGATTTTTTATGATGGTTATGATCACTTATGATTTATTCCTTCTAAACTTAAATATTACATGCAACAAATAAACAATAATTCTTAATTAAATTATTCGTCGCGGAGGGCGGCAATGGGTTCTATTCTTGCGGCTCTTAATGCGGGGATAAGTCCCGCGATGGCACCGGCGATGACAAGCAAGATCACTGCAGAGACTGCAACTCCCAAATCCACCTCTGGATTGCGGAAGAAATCGCTAGGTGGCATGAATTTTCTGGCTCCCTCCAACACGAGGACACCGAACATTAATCCAATGTAACCTGCCACCGCGGTAATCAATACACTCTCTTGAATAATCATGGAGATGATGGAATTGGGATTCGCTCCAATTGCTTTCCGCACTCCTATTTCCTTGGTTCTTTCTTTCACGGCAATCATCATAATATTACTAACGCCTACGATCCCCGCAATGAGGGTTCCGATGCCAATTACCCAAATGAAAATTCGGATATTGCTTAGCATTTCCATGACACGAATGTATTCAACACTATTGTTCCAAATGCTGGCTGCTTGACGGTCTTCTGGATCGAAATTGTATTTAGTAGATAATAATTTTTTAATATTTGCCACCATCTTTTCACTTTCATCCTCTGTCATATTTCCGGTACTCATCCAAATTACACTTAACTTATCTTGTCCATTGAAGGCACGTTGAGCCGTACTAACGGGGATGTATATCCGCTCATTGTCGCCTCTTCCTGGATCGGTAAATTGACCAATCACTTTAAAAGGAACTCCATCCACGTTGATGTATTTACCAATGGGATTTTCTTTATTAAACAAAGCTTCCTCCACGGGTTTACCAATAGCACATACTTTACGATATGAGGTAATATCATTGTTATTGATAAATCTTCCTTGCTCCAATTTGCAATTTTCCAAATAATCGTGATCGGGCATACACGAGCGAACGGTAAAAGCACCAGTCGCATTTTTGTAACTAAGCGTTCTGATGTTTCTTCCATCGTAACTAGCAGTCATTTCAGAACCGATTGAATTCTGCCGTTGTATCATTGCAAAATCTTCGTTACGCAATTGCACGGTTCTACCTGGTTGAAATCCATTATACACTTTGGATGTTACCCCTCCATTGATCCAAATTGAATTAACAGCATCGGATTGAAATTGATTTTCGGCACCATTGCGTAATCCTTGTCCAGAGCCGAGCAAAACAATCAACATAAAAATTCCCCAAGCCACACTAAAAGCAGTGAGGAAAGTCCGAAGCCGATTAGCGCGGATGGTGGAGAGGATTTCAGACCAGACTTCTTTGTTGAACATTTTTCTTGAATTGGCAAGTTGGTAAATTGGTAAGTTGGCAAATTATGTTGGAAATGGGAGTGCTGCCTAAGTTGCCTGAGCCTGTCGATGGCAGCTTGTCGATGGCAGCTCATTTTCAAATTTTCAAATCAGAAAATTTTCAAATTAATCCACGATTAACCCATCTTTGATGCGGATGGTGCGTTGGGTTCTTTCGGCTACTTCGGATTCATGCGTTACGATGATGACGGTGACGCCCGACTGATTTACTTCGGTAAGAAGATTCATAACTTCTTCTCCTGTTGCGGAGTCGAGAGCTCCCGTGGGTTCATCGGCAAGAATTATTTTTGGTTTAGTTATTAGGGCGCGTGCGATGGCTACACGTTGTTTTTGTCCTCCTGAAAGTTCGTTGGGACCGTGGTGCGCCCAATCTTTTAATCCTACGCGATCGAGGTATTCTAATGCGATTTTATTTCTTTCTTTTCGCTTTACATTTTGATAGTACAACGGTAACGCGACATTTTCCATCGCATTTTTAAAGCTGAGGAGATTGAAAGATTGAAATACAAACCCGATAAGGTGATTTCGAAAATGTGCGGCCTTCGTCGGATTCAAATCCTTGATTAAAGTATTATCGAGCGTATAAGAACCAGTGTCATAATTATCCAGAATTCCTAAAATATTGAGCAAGGTCGATTTCCCTGAACCCGAGGAGCCCATGATGGAAACCATTTCGCCAGCTGCGATATTTAAATCGATACCTTTTAAAACATGTAAACTCCCTTTTCCCATGGGATAGGATTTGTTCACGGATTGTAATTGAATCATACTTAACAAAGGTAAAATTTAGTACCATACAAATGAGGTACTCTCGACAAAGTATCTAAGTTAAGGGATAAAACAGAGCTTTCGAAAGATGAGACGTAGGGGGAATTGGTGGATTGGTGGATTGGTGAATGGGTGTCCCGATGGCTATTGGGAGGGTGAATGACCATCTTCAAATCAAATCATCTTCAAATTAAACCACCACCGGCTCGTACCCCAATGCTGGGCTAAGCCAACGTTCAGTTTCGTCAATAGACATTCCTTTACGTTGAGCATATTCCTCCACCTGATCGCGTTGAATTTTTCCGATACCGAAATATTGGGAAGTGGGATGTGAGAAATAGAGTCCGCTTACAGCAGCGGTGGGAACCATAGCTAAACTTTCGGTGAGCGTGATACCCGCATTTTTTTCGACATCCAATAAATCCCAAATGGTATTTTTTTCAGTGTGATCGGGTTGGGCTGGATAACCTGGTGCTGGACGAATGCCCGCATATTCTTCCTTGATGAGTTCATCGTTTGCAAAATGTTCTTCGGCGGCATAACCCCAAAATTCTTTTCGCACTCGTTGATGTAATCGTTCTGCAAATGCTTCTGCTAATCGATCCGCCAATGCTTTTAACATAATGGCGTTGTAGTCGTCGTGGTTGGCTTCGAAGGCTGCAACATGCTTATCAATCCCTTCACCGCAAGCGACTGCAAATGTTCCGATATAATCTTTTACATTCGATGAAATGGGAGCTATAAAGTCCGACAAGGCCATATTGTATTGTCCGGCCGGCTTTTTAGTTTGCTGACGTAACGTATGAAACACAGCACGCTTCGTTTTACGTTCTTCATTAGAAAAAACGATGATGTCATCACCGTTGGCATTGGCTGGAAAGAGTCCGATCACTCCATTGGCTTGAATCCATTTTTCATCGATGATTTGTTTCAGCATTTGCTGTGCATCATCGAAAAGTTTTTTCGCTTCTACTCCTCTTTCTGGATCTGAAAATATTTTTGGATATGATCCTTTCATCTCCCAAGAGTGAAAGAACGGTGTCCAGTCGATATACTCCGCTAACTCAGCAATTGAATAATCCTTCAACACCGTAACTCCTGGTTTTATGGGAGTGTTACTAGAAGTCTTTGTCCAATCACTCGGCCATGCATTCTTTCGCGCTTCCTCCATCGTAATAAATTTATTGGCAGCTTGTGCTCCGGCATGTTGTTTACGAAGACGATCGTATTCCACATTTGTGCGATCCAAAAGTTCTTGCTTTTGGTCTTTCGACAAAAGCGAGCTCACTACAGGTACAGAACGCGATGCATCATTCACATGAATAACAGGATGCGAATAATGTGGTGCAATTTTTACAGCGGTATGAACTTTAGAAGTGGTTGCTCCACCAATTAACAAGGGAAGATCAAACTTTTGTCTTTCCATTTCTTTGGCAACATGTACCATCTCATCGAGTGAAGGAGTGATGAGTCCACTGAGTCCAATTACATCTACTTCATGTTCGCGAGCGGCGGCTAATATTTTATCAGCAGAAACCATCACGCCTAAATCAAGCACATCATAGTTATTACAAGCCAAAACTACGCCCACAATATTTTTTCCAATATCATGAACATCGCCTTTTACGGTGGCCATCAAAATTTTTCCTTTCTTACTTGCGCCTACTTCTTTTTCCGCTTCGAGATACGGTAGCAAATAAGCCACACCTTTCTTCATCACACGCGCCGACTTCACCACTTGTGGTAAAAACATTTTCCCTGCACCAAACAAATCGCCCACTACATTCATTCCATCCATCAATGGACCTTCAATGAGATGCAATGCTTTTGGATACAGCTTTCTTGCTTCTTCAACATCAATTTCGATGTACTCAACAATACCTTTTACCAAAGCATGTGTCAATCTTTCTTGCACACTTCCTTCACGCCATGCTTCATCACGTTCTTGTTTTTTTCCGGCTCCTTTTACTTGCTCAGCGTACGCAATTAATTTTTCGGTTGCATCGTCTTTACGATCTAAAAGCACATCTTCAATGATCACCAATAAATCCTTTGGAATTTCATCATACACTTGTAATTGACCAGGATTCACAATGCCCATATCCATTCCTGCATTTACAGCATGATATAAAAATGCTGCGTGGATGGCTTCACGAACGTGATCATTTCCTCTGAAAGAAAAAGAAACGTTACTTACACCACCACTTACTTTTGCATGAGGAAGATTTTTTTTAATCCATGCCGTAGCTTCAAAGAAATCGAGCGCATTGCGTCGATGCTCTTCCATTCCTGTTGCAACGGGGAAAATATTAGGATCAAAAATAATATCTTGAGGAGGGAAATTAATTTTTTGAGTAAGTAAATTATAAGCGCGCTCACAAATTTCAATTCGTCGTTGGTAAGAATCCGCTTGACCTTGCTCATCAAAGGCCATCACGATTACTGCAGCTCCATACTTACGAATAATATTTGCTTGACGTAAAAATTCAGCCTCGCCTTCCTTCATGGAGATGGAATTCACAATACTTTTTCCTTGCGTACATTTCAATCCTGCTTCAATCACATAAAACTTGGAGCTGTCGATCATGATAGGCAACTTTGCAATATCGGGTTCGGATGCAATCAAGTGTAGAAATTTTACCATGGCTGCTTCTGAATCCAACATCCCTTCATCCATATTGATATCGATCGCTTGCGCTCCACCTTCTACCTGATTTCGTGCGATAGCAAGTGCTTCTTCAAAATCTCCATCGATGATCAGCTTCGCAAATTTTCGGCTACCAGTAACGTTAGTACGTTCACCAATATTCATGAAATTACTTTCAGGTCGCATGGTGACTGCTTCGAGTCCGCTCAAATGCATAAGTGTATCCGCTATTGGAACAGGTCGAGGTGGACATTGTTTTGCCAGCTTCGCAATTTCAGCAATATGTTCTGGAGTTGTTCCGCAGCAACCACCAACAATATTTAAAAATCCACTCGTTAAAAAATCTTTTATTTGATGCCCCATATGATGCGGTGTTTCATCGTATTCACCAAACTGATTGGGAAGTCCGGCATTCGGATATGCGCTAATAAAAAATGGTGCTTTCTCACTCAATTCTTCGAGGTGCGGGCGCATTTCTTCTGCTCCTAGTGCGCAATTCAATCCGACGCTAAGAAGATCCACATGAGAAATGGAATTTAAAAATGCTTCTACGGTTTGACCACTCAATGTGCGCCCACTAGCATCGGTAATCGTTCCCGAAACCATCACTGGCATTTTAATATTTCTTTCCTCTAATTCCGTTTGAATAGCATACAGCGCTGCCTTCGCATTCAGTGTATCAAAAATGGTTTCAATTAATAGTACATCGACACCACCATCTAACAAACCTTTTATTTGTTCAATGTACGCTTCCACCAAATCATCAAAACTCACTGCACGAAAACCTGGATCATTCACATCGGGACTTAAAGAGGCCGTTCGATTTGTTGGCCCTAGTGCTCCTGCAATAAACTTAGGACCTCCTGTAGGGTTGGTCACCATCCATTCTTGCACGGCTTGCTTAGCAATTTTCGCCGACTCTAAATTCAATTCATAAGACAATGATTCCATCTTATAATCGGCAAGAGAAATACGCTGCGCATTAAAAGTATTTGTTTCAATAATGTCAGCACCTGCTTCCAAATACGCAATATGAATATCACGAATAATTTTTTGCTGTGTAATTGAAAGCAAATCATTATTTCCTTTTAAGTCGTGGGGCCAAACGGCAAAACGAGTTCCGCGATAATCTGCTTCTTGCAAATCATATCGTTGAATCATGGTTCCCATAGCGCCATCAATGACAAGAATGCGCTTTTCTAGCTGCTTACGAATTGGATGTATATTCATATAATTTTTTTACAGACTGCCCGAAAATGGAAAAATCCCTTCCGGTAGCCAGAAGAGATTTTACGTTATTTTTTAAGAAATGTTTAAGATCCTCTGGTACTTATCTATTCTCAGCAATAATGATGAGACTGGATGTGGCACCTTCTGAGAATTAACTGAATGAAATCATAGAGGATAACTCGCTGATCGAAATTGTATAGTATTGATATACAATCCATTGTTAAAATCCAAGGGTTGCCAAGGCTTCAAAGGGCACAGTCCCTCCACCTTTCTTGATAAGTGATAATTAAGAACGAGTCACAAATTTAAAGAATTTCATCAATAAATTAACCTCAAATTTAAAATAAAGATGGGCAAAGACCTCTCTAATTTGATCTATCAAGTTACCTTTGCAGTCCCTTATCGAAAGGGGTACAAACAACATTATGAAAAAAATTCTCACTCCGTTAATTCTACTCATTACTTTACCTGGCATGCTGCTGGCACAAAACGCAGATCGCAAATTTGCATTGGGGCTTTGGGGCGGACTTACACAATACAATGGTGATTTAGGCCAAGGATTTTACAATAACAGAACGCAAAAAGATCATGTGCACATAGGATTATCTGCATCGTGGTATGTGAATCCCCATTTTGATTTTTCGATGAACACAACAGTAGGCACTATTGGATATCATGATAATGCATATAAGAATTTTAAGGCGGACCAATTTCAGTGGAACGCACATATGCGTGTGAGTTTATTTAAAGAAGAGCGTTTTAAAGTGAATCCTTATGCTTTGGTAGGAGTTGGAATAAGCTCCTTGAATAAATTAAAAAATCCGGGAGTAGATTTATTTATTCCTTTCGGTGCCGGTTTAAAAATAAGTATCACCCCTCAATTAAATTTATTAATTCAAGAGACGTTTGCATACACCGATCATGACACGCGTGATGGTGAAGCGAAAGATAATAACGATGCATTTTTGATGCATAGTCTTGGACTCACTTGGAATTTTGGATCTGTGAAAGATGCAGACAAAGACGGTGTGTCAGATAAGAAAGATGAATGTCCGAATACGCCTACAGGTGTAGCCGTAGATGCGAAAGGTTGTCCGTTGGATCGTGATGGAGATGGCATTGCAGATTTCTTAGATGCTTGTCCAGATGTGAAAGGAGTAGCGAGTGCGAAAGGTTGTCCTGATAAAGATGGCGATTCGGTAGTTGATTCACTCGATCGTTGTATTGATGTTGCGGGATTAGCTACAGAAGATCCTGCGACGAATGGTTGTCCTGATAAAGATGGAGATGGTGTAACGGATGCGGATGACCGTTGTCCAGAAGTGAAAGGAACCCTTGCATTAAAAGGTTGTGTGGATACTGACAATGATAGTATCCTAGATCCTGACGATGCGTGTCCGGAAGTAGCGGGTACGGTAGCTAACAAGGGATGTCCTGAAGTAGTTGAAGCAGCTCCTGCTGTGATGGGATTAGAAAATGTTTATTTCGAAACATCGAGTGCAAAAATTTCGGAAGGGTATCAAGCCGTGTTAGATGAAGCTGCGAAGAACTTAAAAGAAAATTCAGAAATTAAAATTGAAATCGTTGGACATACAGACAGTACGGGTCCAGAGAGTTTCAATAAATCGTTGTCTAAAAATCGTGCGAATGCAGTGAAGGCATACTTAGTGAAAAAAGGTATTTCTTCGAAGCGTATGACTGCAACAGGATTCTCATCAACGCAATCTGCAGGTGATAACAATACTGAAGAAGGAAGAGCGAAGAATAGAAGAGTGGAATTGAAAATTAAGAATTAAGTCCCGATAGCTATCGGGATAAGAATTAAGTCCCGATAGCTATCGGGAAAAGAATTAAGAAAAAATATTAAAAAGTAATTACAAAATCACATGCGACGCTCTTTGCGTTTCTTCAAAGAATCGTAAATAGCGTCGCATTATTAATTTAAAAAAGCATGGACTATTACATCATCTATAAACCTTTTGGCGTACACAGCCAATTTCAACCGGTGGGCGAACAATTAGGATTGGGTTCATTGCATGAATTTCCAAAAGATGTGTATCCAGTAGGAAGATTAGATGCCGACAGCGAAGGATTACTTTTACTCACGAATGATCCACGTGTCAACAAAAAATTATTAGATCCTACTTTTAAACACTACCGAACCTATTATGTTCAAGTGGAAGGTTCCATTACGCAAGAAGCGATAGATCGATTATGCAAAGGAGTTACTATTAGCATTGACGGCAAAGAGTATCGCACTGCCCCAGCTAAGGCGAAAATTCTTGAAACTCCAGAATTACCTGAACGTAATCCTCCCATTCGTTTTCGAAAAACAGTTCCCGATTCGTGGTTAGAATTATCCATCACAGAAGGAAAAAACCGACAAGTGAAAAGGATGACGGCGGCAGTTGGTTTTCCTACCCTGCGTTTAGTAAGATGGAAGATTGAAGATTTAGTGATGGACAATCCAGAGAGCGGCAAGGTGGTACAAATGGAAAAATCCGAAGTTTATAAAAAGTTGAAACTTTAATTTTATACTAATTTTTTCTGCTGTTTTGTTCTTTACATAATTACATTCTTTACGAAGTGGAGTTTGCTGATTGGTAAAATAAAAGATTTTAAAATTCTTATTGCTTAAGCCTCTCCTCCCAACCTCCTCTCCATCCTCTCCTGAAGGCGAGGACAAAGATGGAGAGGAGGAGTTAGATACTTGGTAAATAAAAGATTTTAGAATTCTTATTGCTCCAGCCTCTCTTCCTCCTAGCTTCCTCAACTAAGTTTACAGAATGGTTAAGTAAAAGATTTTAGAATTCCTATTGATTAAGCCTCTCCTCCCGACCTCCTCTCCATCCTCTCCTGAAGGCGAGGACAAAGATGGAGAGGAGGAGTTAGATA
>JANOPQ010000177.1:0-11586 GCA_031421935.1 Bacteroidota bacterium | reverse complement strand
TTAGAATTTGTATATGTTGAAGCACAATATAAATAGTTAAAACAAGTATACGAGACATTTGAATAAATACTAGAATATATCTTTCCATCTGGACCCAATTTTAAAGATCCTGGTCTGTCGGGATCAGAAAAAGTACCTATGGTATCAGCACTGGATAGGAAATTGGAATTATTAGTGTCGAATTGAATTAAATAAGCCTTATCTTGTAATGCTCCTTGGTATATTATATAAATATAGATTTTACTTTCATCAGGAGAAATTTCAAAGTCCCAAATACTGTTATATACACTTGAAGGAGTAGAGTAGATTTGTCTGTTAGAAAATACACCGGTGCATCTATTAAAATTATACCTTTCTATGGCTCCAGTTGAAGCCGCATTGTATAAATGATTACCGTTAAAATTAAACTTCAATCGGTAAAAGGATTCATATGCTACATTTGGCCCAATAAACTGCGTAGGATTTCCAACAACTCCTGTTGGACTTACTAAATATGCAGTGATGTCTTTTGTTGGCACACTTTTCCAACTCCTAACCACGACCCACCAATCCCTTCCATTTCCATGGCGCACAACTGCAACACAATCTGTTATTGTATCATTTCGAAGTTGAATATTTTTCTGTACAACTTTTCCAAGGCCACCATTGTATGAAAGATCAATTATTGAATAAAAAAAACCATGAGTTGCATTGGTAACTCCTGCACTAAAAATGTAAAATCGGTTATGATTTCCAGGATCTGGAACAATCGCCATTTCTTGATACCACCCTGCTCCTACAAGGGAATCACCACTCTCCATAACTACATGATTTTTACTCACAACAGTTCCATCTGTAAAAATATTATTAATTGCAAGCCATTGTGTCCAATTGGGAGAACCGCAATAAAAAAGTAAGTCACCCACGCTATCACAAATACTTGCGCATGTTCCTCTTACACGAAGGATACTATTTGCAGGTTGCGGATTTGTGAGATTTTTAAAATCGATGGCAGCACTGTCTCCGAATGCCCAATAACGATCAGTGAATTGGGCATTTGATGAAAGACAATTAATAATTGCAAACAACAATATTAGATATGCTATTTTAATTTTCAATTTTATTTAATTAAAACGACTTTTTTATTAATAATAAAACCAAAGTTAGTTTTAATCCTTAAATAATAAATACCCTCCAAATGATGTGACATATTAAAGGTAATGAATGTTGAACTTGAATCCATTATTTTTCTAGTGACAATTTTCCCTAAATTATCGTAAAGTTCAAATGAAGCTTTTTCTCCTCCTAGTAAAGGGTAAGTGACTATAAATTCTCCAGTAGTAGGATTTGGAAAAACAGAAATTGAAGTATAAAGAGTTGTATTTTCAATAGTAGAAGTCGGAATACAATAATTCGGATTTTCCATTTGGTTGTTTAATCCCCAACTGGAAGTTTTTCCTTTGAGGTAAATGGCACTGTGAATATAATTGCAAGCAAAACCTAAACTATCGGGATAGCGGATTTCGCCTAAATATCCATCGCCCACTACACTTCCTGAGGTTCCATAATGTGACACGATGATGGTACCGTTGGGAGATAATTTTAAGCAACTGAAGCCACAATTGATCTGATTGTAAATGATCGTTTTTGAATTTTGAATGGTAGATTGTACCCCTGAGCTAATATCAAACTGAAGAAGTTTGCCGTTGTCCGGAACAAAACTTACTGCTGTATCTATGGCTCCGATGTAGAGAACGGAATTGTTAGGAGAAAAGGAAACACCATAGCCTCCATCATTAATATTAAGCTGGATGGGATTGCTAATCGCTCCTGTTGAATTATCAAAATCAACTATCGCGGTAATTCCATTGTAGTAAGTAGTAAATGCTAATTTAGTTCCGTTAGGAGAGGCTTTCAATTCCCCAATCGCATCGAAGTTGGCTAAGCCAGGAATCCCTTGCTGAAAGGTTTTAATGACAGGTCCAACCGAATAATAATCGGGCGTTGTATTTATACCCGACGAGGTAATACTATAAACAAAGAAATTATTATTTCCATATTCATGTCCGATCAACCAAATGTCTTGTCCGTTTGCATGCCGAACTGCAGTGAGTTTTTCGCAGTTGCTGGTGTCTTTTAAAATATTGAATTTTGATATTACTCCTCCCAGACCTCCATTTAAATTCATATCTATTTCCGCATAATTTACTCCAATGGCATTCGGATAAGAGGGGTTGGAACTAATACCACCTTGAACATCAGCAGTGAAAAAATAGTAAAGATGATTGCTCCCTGGTTTCTTGATGGCAATGTTTTGGGTGATACTGTTCGAAAGTCCTGCATTGAAACCATTCGACATGGTATCGTGATTTGCATTATAAATATTTATTCCGTTGGAATAAAATAACAATTGTCCTGTTTGTTCATCACTCATGGTAACACATCCTTCCCAAGCCGAACCATTGCCATTTTCAAAAACGGAATCGGTGCAAGAATAAAAATGTACTCCAGCACCTGATCCTCCAAAGTACCATTTGCTATCTTGCAATTGAGCGTAGAGCGGCATTGAAAATACAATCAAAAGAAGAAAAATCTTAAATTTTTTCATTTGAAAACAGCTAAGCGTTATAAATAAAATTCAACTCGTACTTTTCTATCATGACTCTATTTGGAATTGCCGTATAAATGCTAAACTGAGTACACTCGAGACAAACTTTATTTTTAATACTCCCTCTCCTTTTTTATCCTCACCTTCTGGAGAGGATGGAGAGGGCAGGGGAGAGGCTTGAATAGTATTGAAGCAATAATCTGTTTTCGTATCGAGCAATATGTATTCTTTGATTAACATTAAATAGTAAAGCGACTAGCTTCTATATTTTTTTGACATATAAATAACATCCCAGACGTAACCATTTTTTCAACACAAGAGACACAAAAGGGCACAAGAGGTCACTTGAGACAAATTTAAATTTTTAAACTCCCTCTCCTCTGGAGAGGGCAGGGGAGAGGCTAGAACTAAAATTGAATATAATTTCTTTTATGTTCGGACTTTATTTGGTGTGCCAATCTTCTTAAATCATGGAGTAAGCATAATTAGTAACTAAAGGTACTGAGTTTTTTGAATATGTCGTAATTATTAAAGAAAAATTACAATATTCAGGAAACAATTAAGAGTTCGCCTAGGATTCCATCAACGCCTTCCTCTTAAACTCAGAGGTGAAGTGGAATTGCACTTCTGGATAATTCTTTATCATCTGGTCGAGCATCCATTGTGAATCGGCAAGGTAAACCAGGTTATTGTCTTTGTCGGTCGCTACTTGATGCTGGCGGAAACGTACAAATTCATCCAATTTGTTTTTATCATCACAGGTAATCCAACAAGCTTTGTAAACACTAATCATATTGAATCGACAGGATGATCCATATTCATGCTCTAAACGATACTGGATGACTTCAAACTGCAATTCTCCAACCGTACCTACAATTTTACGGTTACCGCCATACTGAATGAATAATTGCGCAACCCCTTCGTCCGTTAATTGCGTTATTCCTTTCTCAAGTTGCTTGGATTTCATCGGATCGGTGTTTACCAATTCTTTAAAAATCTCAGGCGAGAAACTCGGAATTCCTTGGAAGTTTAAGTTTTCACCTTGTGATAAAGTATCTCCAATTTTAAAGTTTCCACTGTCATATAATCCAATTACATCACCAGGGTAAGCTTCATCAATGATGCTCTTGCTTTGTCCGAGAAAAGTGGCAGGGTTATTAAAGCGCATGTCTTTATCTAATCGCACATGATGATAGAATTTTCCGCGCTCAAATTTCCCACTGCACACTCTTAAAAATGCAATTCGATCGCGGTGACGCGGATCTAAGTTGGCGTGAATTTTAAAGATGAATCCAGTAAAATTTTTATCGTCGGGATGAATTTCTCTTTTGTCAGTAGGTCTACTTCCAGGTACTGGCGAAATTTTAATGAAAGTATCCAGCATTTCTTTTACCCCGAAATTATTGATCGCCGAGCCGAAAAATACAGGAGCTAACTTTCCACTTAAATAATCTTTGGTATCGAAAGTTTCGTAAACACCTTCAATCAATTCTACATCTTCACGAATTTGCTTTGCATATTGTCCCGCTAGTTTATCTACAGCCGGATCCGCTAAATCGGTGATGGCAACGCCCATTGGTTTTTTCTCGCTTCCGGGAGTAAATGCATATAAACTTTTATCGAAAAGATTATAAACTCCTTTAAAAGTTTGTCCAACGCTGATGGGCCAGCTTAATGGACGCACTTTTATTTTTAATTTTTCTTCTAACTCATCTAACAAATCAAAAGGATACTTTCCTTCACGATCCATCTTATTTACAAAAATGATAACAGGTGTATCTCGCATTCTACAAACTTCCATCAATTTGTAAGTTTGTTCCTCAACTCCTTTTTGACAATCGATTACTAAAATGACACTATCAACCGCCGTTAATGTTCTGTAGGTGTCTTCCGCAAAGTCTTTATGACCGGGAGTATCCAACAGCGTAATGAGGGTATCGTTATATTCAAAATTCATAACAGAGGTAGCTACTGAGATTCCCCTCTGTCTTTCAATCTCCATAAAATCGGAAGTAGCACTTTTCTTGATTTTATTCGACTTTACGGCTCCTGCTGTCTGAATCGCCCCTCCAAAAAGAAGAAACTTCTCCGTCAATGTCGTTTTTCCGGCATCGGGATGGGAGATGATGGCAAATGTCCTTCTTTTTTTAATTTCCTGATTAATACTCATATACTGCAATTGGACTGCAAAGGTACGCAGGCAAATCCATTTATTTACGTTTCTGAGGCTTTTCTATCTTTGTAAAAAATTAAAATCTTGAAACAAGCCTCTCTGATTCTCAATGGTATACTGGTATTAGCCGTAGCCTTTCTCTATTATAAGCAGTTCAGCAATCCTGAAACTACGACTACACCGCTCTCGGTTCAAGCGAGCCAATCCAAAATTGTTTTTGTGAATTCCGATTCCTTGATGGATAGTTATTCTCTTTTTAAGGAGATGTCTGCAAGCATGGAGAAGAAACGTGATAGCCTCGATCAACTCCTAACAGCAAGAGGAAGTAACTTAGAGAATGAAATTAAAACCTATCAGGAAAGTGCAGCCGGTATGAGTGACGGGGAAAGACAATTGCGCGAAGAATCGTTGATGAGAAAGCAACAGGCCTTGATGGCGGACAGAGAAAATCTTTTAGATAAATTGAAAGCGGAAGAATCCGATTTAACCGATAGTATTCACTCAGATTTAATGCGGTACTTGAAAACGTACAATAAGAATCAACAGTATGATTTTATACTTGGTTACTCGCGCGGTGGTGGAATATTATTCGCCAACGACTCATTGGATGTAACCAAACAAGTTGTGGAAGGATTGAATAAAAAATAATTTTGCCCTTGCTTTTAATAAAACGATTGATGGAATAAATAAAAAAAACCTCGCTATGGCGAGGTTTTTTTATGTGGATATCTACAGGAGATTTAAGGTTGAAACAACCCGTGTATTTCTCCGTTTATTTTATTTATGACCATTCCCAAATGCTCTGGATTTTCAGCGAAGTTGATATCGTCGATATCGATGATCAAAAGTTTGCCTAATTCATATTGTGAAATCCATGCTTCGTATCTTTCATTTAATCTTTTTAGATAATCGATACGGATGGAATTTTCATACGTTCTACCACGCTTTTCGATTTGACGAACTAAGGCAGGAACCGTTCCTCTTAGGTAGATCAATAAATCGGGTGGTTGAACGAAGTTGCTCATCAAATTAAATAACTCTAAGTAATTATTAAAATCACGAGTAGTCATTAATCCCATCGCGTGCAAGTTGGGTGCGAATATATAGGAGTCTTCATAGATGGTTCGATCTTGAATTACCGTCTTACTTGCTTTTCTGATTTTGATGATTTGATTGAATCGACTGTTCAAGAAATAAATCTGCAAATTGAAAGACCATCGTTGCATGTCTTCGTAAAAATCATTTAAGTAAGGATTATCATCCACGTCTTCATAATGTGGTTCCCACTTTAAATTTTTGGCAAGTAGACTTGTAAGCGTAGTTTTACCGGAACCAATATTTCCGGCCACTGCGATATGCATGTTTTTTGTAGTTGAACTTGTAGCCAAGGTATCTTATTTTAATACTGAGAAATCGGAGAACTTTTTCCCGAATGCTTCAAAAATAACTGCTGTAATCAAGCCTACCAAAATGTGTTGAAAAGTTCATTGAGGAAAATACAGGGTTTCTTGGACAAGATACCAGCATTTCTCCTCTGAAAAATAGGCTTTTACAGCGTTTTTGGGGCATAAATTATTTTCTTTTTGAAAGGCATTCAAATTCATTTGATAACTCATTAATTGCCCTTTGTCGGAATAGATGAGACTGTTTTCACTCAATTGGAGCACGATGGATGGAGTATCTAGAGGAATGGACTTCAGCTTGGTTCCAAACTGATCAAATAAGATAATGCCTTGCTGGTCGTGCATAATGACCCAATTTTGGTTGGCAATTAAACGAATGGGATTGGGTCTGCGCCCCGTAAGCTGGGTTAAGTCAACCGACAATGCAGAAGAATTTAGTCGTGTATCAATTTTGATCAATGAAGCGCTGATCTCATCAAAGATCCAGATTCCCTGATCAGGAGTGCCCGCCATCACTTTGGGTTGAATGATGCCCATGCTGCGTAGATCTAATTCACTTTGGTCGATAAGGTTGTTATCTAAAATTCGAATGACTGCCTGCGCCGAATAAAACACCAAAATGCGAAGCGGATTGCTAACATCAATTGCACTCGGCGCTCCTAGATTTTTCATGCTGTAACGCACCAATTCTTTTCCAAGAGCATTCACTTTAATCAGGTCATCGTTTTTTAAATAGTAACAGTTGCCTAATGGATCTACTTCGAAATTGGAAACGTTCGCTACTGGTTTTATTTCCAATTGAGCATAAGATGGAAAAGTAGAACAAAATGTTAGTAGGATGAGGAGGATGAATTTATACATTGAGTACAAAATTATTCATAATTTCATCTACATAGTTTCGGTGATTAGCCAAGCGAGGTACTTTATGTTGTCCCCCTAATTTCTCTCTTGATTTCATCCAGTTATGGAAGGTATTGCAAGGCAAACTTCTCACAATGGGTAAACTCAATACTTTGTCTCTATAACGCTTCGCCTCATAATCAGAATTGATTTGCTTGAGCGCATTGTCGAGGTAAACACTAAAATCATTTATATCAATGGGAGGTGTTACAAATTCTATGAGCCATTCATGTGCACCACCATGTTCTGCATCAAAATAAACGGGTGCTGCCGTATAATCTTTAATACTTGCACCGCTCGATTTACATGCAATCGCCAATGCTTTTTCAGCATTATCAATGATTAACTCTTCACCAAACGCATTGATGAAATGCATGGTTCTTCCCGTGATACGAATACGAAATGGATTTAGCGATGTGAAAGTTACAGTATCGCCAATTTTATATCTCCATAATCCAGCATTCGTAGTGATGATGATAGCATAGTTTTCATCAATCTTCACTTGATCCAAAGTAAGCGTCTCAGGAAAATCTTTGTCCCACTCACCCATTGGCAGAAATTCGTAGTAGATGCCGTAGTCTAACATCAACAACATTTCCTCTGAATTGGTTTGGTCTTGAATTCCAAAAAATCCTTCTGAAGCATTGTAGGTTTCCAAATAATTCATTTGAGCACTTGGAATCAATTGTCGGAATTGCTCTCTGTACGGACTAAAGTTCACAGCACCGTGAACAAAGAGTTCGAGGTTGGGCCAAACTTCAGTCAAATCTTTTTTACCACTCAATTCTAAAATTCTTTTTAGCAACACTAATGTCCAAGAAGGCACTCCAGCAATATTGGTTACATTCTCATTCATGGTCGTTTGAGCAATGCGTTCAATTTTTTCTTCCCATTCATCCATCAATGCAATGGAACGTTCGGGTGTACGAAACAATTGTATCCAAAAAGGAAGATTCTGAATAAGGATGGCACTTAAGTCTCCGTAAAATGAATCGTTGGTGTTTGAATTTAACTGGTGACTTCCACCTAACGTAAGTAATTTACCGTTGAATAATTGTGTCTCTGGATTATTATGAAAGTACAAGCATAATAAATCTTTTCCGCCTTTGTAATGGCATTCTTCCAGTGCTTCGTTAGTAACGGGAATGAATTTGGATTTGTCATTAGTTGTTCCGCTCGACTTTGCAAACCATCGCACATCACTCGGCCAAAGTAATTGTTGTTCTCCAGCTTTTAAACGAATAATATATGGTTTTAAACTTTCGTAATCTTGAAGTGGAATACGATTTCTAAATTCTTTAGAGCTAGAGATGGAAGAAAAATCAAACCGTCGACCAAATTCAGTGTATCGAGCAGAAATGATAAGCTTCTTCAGCAAATCTTGTTGCACCTCATTCGGAAATTTCATGAACAGCTCGATTTGATGCAATCGCTGCTTCATTATCCACGAAAGTACCGAACTGATAATGGCCATAAGAGTAAATGATTAAAGGCTTAGCATAAAATTAGTGAATTTATTGATTGCCTGCAATTGCATTCTTTCGATCTTGAAAGTATTTGTTAATATCTTCTCGATTTTGTGCATTAAATGTTTCTTTTGCGGTTAAAAAGCCCTTTCTTCCTACACAAACGCCATAGTACATGTCTTTATAGCCTTCGGTAGAATGGGCATCTGGGTTGATGGAAATTTTGACACCTTTGTTGATGGCGTACTCAATCCATCGCCAATCTAAATCGAGTCGATAAGGATGTGCATTTAATTCAATGACGACTCCATATTTCGCACAAGCATCAATCACTTTTTCATGGTCGATGGGGTAGGCAGCTCTAGAAAGTAAAAGCCGACCGGTTGGATGTCCAAGGATGGTAGTATAGGGATTTTGAACTGCAGTGATGATGCGTTGTGTAGCCCTTTCTATATCCATTCTCAATCCTGAATGCACAGAAGCAACAATGAAGTCGAAGGACTTCAAAATTTCTTCAGGATAATCTAAACTTCCATCGGTGAGAATATCAGATTCAATTCCAGAAAAAATAATAAATGGAGCTAATTCTATATTTAATTTTTTAATTTCTTCTTGCTGCTCAGCAACTCTGTCAATACTTAATCCGCCTGCATAAAAAGCAGATTTACTATGATCACAAATTCCTAAATATTCGTACCCTGAATTTTTACAAGCCAAGGCCATTTCCTTCAACGTATTTTTCCCGTCACTGTAAGTACTGTGGTTATGCAAAATTCCTTTTAAGTCTTTTAATTCGACTAATGTAGCAGGTAAATTCCCATTAAGTGCTCTTGTTATTTCACTTCGACCTTCTCTCAGTTCTGGTTCGATATAAGGAAGTCCGAAAGTTTGGTAGATTTCTAGCTCTGATGTGCATTTTTTCAATTGATTTTCATCAACCGATTTTAATGCTAAGCATTGTGCTAGATGTTCATCGTTTCCTGTTGCTTTCCATTGCTGGTAGATGAGTTCTGCTGCAGGAAAAAACTGAATCGAAATAGGTATGCCAGTCGAGGCAATTAAGTTTATTTGGTTAGTTGTAGCGTTTTCAATCGAGAATAGGAGAGAGGGTAACTTTTCAACTGCTATATTAATTTTTTCGTGATCTTCACTTTTTGCTATTAGCTGAATGCTTGAAACAATTTCACATTTTCTTCTTACTTCTCCAACTGTAATGAGTTCAATTTCTTTATTAATTATATTCATTGAATCCATCAACAAAATTATGTTCAATTCTGCAAATGCATAATGAAATAATCCCTTTTGTGAAATACTAAATTCAATCGATTTCTTGATCGCCTCTTGCGTTTTTTGTCCGAAACCTTTCAATGCCACCAAACGGTTTTCATTGCAGGCGTATAAAAGTTCACCCGGCGATTCAATTTCAAGTTCCTTCCACAATGCTGCTACTTTTTTTGGACCTATGCCTTTTATTTTCATCATCTCCATGACGCCGATGGGTGTTTTAGAAATGAGTTCTTCCAGCTCAGGAAAAGTTTGCTCTTGCATTAATTGAAAAATTTTCTGGCTCAGACTTTTTCCGATACCATCCATTTTTTCCAACTCTTCCTTCGATTTTCCTTCCAGTTTCTCTTCTTGTCGCTCTATTTTATTGACGGCATTCAAGTACGATTTTATCTTAAAAGGATTATCTCCATGAAGTTCAAGGAGCTTGGCAGTAGATTCTAAAATATCTGCAATTTTTTGATTGTCCATTTGATGCGATCTATTGTGGCTAAAATAATTAAAAAGGAATTAGTTTTAAAGCAATGATCCTTATAAATCATTAAATCTATCCGAAGATGGATGAATCCTAAAAAGGTATGGTATCTTTGCCGTAAGGTAATATTTATGAAAGGAGCATTTCGTATTGGATCTTATAGAAATATTGGAGTTTATATTCATTGGACATTTCTCATCTTACTTATTTGGGTAGGAGGGAATTCTTTTTTTGATGGGAGTAGTGTGAATGATATAGCTAAAGAAATTGGATTTATTTTGATGGTTTTCTTGTGTGTCTTACTACATGAATTCGGACATGCTCTTTCAGCAGCCCGTTACGGAATTCCGACGAAAGACATAACACTTTTACCCATAGGTGGATTGGCCCGACTCGAAAAAATACCAGAGAAACCTTGGCATGAATTGGTGGTGGCAATTGCTGGTCCAGCCGTGAATGTTGGAATTATTATTCTTTTAGCGGTGGTGATGTATTTTGGAAAAGGACTTCCTTTGGGATTTGATATGTTGGAGATGGAATCGAATTCTTTGCTTGTAAATCTGTTACTTGTGAATATTTCTTTAGTGGTGTTTAATATGATTCCGGCTTTCCCCATGGATGGAGGTAGAATTCTGAGATCACTATTAGCAATGAAATTAAGTAAAGTGAAAGCCACAAAAATTGCAGTGCGCATCGGACAAGTGATTTCAATTGGGTTTGTAATTCTTGGCTGGCTCTACAGTCCGATGCTTATTTTGATTGGTATTTTTATTTTCTTTGGTGCAAAAGCCGAATTGAAATATACTATTGAAGCAGAGCAAAGAGCGCGAATGATGTTTGTGGATTATGAGATGCAGAATTCAGAAAAGAATAATTCAGAAAATTAGTTTAACGGTTTGCTCACTGAATTCCATTTTTTTACCACTGAGACACAAGATTACGCGGAGGTGCACGGAGAAATTATTCGTGTTTTTAAATATGACTTTATATAGAACTTTGCGTCCTGTTAGCTATAGTGACGCATCGATGTCAGGAGACAAAAATGGCTCGCAAAGGCGCAAAGGCGCTAAGTTTTAGAGACGCTAAATTTTCTCGCAAATGCGCAATCCATAGAACTATCGTGATTGATAATAAATTTGTCGAAGCGCAGCCTTTGCGTCCCGATAGCTATCGCATAGGCGTCAAGGCTAAATTAAACGTTTATCAACAATTTGCAGAAAGTGTTGATTGCTAATATTCAATATGTAGAGACGCCATTAATGGCGTCTCTACAGGAATTCACCCCCTTAATAGAGCCC
>JANOPQ010000176.1:0-5201 GCA_031421935.1 Bacteroidota bacterium | reverse complement strand
CGATGAATCTCCTATCTTTTGGTTTACCTCCTCTCATTCTGAATCTCTAATTGCTCGAAAACAAGAGGTGCAAGACAATGTTATTCCATCTTCGAATGCAGTGATGTCGCATAATCTATTGCGTTTGTCGCGAATTAATGGCGATTCGTCTCTAGAAATTCGTTGTCGTAACATGTTGCAAGTGATGAAGCCCGATGTAGAAAAAGGAACTGCATGGTATAGTCGATGGGCGCGCGTGTTTTTGGAAATGGAAAAAGGGACAGAGTTAGTCATTGCGGGATCTGAAAGTGTGAATGCATTGCAATCCATTCTAAATGAGTATTTACCTCTCACCATCATTGCAGGAACACAAATAGATTCTAATATTTCCATCTTTCATAGTCGATTTGACAAAGATGCTACTCAATATTTTGTTTGTCGAGAAAAGTCCTGTCACCCTCCTGTAAAGGAGAAAAACAAAGCGATGGAATATTTGCTTAAGTAGTTCTATTAATTACCTTTGATTCCCTAAATCATCTTATGAAAAATCTTAACTATCTCTTACTCGCTTCGGTGAGTTTGATTCTCGCTTCTTGTAAAGGCCCGGCACCCACAGCACCTGCTAAAGATCCTTTAGTAGAAAACATGGACACCACATTAAATCCAGGCGACGATTTTTTTAAGTACGCCTGTGGAACTTGGTTAAAAAATAATCCCATTCCAGAAGCTGAAAAATCTTGGGGCATCTGGACACTCGTTCAAGAGGAGACCAATAATCGCATGCTAAAAGTAAGCGAAGAAGCTTCCAAAGCAACTTCCGAAAAAGGAAGCAGTCAACAAAAAATTGGTGATTTCTATTTTGCGGGTATGGATACCGTTAGTATCGACAAGCAAGGACTTGGACCATTAAAGAATGAATTTGCCTCAATAGATCAAATTACAGATCTTCCAAGTTTGGTAAAGGTGATTGCTAAACTTCAAACATATGGAGTGAGTCCATTGTATTCGGCGTATATTTTTCAAGATGAAATGCGTTCCGATCAACAAGCTTTGCATTTATATCAAGGCGGAATCGGTTTACCTGACCGTGACTACTATTTTAATTCGGATGCGCGCACCGTTACTATTCGAATGGAATACGACAATCATTTGAAAGCGATGTTTATGTTGATGGGCGATGATAGCATCAAAGCAAAAGCAAATGCAGCTACTGTAGTAAGAATGGAAAAGGCATTGGCGAAATCTTCTCGCAAGTTGGAAGACTTACGTGATCCATATCTGAATTATAATAAAATGCAATTCGATGGATTAAAATCATTGACACCATCTATTGATTGGCAGTTGATGTTCGATGGAATGAATGTTAAAGGCATTGATTCGATCATCGTAGGTCAGCCTGAGTTTTTTAAGGAAGTAGAGAAAAGTTTGAAAGCAAATAGTATTGATGATTGGAAAGTATACTTGCGATGGAATTTAATCAATGGTTTTGCCGATTATGTAAGTTCTCCTTTTGAGAATCAAAATTTCAAGTTTTATGGAACTATTTTAAACGGAGTAAAAGCAAAACGTCCCCGCTGGAAGCGAGTGTTAAATCAAGAAGAAACTTCAATTGGTGATTTGTTGGGACAATTGTATGTAGAAAAATATGTTTCTCCTACTTTCAAAAAGCGTTACAAGGATTTAACCGATAATATTATTGAAGCGTATCGTGAGCGCATTGGTAAATTAACATGGATGACCGATTCAACAAAAGCAAAAGCCATCGTTAAATTAAATTCCATCACCGTTAAAGTAGCATATCCTGATCAATGGAAGGATTATAGTGCATTAAGTATTGATCGTTCTAGTTATGTAATGAATGTATTGCGCAGTAATGTATGGTCACATAATTTCCAGGTTTCAAAACTTGGAAAGCCAGTTGATCGAACCGAGTGGGACATGACTCCTCAAACTTACAATGCTTATTACAATCCATCCAATAATGAAATCGTTCTTCCTGCTGCAATCTTTATCATTCCAGGTTTAGAAGATTCATTAGCTGACGATGCCATTATCTACGGCTATGCAGGTGCTTCAACGATCGGACACGAGTTAACACATGGGTTCGATGATCAAGGTCGACAATTTGATGAGAAAGGAAATTTGCGAAACTGGTGGACACCTTCTGATGAAACTGAATTTACGAAACGAGCTAAGATGATCGTTCGACAATTCGATGAATTCAAAGTGTTAGATAGTTTAACCGTGAATGGTGATGCAACGCAAGGTGAAAACATTGCTGATTTAGGTGGAGTATTATTAGGATATACTGCATTCCAAAAAACCGAGCAATACAAATCCGGAAAGTTGATTAATGGTTTAACTCCCGATCAACGTTTCTTCCTCGGCTATGCATTAAGCTGGCTTGGACACATGCGCGACGAAACATTAGCACTTCGTATCATGACGGATGTACATGCTCCTAATTTCTTGCGCATCAATGGTCCTCTGGCTAACATCCCCGAGTTCTACAAAGCCTTCAATATAAAGGAAGGCGATGCCATGTGGCGTCCCGATAGTTTACGAGTGAATATTTGGTAAAAAAAATGGCAATAAAATGAAGGGGTTCTTGTGAAAACAGGAACCCCTTTCTTTGTGGGTTAATTTAAGGAGCTATTTGGATTCGATTTTTAGAGACTTTCACATTATAAGGTTTTCCCATACGAATTTTTTTTGAGAAAATCATATACTAGAAGTAGTGAAAATTTCACCTAGAAGTAGTGAAAATGTCACCTAAATGTAGTGAAAATGCATTTGGGGGTTGTTTTGGATGAAAAGTGCTGTACATTTGGTGTACCCGGGTTTATTAGTATAATTTAACAAATTTAAAAAATTATTATGAAAAATTTTAAAATTACCCAACAACCATCATTTACATTGCCACACTCGCACTCACACTCCTCACCCCCCCCCCCTGCGACAAGAAAAGACGTTAAAGAGAGTACTTATTCCAATTGTCAGGAGCAAAATTGTATTGCAATTGATAGTTTATTTTTTCATGATTAATGTTTCTTTCTCACAAAGTAATCGATGGCTGTTTGGTGAAGAGTATATCGATGTGCAGGCGATTATTCCGAATACACCTTTACCTGGCTTGGCAGGTTTTTTAAACTATGATGCATCCGGTTGGAATATGAGACACGATCAAAATAATGAGTTGTCTTTTTTTATAATTGATGGGACTGTATTTAATGAGAACTGGGCTGAATTAGGAAAAATATGGGTAAACACAGTAGGTTTTCAAGCTCCCTTTTTAGGTTATCCAGAAATTTGCATTGTTCCTGTTCCGGGATCTTGTAGTCAGTATTATCTTATTTCTGCTAACATTTTTGACGGGACTGGTTTTGATGGCACTAATCCAAAACCATCATATGCAACAATTGATATGAGTCTTTATAATGTTGGCGTAAGCGCTTTTGGGTCGTTGTTAGGTGCAAATGCTTCTAACGATGTAACTTCAACTGATATTACAAATAGCGGTGGAGGTTGGACTAATTTTAGTGTTCATACCAGTGAAATGCATTTGGCAGTGACTCGTCCACGAAATGATGGAAGTCGGATCTTATTTATCTCTTCTGGTGGGCAAGTTTATGCTTCCATTATTTCAAATTCTGGAATTTCTACAGCAAACCTTGTTTATTCAACCGCTAATGGGGGCGGTAGTAATGTTGGTAGCGGTCTATTGAAGTCGGAGCTCGAAGTGTACGAGCAGCAATTAAACGGCGTAACTACTAATTATATTTTAGCAATTCCTAGGGGAAATACTCAAAATGATATTGAAGTTGTGAATTTCAATCAAAACTTATTACCTACAAATAATTTTGTTGTTGGTCCTATTGTTTCTTCAATACCAAACCCTTTAAAAGGAATTGAATTTTCTCCGAACGGCCAATATATTTATTATACAACCACCGAACCTGATTACTTGCATTGCGTTAATGCCTCAACTGGAGTGTCCGTTCCAATTCCAAATATAAATCAGAATTCTCTAATGAAGTATGGTTTATCAATGATAGAAACGGGTGTGGATAACAATTTATATATGGTTTGTCCCGATTGCAGTTCACCAAATAATTCAAATCCTCATACAATACTTACCAAATTGAATGACCCCAATAATCCTTCTAACTTAACTTTTGTTGATAATTGGGTAGAATTAAATAATTCGCATATAGCAGGAGCGCCTGCGTCGTCTATTTTTTATGCAACAAGTAATTATGTAGGAGTAAACATTATGCCCGACCAGCAGGATGGCGAAAATTATCTTTCAAATTTTACAACAGATAAAGTTTGTTGTAATTTTCTAACTGAATATCATATAGAGAATTTCAGCGCTGAAGAATCCGAAACATGGACACCTGCTTCTAATCCATTAAATGGAGGGACAGGAAGTATTGCCCTTATAAAAAATGAATTGGAAATATTACCCAATGTAACCGTTCATATTACTGGAATGGAGCTACAATTTAGTTTAACAGGAAAAATTATTGTTCATCCCGGAGCTAAGCTGTTCATAGAAGGTACTAAACTTAACGGAAATCCAGCATGTTCAACCATGTGGAAAGGTGTTGAAGTATGGAGCGATATTCCAACTGCTACCATGGGAGAATTTTATAGTTTGCCTGATGTTGCAACTAGTACACGAAGTTCCATTGAGCAAGCAATTGTAGGAATTAATTTTTATGATGAAAATAATACACTCCCTGGTAATCCACAGGATGGAGGTTATATGATAATAGATAGAACCGATTTTAAAAACAACTACGTTGCTATTGCGTACCAAAATCATCCAATAAGTGGACTTGCATCCCAAATTTATAATTGCGAATTTAGTTCGAATTTAGGAGGTTTATGGTATCCGCACACAGGTGAAAATGCTGCCATATTTTTATTAGCCAGTAATGTTAAGGCAAATCACTTACAGTTATTGGGTTTGCATAATAAATTTGATAGAGCATACCATGGGATCTATTTAAATGAAACCAGTAGCATCCAAATTAACGATGCCGATTTCAATAATTGTGTAGCCGGTATTTATTCTTTTCGCCCCTCCAACAGCGGTAATGCATCTGCATTAAATATATCGAGTAATACTTTTAAAAACACACATACATGCATTTATATATTGAACGGTTTTGAAGATCAAATTTCTTCTAATGTATTTAATAGCAACTATGGACCTC